>JBGPBV010000027.1:0-58762 GCA_041481445.1 Vicinamibacteria bacterium
CGGCTAGACGCGCAAGGCGACGGCCACGCCGTCGCGCGTCGGGTTCTCGAAGGTCAGGAACCCGCGGTGAGCGAAGAGGCGCGCCGTGAAGTCCTTCACCGCGCGCGTGGACGCCGTCCCGTCGTCCTCGCCGTCCAGCACGCGCCCGGACCAGAGCACGTTGTCGGTGATGAACAGCCCGCCCGGCCGCAGGTGGGCATGGGCCAGGTCCACCACCGGGGGATAGCCCTCCTTGTCGATGTCCAGGTAGACGATGTCCCAGATGCCGCCCGTCGCGCGCAGGGCGGCGGTGGCCTCCTGGCGATGGTAGGTGACGCGGTCCCACACACCGGCACGGGTCAGGAAGCCCTGGGCCAGCGTCACGTTCTCCTCGGACAGCTCGGTGCAGTGCACGCTCGCCCCCGGGCCGGCCGCCCGCGCGAAGTGCAGCGCGGAGTAGCCGTAGCCGGAGCCCAGCTCGAAGATCCGGCGGGCCCCGATCGCGCGCGTGAGGACCTCGAGCATCCGCCCCACCAGGGGACCGACGATGGGGAACTTCCGCTGCCGGGCCATCTCCTCCATCTCGCGGCGGACGGGATCGCCGTCGTCGTAGAGGCGGCGGAGGTACTCCTCGATGCGCGGGTTGACGATGTCCGCCATGATCGCCCCTAGGTGCCCGGGTTGCCGAGGTTCAGGAACAGGTGGGCCAGGAGGTCCGCGCCCACCCCCAGGATCAACTGCGCGAGGAAGAAGATCGCCGCCCCCACCCAGACCCAGTAGAGCTTGGGGCTGTACTTGAGGTGCATGAAGAAGAACACGACCAGGCTGGCCTTGGTGACCGCGATGAGCATGGCCACCGGGGTGTTCCAGATGCCGAGGTCCAGGTAGCTGGCGGCCACGGTGCCCCCCGTCCCCACCATGAGGGCGAGGAACACCAGGATGTAGGTGCCCACCGGCACGATGTGGTCGTGCGGCTCGGCGTGGGCCTCGGGGTGGGCGGCGGGCTCAGCCATGGTGCGGAATCAGGTAGAGGAGGGGGAACAGGAAGATCCACACGATGTCGACGAAGTGCCAGTAGAGCCCCGTGATCTCGACCGGCGTGTAGTAGGCGGGCCCGAAGCGGCCGCGCCAGGCCGACCAGGCCATGAAGGCGATGATCGGGATCCCGATGATCATGTGCAGCGCGTGCAGGCCGGTGAGGCCGAAGTAGAGGGCGAAGAAGATCTCGGAGTGGCGCGCGATGTCGCTGTCCTCGAGGAGCGGCTGGCCCTTCGCGTCGCGCAGGCTCTCCACGCTGTAGGTCGGCCCCGGCACCAGATGGTGATGGAACTTGTCCGCGTACTCGACGACCTTGATGCCCAGGAACACCGAGCCCAGCAGAATCGTGAGCAGGAGGAACAGCACCGTGGCCTTGCGCTTGCCGAGGGCGGCCGCGTGCACGCCCAGGGCCATGGTCAGGCTCGAGCAGATGAGCACGGCGGTGTTGACGGTGCCCAGGGGGACGTCGAGGTGGTGGCTGCCGGCGGCGAAGGCGTCGTAGTAGACGTTCCGGTAGACGGCGTAGCAGGTCAGCATGCCGCCGAAGAAGAGGATCTCCTGGGCGATGAAGACCCACATCCCGAGCAGGGACGACTCCTTCTGGGTGGCCAGGCTGTCGAAGTGGTGGCGCAGCGCGGGGTGATGCGCGCCCGCCGCCGGCGCGGCCTCGCTCAGGCTAGACAATCCGCGCCTCCTCCTCCGACCCGTACTCGTACGTCCTGTCCGTCACCACCGGCTGCACCCGGAAGTTCTCCGTCGGGGGCGGCGAGTCGATCTCCCACTCCAGGCCGCGCGCGTCCCACGGGTTGGCCCCCGCCCGCGGGCCGTAGCGCATCGACCACGTGAAGTACACGAGCGGGAGCAGGTAGCCCACGGCCAGGATGGAGGCGCCCGCGGAGGACATGACGTGCAGGATCTGGAACTCCTCCGGGTAGTAGTGGTAGCGCCGCGGCATCCCGAGGTAGCCCAGGATGAACTGCGGGAAGAAGGTCAGGTTGAACCCCATGAAGATGGTGATGGCGGCCACGCGTCCCCACATCTCGGGGTAGAGGCGGCCGGAGATCTTGGGCCACCAGTAGTGCAGGCCGCCCAGGTACCCCATGATGGCGCCGCCCACCATGATGTAGTGGAAGTGCGCGACCACGAAGTAGGTGTCGTGCACGTGCACGTCCAGCCCCAGCGCGGCCAGGAAGAGGCCGGTGAGCCCCCCGATCGTGAAGAGGCCGATGAAGCCCACGGCGTACAGCATCGGCGTGTCCAGGGAGACCGATCCCTTGTAGAGGGTCGCCGTCCAGTTGAAGACCTTGATCGCGGAGGGGATGGCCACCAGGTAGCTGATGCCGGAAAAGACGAGGCCGGCGTACACGGACTGGCCGGCCACGAACATGTGATGGCCCCAGACCAGGAACCCGAGCATGGCGATGGCGAGGCTGGAGACGGCGATGAAGCTGTAGCCGAACACCTTCTTGCGCGACATGCCCTGCACGAGCTCGCTGACCACGCCCATGGCGGGCAGGATCATGATGTAGACGGCGGGGTGGGAGTAGAACCAGAACAGGTGCTGGAAGAGCACGGGGTCGCCGCCCAGCGCCGGGTCGAAGATGCCCAGGTGCAGGCCCCGCTCCAGGGCCACCATCAGCACCGTCACCGCGATCACGGGCGTGCCCAGGATCATGATGAGGCTGGTCGCGTAGTGCGCCCACACGAAGAGGGGCAGCCGCCACCAGGTCAGCCCCGGCGCCCGCATCTTGTGGATGGTCACGATGAAGTTGAGGCCGGTCAGGATCGAGGAGAAGCCGGTGATGAAGATGCCGAGGCCGGTGGCGATGACGTGCGTGTTCGAGTAGTGCGTGCTGTAGGGGACGTAGAAGGTCCAGCCGGTGTCCACCCCGCCCGTGATCATCGCGTACATGGTGAAGGCGGCCCCCACCATGTACACGTACCAGCTCAGCAGGTTGATGCGGGGGAAGGCCAGGTCCCGGGCCCCGACCATGATCGGGATGAGGAAGTTGCCGAGCACGGCCGGGATGGAGGGGATGAGGAAGAAGAACACCATCACCACGCCGTGCATGGTGAAGAGCTTGTTGTAGGTCTCCGACTGCACCATGTCGCCCTGGGGAGTGATCAGCTCCAGGCGGATGAGGGTGGCGAAGATGCCGCCGATGGCGAACATGACGGTGATCGCGCCCAGGTAGAGCAGGGCGATCCGCTTGTGGTCGGTGGTGAGGAGCCAGGAGCGCACGCCGTAGCTCACGTTCAGGTAGTTCACGCGCTCGCGGGCCACGGTGGCCGGCCGCTCCGGGGGCGGCGGGGCGCCGGGCCGCCCGTACGGCTCGGGGACTCCGCCGGTGTGGGTGCTCATGGCGTGCGCGGCGCCGGGCGGGCGGCGCCCTCCTTCCCGGGCGCCGCGGGGGCGCCCTGCTGGAGCTTGACCCCGCCCGCGCCGGGCGGGGCCGCCGCCTCCGCCCCCGGAGTCTGCAGCGACTGGATGTAGGCGATGAGCTGCATCACGCCCTCCTCGCTGACCAGCCCCTGGAAGGTCGGCATGATCGGCTGGTAGCCCTCGACGACCTTCGCCGTGGGGTTGAGGATCGACTCGCGGACGTAGTCGGCGTCGGCCACGATCGTCTCCCCGCTCGCGAGATGGACGGTCTTGCCGAAGAGGCCTTCCAGGCGCGGGCCCCGCCCCTGGGAGTCGGCGCGGTGGCAGGTGATGCAGGCCAGGGACTGGAACAGCTTCTCGCCCTCCTGGGCGGGGGAGCCGGTGGCGCCCCCGGCCAGCCAGGTCTGGAAGGCGGCCGGCTCCATCACGTGGATCCACCCGATCATCTGGGAGTGCTTGGTCCCGCAGTACTCGGCGCAGAAGAGGTGGAAGGTGCCCGTCTGCGTGGCCTGGAACCAGACCGTGGTGTAGCGGCCGGGAATCGCGTCCTGCTTGGTCCGGAAGGCGGGGATGAAGAAGCTGTGGATGACGTCCTCCGACGTCATGGTCAGCTTCACCGGCACCCCGATGGGCACGTGCAGCTCGTTGATCTCGCGCTGCCCGGTCATGTGTTGGGTCTTCCACATCCAGCGCTTGCCCACCACGTTGACCGGCATCGCCCCGGGCGGCACGCGGCGGCTGGACACGAAGACGTCCGCGCTCCACACGAAGGTCCCGAGCGCGATGATCAGCGGGATCACCGACCAGGTGAGCTCGAGGGCCAGCGAGCCGTGGATGGGCCGCGGCAGCTCCCCGGCCCGCTGGCGGCGGTAACGCACCACGAACACCACCAGCGTGGCCGCGATGAGGAGGGAGAAGAACGTGCTGAGCGCGACCAGGAAGAAATAGAGCGCGTCCACGCGGGGGGCGACGGTGGAGGCCTGGGTCGGGAAGAGCGGGAAGCCGGAGAACATGTCAGGCTCCCGCCTCCCGCCGGCGCATCGTGATCAGGAGCACGCCCACCCCGGCCAGGGTCAGCACGGCCCCCACCCGGAGAAGACCCATCACCGTGCGGCCGTAGCGGCCGAGGGTGGGATCGTAGTGGTAGCAGTAGAGGAGGAGGTGGTCGACGGGCGAGAGGATCTTGCCCTGCGCGGCCTCGTAGATCGCGAAGCGCAGGTCCTTGGGGGCGTACTCCACCCCGTAGAGGTAGCGGGCCAGGCGGCCGTCGCCGGTGAGGACCATGATGCCGCTGGCGTGCGCGTACTGCTTCGTGGCCTCGTCCCAGGCGTACTTGAAGCCGACGGCGTCGGTGAGCCGCTTGATCTGGGCGGCGTCGCCGGTGAGGAAGTGCCAGGCGGCGGCGGCCCCGGGCCGCCTGTAACGGCGGAGGTAGGCCGCCTTCTTGGCCGCGGCCAGGGCCGGCGTCTCCCTGGGCTCGAAGCTCACGGTCACGACCTCGAAGTCGCGGCCAGGGTCGAAGGAGACGACGTCGAGCGCGCTGGCCAGGCCGCTAAGGGTGACCGTGCACAGCATCGGGCACTCGTAGTAGGCGAGGGAGAGGACGACCGGCCGCTGGCCGAAGTAGTCGCCCAGCTTCACCGCGCGGCCCGTCTCGTCCCGGAACACGGCGTCGAGCGGCACCGTCTCGCCCAGGCGCTGGTCGAAGCCGACGTCGCTCAAGACCCTCGGCGTCTCGCCGGCGGCGGGGGCGGGCGAAGGCTCGTCGCGGATCCATGCTCGTGCGGGCACGGTGGCCGCCAGCACGATCGCCCAGGCCCCGAGCGTCGCCGTCGCGCGCCTCACCGGGCGCCTCCCGGAGACGCGGGAGCGGTGGGCATCGGCGAAGGCACCGGGGCGGAGTCCGTGGGCACGTCCCCCGGCGCTCCGAGGATGCCGGACACGGCGCCGGACTGTCGCGCCAGGTAGAGCTTCATCGCCGCGTCGATCGGGATGTGCACCACCCCCGCCGCCTGGTCCACCCACCCGTAGGAGTCGAGGATCTGGTGCTCCTGCTCGCGCAGCGTGTGCAGGTCGCCGAACGGCGCGGTCTGCAGCCGCACGCCCTCCGGCTGCCGCGCCTCTTCCGAGAAGTAGAGGGGCGGGCGCTGCGGGTCCGACTTCTCCTCCTGGTGGCGCAGGAAGACGAGCAGCCACACCGCCACCGCGGCCGTGACCACGCTGACCGCGCCCAGCCCGATCGCCCACTTCGCGACGACGCCGGGATCGACGTCGGCGCGCTCGAAGCGCAGGCCCGTCTCCTCGACGGGCGGCCGGGGATCGCGGGGGACGGGCGGAGGGCCGCTCATGCCCTGGCCTCCGCCAGCAGCTCCTGGACCTCCGGCTCCCCGAGCGGCAGGAGCGGCCGCCTCTTGAGCTGGCCGGCGAAGACGCCGAGCCACACTCCCCCGATGCCGATGGGCAGCGCGAGGTCCAGCCAATGCAGGCCGAACCCCGCGGGCGGGAACTCGGGCCGGACGAGCCAGAGCAGGTCGACCACGCGCGCCACGAGCACGCCCAGCGCCACGAGCCCCAGGGCCCGCGGCCGGCGCTTGAGGCCGCGCGAGAGCAGCAGGAGGAACGGCAGCGCGAAGTGGAAGACCACGAGGAAGAGCCCGACGAAGCGCCAGCCCGTGTTGAAGCGGCGCAGGTACCACGGGATCTCCTCGGGCAGGTTCCCGGACCAGATGATGAGGAACTGCGAGAACGAGATGTAGGCCCAGACCATGACGAACGCGAACATCAGCTTGCCCAGGTCGTGGATGGTGTCGGGGCTGGCCACCGCGCTCACCGGCGGCTCGGTCCCGATCTGCGAGATGACCACGATGCAGAGGGCGAGGGCGGAGAGGGCCTGCCCGATCATGAAGAGCATCCCGTAGATGGTCGAGAACCAGCGCGGGTCGAGGGACATCGCCCAGTCCACGGACATGAACGTGATGGTGAGCCCCATCAGCAGCAGGCCGCCCGCGGACACGCTGCGCAGGCGGCGAGCCCGCCGGAGGTCCATCCCCGCGTCCGTCTCCAGTGACCAGCGGTTCAGGACCAGGGCCAGGCCGAACCACACCGCGAAGTAGAAGAGCGCGCGCCCGAGGAAGAAGGGCACGTTGAGGTAGAGGTGCTTGAGAACGGCGGCGTGGCGGACGGTGGCCTCCGCCCGCTCCGGCGCGACCCACGGGTAGATGCGCTCGAGACTGAAGGCGACGGGCAGGAAGAGGAGGAAGAGCACGGGCACCGTGCGCGTCCCCGCCTCCAGGAGGCGGCGAATGGCCAGGCCCCAGCGCCCGCCGGTCAGGTGCTGGATCATCAGCAGGGACAGGCAGCCCAGGGCGACGCCGTTCCAGAACAGGAACGCGAACAGGTAGGAGTGGAAGAACTGGGTCGGGCTCACCAGCGCGCCCACCAGGCTCGCGATCAGCCCGGCCGCCCCGCCGACGAAGGCGCGGCGCTGCAGGACGTCCACCTGCGGCGGCACGGGATGGGTCGCCGTGCTCACCGCGGTCCTCCCCCCGGCACGGGACGGGCGGAGGGCGGCGGCGCGGAGGCGGGGTGGGGCGGGGCCGCCGTCTCCGCCGGGGCCGGCATCAGCCGCGGGCCCGCGTCCAGCTCCGCCCGGCGCTCGGGCGGCACGTCCTCGACGCGCGCGTTCTCGCTCAGCTGCAGCGCGCGGAGGTAGGCCACGATCGCCCAGCGGTCCGCCACCGGGACCTGGGCCGAATAGTCGGGCATGGCCCCGAAGCCGCTCGTGATCACGTCGTAGAAGTAGCCCGCCTTCTCGTTGCGGAGGCGGTCGATGTGGAACGAGGGCGGACGGCGGTAGCCGCGCTGCACCACCATCCCGTCCCCGCGTCCGGTCTGGCCGTGGCAGGGCGTGCAGTAGATCGAGAAGCGCTCCTGCCCCCGGCGCAGCAGGGCGGGGGTGAGGGCCACGGGCAGGACGTCGATCGGCACCGTGCCCCGCTTGCCCGTGAAGTAGGCGGCGTCCTCGCGGAGCTGCCCGCGCGCCACCGTGTCCTCGAGGGCCGGACGCGCCGAGCGCTCGTCACCGAAGAAATCGGAGCGCCGGAAGGCCTTGTACTTGGGCTGGTCGTGCATGTCCTGCCGGCACCCGAAAGCCCCCAGCGCGAGCAGGCCCAGCGCGACCGCCGTCCCCCGGGCCGCCATCAGTAGTCGACCTCCGACACCGAGCGGGGCCCCAGGCTGAGGAGGAAGCTCCAGGTGCGGTCCTGGTCGAACTTGGGGTCGCGCGACTTGATGACGAGGAAGAAGCGGTCCTTGGAGGCGCGGGCGAACTGCGGGACGTTGAACACCGGGTGGTAGGGCTCGGGCAGCCCGTTCAGGGCCAGCATCCCCAGCACGGCCGTGCCCGCCGCGAACAGGATCGTGGTCTCGAACGTCGGCACGATGAAGGCGGGCCAGCTGTGGATGGGGCGGCCCCCGATGTTGAGGGGGTAGGCGATGACCGCGCTCCAGTACTGCAGGCCGTAGCCGGCCAGGCACCCCGCGATGCCCCCCAGCAGGACGAGCAGCGGCAGCCATGAATGATGATGGCCGAGGGCCTCCGCCAGCTCCTCGATCGGGTAGGGGGTGTAGGCGTCGACCTTGCGGTAGCCCTCGTCGTGGGCGCGCCGGGCCGCCTCCACCACTTCCGTGGGGCCCTCGAACTCCGCCATCAGCCCCCAGATGGGTGGAGGACCGGCCGCCTTCGCCGTCACGACGCCGTCTCCTCGCGCACTTCCGCGCCGGGCACGATCGTCCGCATCTCGAAGATCGAGATCACCGGCATGAAGCGCACGAACAGGAAGAACAAGGTGAAGAAGAGGCCGATGGTGCCGATGTAGGTGGACCAGTCCCAGAAGGTCGGGTGGTACATGCCCCAGGAGGAGGGCAGGAAGTCGCGATGCAGGCTGGTCACCACGATCACGAACCGCTCCAGCCACATCCCGACGTTCGTGAACATCGCGCAGATGAACAGCCCCACCGTGCTCGTGCGGACGTTCTTGATCCAGAGGAACTGGGGCGAGATCACGTTGCAGACGATGAGGGCCCAGTAGAAGTGCTGGTAGGGGCCGAGCATGCGGTTCTTGATCATGAAGGCTTCGTAGGGATTGCCGCTGTACCAGCCCGCGAAGACCTCCATCATGTAGCCGTAGGCCACGATGAGGCCGGTGGCCAGCATGACCTTGCCCATGTTCTCGAGGTGCCGCGTGGTGATGAAGTCCTCGAGGCCGTACAGCTTGCGCAAGGGTATGGCGAGGGTCAGCACCATGGCGAAGCCCGCGTAGATGGCGCCGGCCACGAAGTAGGGCGGGAAGATGGTGGCGTGCCAGCCGGGGATGATCCCCACCGCGAAGTCGAAGCTCACCACCGTGTGCACGGAGATGACGAGCGGGGTGGCGAGGCCGGCCAGGAGCAGGTAGGCGGTGTCATAGTTGTGCCAGTGCCGCGCGCTGCCCCGCCAGCCCATGGCCAGCATCCCGTAGACGTGGGCGGCGAAGCGGCTGGTCGTGCGGTCGCGCAGGGTGGCGAAGTCGGGGATGAGGCCGATGAACCAGAACAGCGCCGAGACGGTGGCGTAGGTCGAGACCGCGAACACGTCCCAGATGAGCGGGCTGCGGAAGTTCGGCCAGAGGCCCATCGTGTTCGGGTAGGGGAAGAGCCAGTAGTCGAGCCAGGGCCGCCCGGTGTGCAGGGCGGGGTAGACCCCCGCGCAGGCCACCGCGAACAGCGTCATCGCCTCCGCGAAGCGGTTGATCGACGTGCGCCACTCCTGGCGCAGGAGGAGCAGGATGGCGGAGATGAGGGTGCCCGCGTGGCCGATGCCGATCCACCAGACGAAGTTCAGGATGTCGAAGGCCCACCCCACCGGGATGTTCTCGCCCCAGATCCCCACCCCCTTGAACACGAGGTAGGCGATGCTGACCAGCATCAGGTTCATGACCGCGAAGGAGACCCCGAACCCCGCGAACCACCAGAGCGGAGTGCCCTTCTGCAGGACGAGGCTGCTGATCTTCTCGGTGACGGTCGCGAAGTTGTGACCGGGCGCGAGCAGGGCGTGCATCTCCGGGTGCGGGACGTGCACCACGGGCGGCTCGCCGTCGGGGCGCTCAACCATGGTGCTCGCTCCCCTCCGCCGCCGCGGAGGCCGACAGCTCGGGGTTGGGGTTCCGGACCTCGGCCAGGTACGTGGTGCGCGGGCGCGTGTTCAGCTCCGCCAGCAGCGCGTAGTCCCGGTGCTGGGCCTTCCGCCGCGACACGCGGCTGCCCGGATCGTTGATGTCGCCGAAGACGATGGCCTGCGTCGGGCACACGGACTGGCAGGCGGTCTGGACCTCGCCGTCCCGGATCTCGCGGCCCTCGTTGTGGGCGGTGATGCGGGCGTGCTCGATGCGCTGGACGCAATACGTGCACTTCTCCATGACCCCGCGGCTGCGCACGCTCACGTCGGGGTTCCGCTGCAGCTTCAGGGTCGGGGTGCTCCAGTCCTGGAAGAGCAGGAAGTTGAAGCGCCGGACCTTGTAGGGGCAGTTGTTCGAGCAGTAGCGGGTGCCGATGCAGCGGTTGTAGACCTGGTCGTTGAGCCCCTCGTCGCTGTGGACGGTGGCGGCCACCGGGCACACCTGCTCGCAGGGCGCGTTCTCGCACTGCATGCAGGGCAGGGGCTGGAAGTGGGCGCGGATCGTCTCCGCCTGCTCAGGGTTGCCCGAGAAGTAGCGGTCCACGCGCAGCCAGTGCATCTCGCGTCCCTTGGCCACCTGCTCCCGTCCCACCACCGGGATGTTGTTC
The DNA here is from genome assembly GCA_041481445.1 of Vicinamibacteria bacterium. GTDB lineage: Bacteria > Acidobacteriota > Vicinamibacteria > Fen-336 > Fen-336 > AA29. The sequence continues at coordinate 10,223 of JBGPBV010000027.1, forward strand.
TCGGCCACGCAGGCCACCACGCACGCGTTGCAACCCACGCAGGAATTCAGGTCGATCGACATCCCCCAGGCGTGCGGCGCGAACGTGTTGTTCGGGTAGAGGGTCATGTCGCGCGGCGGGATCTCCGTCTGCTCCTTGATCGCCTCCGGCTCCTTCGCGTACTCGTCGACGGTCACCGAGCGGATGATGTGGCGCGTTCCGGCCTCGGCATCGATCGACCAGTGCTCCTGGGTGGAGGCCAGGACCTGCGTCTCGCCCGTGCGCGCGGCCTCCAGGCCCGAGCCGGCCCAGGGCGCGTCGCTGGTGCGGATGGCGCTGGCGTCGAACCCGGCCCCGTTTCCCACTCGGCCCGCGCGCGTGCGGCCGTAGCCGAGGTGCACGGTCACCGTCTCTTCCGCCTGTCCCGGCAGCGTCCACACCGGCGCCTTCACCGTGCGCCCGCGGTAGCGCAGCTCGACGACGTCGTTGTTGGCGAGGCCGCGCCGGGCCGCGGTGGCGGGCGCGATCAGGGCGGCGTTGTCCCAGGTCAGCTTGGTGACGGGCCGGGGCAGCTCCTGGAGCCAGCCGAGGTTCGCGTACCGGCCGTCGCCGATGTAGGGATCGGGCCGGAAGACGAGCTCAAGCCCGCCGCCGGTAGCGGGTGGCGTCACCGCCGCCACCGGCGGCGAAGGCGCCGTTCCTGGGCCGGCCGTGTCCGTTGCCGTTGCCGGCGTCGTTGCCGTTGCTACCGTCCACCCCGCCACCACCCCGTCGTGGAGCGCGCGCGGCCAGCGGCGGTCGAAGTCCGCTCCGAGCTCCTTGCGCCAGAAGTCCTTCACGATGTCGTGGCCCTTGCGGTCCGGACGGCTCGTGAGCGCGGCCAGCACCTCGTGGGCGGAGCGCGCGGACTCGTACAGCGGCGCGATGAGGGGCTGCATGATGGTCGCCGTCCCGTCGAAGGCGCGCGCGTCGCTCCAGGCCTCGAGGGGATGGGCCTGGGGGACGTGCCAGTGACAGAGGGCGGCCGTCTCGTCCTCGTAGAGGCCGAGGTGCACGCGGAGCTTGACCTTGTCCATGGCGGCCGCGAAGGCGAGGTCGGCGGGCGCGGTGTAGGCGGGGTTGCTGCCGAGGATCACCAGCACCTCGACGCGCCCCGCCTTCATGTCGGCGGCCAGCTCGGCCAGGGAGGCGGGGCCGTCCACGGGTCGCGCCGCCACTGGGGGGCCGTAGACGACGGTCTGGCCGACGTTGCCGAGCCGCTGGTTGATCTCTTGGGCGAGCGCGTGCACGGCCGGGGGCTGGTAGTGGCCGGCCAGCACGAGCGAGCGGCCGGCATGCGCCTGGAGGTCCTTCGCGACCGCGGCCGCCCAGGCCGCGGCCGGACTGCTGCCGGCAGGAGGCGCCGATTCCCCGAGCGCGGCGGCCACCGCCCGCGCGAAACCCTCGATCTCCGACGGGCGCAACGGCAGGCGATGGTCGGCGATCATCCCCGTGGCCGAGGGCGTGGGCTCGACGACGTAGAGGCGGTTCATCGGCTCTTCCGCCGGCCGCTTGCGCCGCGCGGTGTACTCGCGCGCGTAGCGCAGGCTGGCCGGCCCGTCCATCACGAAGTCGGCGTCGAGGGAGAGGATCACGTCCGCCTGGTCGAACCGGCACTGCGGGGCGGCCGAAGCGCCGCCGGCCGGCTCCCACTGATGCCACTTCGCGGACGGGAGGTCACCCAGGATCTCCGCGAGCTGGGCGGCGAGGGTGGGCGAGGTGATCGTCTCGGTCAGGATGCGCAGGCCGACGCCCTGCCGCGGCTTCTGGACGGCGAGCGCGCTGCGCATGGCGGCCAGGAAGTCGCTCCAGGCCCGGATCTCGCCGCGGTAGGCCAGGGTCTGCGAGCGGTCCGGGTCGTAGAGGCCGAGCACCCAGGCCTGGCCGGCGGCGTCGGTCGCGCCCAGGCTGGCCGGGTGGTCCGGGTTCCCCTCGATCTTGGTCGGGCGGCCGAGGTGGCTCTCGACGAGGATGCCCTTCGCGTACCCGCGGTCGAGCATCGCGGTGGCGTAGAAGAGCGGCCGGCCCGGGACCGCCTGCTCCGGCGGCTGCACGTAGGGGACGATCTTCTCGTCCGGCTGCTTGGTGCAGCCGACGAGGCCGGCCAGGGCCAGCGAGGCCCCCATCACGGTGAGGAACTCGCGCCGTCCCCGGGGATCGTCGAGCTCGGAGGCCTGGGCCGGGAACTCGCGGTGGAGGAACTCCAGGAACTCCGGCGTACGCGCCAGCTCCTCCAGGCTCCGCCAGTAGGTCCGGCCCTGCGCGCCGTCGAGGCGGCGGCGCACGCCGCCCAGGTCCACGCGCACGGCCGGCACGTCGGGCCCGGCGCTCATCGGTGGCACGTGGAGCAGGAGGTCCGGGTCTGGATGCCGTAGGCGCGCACGAGGGCGCGCCCCTGCTCGAGCTGGTCCGGCGGCGGTTGCCACGACACGCTGAAGACCTCCTCCTTCGGCCGGACGTACTTCTCCGGGCGGCGGTGACAGTCGAGGCACCATTCCATCTGCAGCGAGGCGTACTGCCACATCAGCGGCATGCGGTCCACCGGCCCGTGGCAGGTCGTGCAGCCCACGCCCTTGTTCACGTGCGCGCTGTGGTTGAAGTACGCGAAGTCGGGCAGGTCGTGCACGCGCGTCCACTCGATGGACACTCCGGTGCGGAAGCTGGCCCGCACCGGCTCCAGGGTCGGGCTCTGGCTCCAGATCTGGGAGTGACAGTTCATGCACGTCTTGGTGGGAGGGACGCCGGCGGTGGCCGAGGTCTCGACGGTGGCGTGGCAGTAGCGGCAGTCCAGGCCCATGCCCCCGACGTGGTGCTGGTGGCTGAACGGCACCGGCTGCTCGCGGGCGATCCCGGCCTGGGTGACGTAGCCGGACCGGTTGATCTCCGCGATGGCGAAGAGCGAGCCCACGACCAGGAACAGGGCCCCGAAGATGCTGAGCTTCGAGAGCGTGTTCGTGCTGCGATGGAACGTCTGTGGCATCGGGCTCCAGGGGGAGACGATGACGCGGGCGATACGGCCATCGGGCGGCGCGCAAAGATACGTCACCGGGCGAAAACCCGTCAAGGGAAGGCGCGACGCAGGAGTCAGCAGGCAGTGAGCGATGCCGAGCCGGATTCACTCCGGCGAGGCGTCGGAAGGGGGGCCGAGGGGGGAAACGCGACGCAAGCGTTTCCCCCCACGCACTAGGTCCCGAACAGGCGGTCGCCGAAGTCACCCAGGCCGGGCAGGATGTACTTGCGGTCGTTCAGCGCGCGATCGAGGGCGGCGGTGAAGATCACGGCGTCGGGCACCACCGCGGCCAGGTGGGCCACGCCCTCGGGGGCGGCCACGATCGAGAGCAGCCGCACCTCCCGCGCCCCCAGCCCGACGAGGCCGTCCACCGCCATCGCCGCCGATCCCCCGGTGGCGAGCATGGGATCGAGGAGGAAGACCACGGCGTCCCCCAGCTCGCGCGGGACCTTCTCGTAGTAGCGCCGGGCGGCCGCCGTCTCCTCGTTGCGCTCGAGCCCGAAGTAGCCGACCTGGGCCCCCGGCACCAGCTCCAGGAAGGCGTCGAGCATCCCCAGGCCCGCGCGCAGCACCGGCACCGCCACGATCCGCGAGGCGATGCGGAAGGCGGAAGTGGTCTCCAGCGGGGTCTCCACCGCGGTCTCGGCCAGGGCCACGTCGCGGGTGGCCTCGGCGGCCAGGAGCAGGCTCACCCGCCGGGCCAGGCGCCGGAACTCGTCGCACGGGGTCTGGCGGTCGCGCAGGCGGGCCAGGGCGTCCTCGATGACAGGGTGGCGCACGACGTGCAGCGGCATCGGCGCGGCAGATTAACATGGCGGGCAAGCCTGCGAGCGGGGCGATTCACTCGCGACGCGAGCAGGGACCGGGGGGTAGCGCGAAGCGCGCAGGGGGGCATCCGTCCAGCCGGGCGCACCCCCCTGATATACTCGAAGGAATCAAACATGCGACTGACATCCGACGAGGTCGAGTTCCTCGGGCGCAAGATCGTCAAGACGCTGGTGCACGAGGGCAAGCTCGAGGTGGACTCCCAGCCGCGGGTGACCGGCGACATCGTGAAGGTGATCACGGAGGAGCTGGCGGTGGAGGACCGGCTCAACGAGGAGGTGCGCGAGGTGCTGCTCCAGCACGCCTCCGAGATGGAGCGCTCGAACGTCGCCTACACCGAGATGTTCAAGATGCTCAAGAAGAAGATGGCCAGGGAGAAGGGCATCATCCTGTGAAGCTCTCCCGCGAGAAGATCCTGCGCCTGTCCCACCTCATCCTCGACCACCTCAACAAGGACGAGGAAGTGGAGTACTTCGCCGATCCCCAGGAGATCCGCCAGGAGATCGTGAAGATGATCTCCGACGAGATGAAGACGGACGAGGCCATCGACGCCATCGTGCGCCGCAAGATCGAGACCCAGAAGCGCGCGATCGTCGAGGGCTCGGACGAGTGGGACGTGCTCTACCGCAAGTACTACGAAGAGGAAGTCGGCCGCCACCGCAGGGTGATGCCCTAGCCCCGCCTCCGCGCCGCCACCCCGGTCAGCGCGCCGCCGTCGGCGGCGTGTAGGATTCGAGGTCGCCGGACACGGAGCCGACCGGCACCTTCGAGCGCACGCGAACCGGGATCCGCCGCGCGTCCGCCGTCACCCACACCACCAGCCGCCCTTCCTGGGTGAACAGCCCGGAGCCGGGAGGCACCACCGGCTCCGCCACCTGCGTCCGCACGCCCCGCCCCAGGGGCGGGGGCAGGTCGAGGGTCTCGTACCCGAGGTGACGGAAGGGCAGGTCGTAGAGCTTTCCGTTGTCGAACACGCGCACGGTGAGCCCGCTCCCCGTGGCCAGCCCGCGCTGGCGCGCCACGAAGAACGCGGAGAACACGTCCAGGGCGCAGGCCCCCACCGCAAAGGCCTTCTGCGCGACCTTGGCGTCCTCCACCACCGCCGTCCCCGCCAGGGGGTCGATGCGCACGACCTGGTCGCGCGCGGCCCGCCCCTCGCGCAGGTGCTTCTCGATCCCGTACGAGCAGCCGGTGGCGGGATCCCACGTCGCCACCGTGTGGTCGTCCACCCGGTACCGGAAGAGCCAGGCGAAGAACCCCTCGCTGCGCACGTCCAGCTTGAGGAGGGAGACGGGCCGGCCCTCGTGCAGCCCGTTCTCCACCGCGATCACCGCGTGACCGGCGAGCAGATGGGCATAGGTCATCCGGAACACCAGCCGCTCCCCCGCGCCGAAAGGGGGAGCGACCGGAGCCGGTGACGGAGCCTCCGCCCGCGCGCCGGCATGCAGCGCCATGAGGACGACCGCGGTGGCCAGGATCAACCTGCACTCCCCTTCTTCTTCTATTGGACCAATGGACTATTGACGATGGACGAGCCGGCAGGTGCAAATTGTACAAAGCCGCGCGGACGACCGCGGGTCGGCCGGGTGTGGCCGCCGGCGGGGAGGCCGCGCGGGAACTCCGTGGTTCCGGCGTCTGGGGCCCGGTTTCGCTCGTTGTCGGCGCACGAAACCAGGCCCACGGCCGGACGGGCGGTGACCGAGAATTTCGCGCATGGATCTTGCATCGCCGACGCGTTTAGGTTGAGCCTATAGAAGCAAGTGTTCAAGGAGGCCCCAACCTGGTGAGACGCCTATTCGCCCTCTTGGTCCTGGGAGCGCTCGTGCTCGGAGTCGTCTACATCTGGAAATACCAACCCAACCGGCTGCCCGGGCTCCATTCGGACAAGCTCGCGGAGGTCGGCAGCCGGCTCGGCCAGGTCGGAGACACCGTGGGGGAGAAGCTCCGCGCGACGAAGACCAAGGGCGCAGTCAAGGCCGCCCTGGAGCTCAACCGCAACCTGAGCGCCTACGCGATCGAGGTGGACAGCCAGGACGACGGCACCGTCGTCCTCATGGGCGCGGTCCCCAGCGACGAGGTGCGCGGCACCGCCGCCCGTGTGGCGGCGGGGGTGCCGGATGTCGCGCACGTGGACAACCAGCTCCGCGTCGACCCGGCGATGGGTGCGCCCTCTGCGGAGGGCCGCTCGCTGGGCGAGAGCTTCGACGACCACGCGCTCGAGGCGAAGGTGAAGCTGGCCTTTTCCCTCAACAAGGACATGAGCGGATCGGACGTGACCGTGTCCGCCTTCCGGCGCGAGGTGACGCTGGGGGGCACGGTCACGAGCGAGGCGCAACGTCAAGCCGCCATCCAGATCGCCCAGCAGGCTCCCCAGGTCGCGTCGGTGAAGGACGCGCTCAAGGTGGGGGCGGCTTCCGTGGAGCCCGCGCAGGCGGCGCAGGCCGCCCTGACCGCCAACGCGAACCTGGCCGGCTACCGTCTGGTCGTCCGGGCGCAGGGTGGCCGCATCGTCGTGACCGGACGCGTAAAGACGGGGGCGGAGAAGGATCTCGCCGGGATGGTGGCGCGGGACGCCGCGCAAGCGGCCGTCGAGAACGAAGTGATCGTGAAGCCGTGACGCTGCTACACTTCAGAGTATAGTAGGGAAAAGGCCAGCAAAAGGAGGACGTTCCGATGAGACGACCATTGACAACCTGGATGCTCGGAGGGCTGCTGGCCCTGGCGGGCACCTCCTGGGCACAGGGAGTGCCGGCCGGGGAGGAGAAGGACCGGGCCACGACGAAGTCCACCACCGCGATGCAGACCAGCTCCACCACCGGCTCGAGCAGCAGCGACACCGGACACCACCGGACGGTAGAGCGTGCGAACGTCAAGACGTGGGTGATCCAAGTCGACGGCAAGGACTGGGAAGCGCATCCCGCCACGCCCGCCTACGACGGGACGACGGGGCTCTTCCACATGCCCACGGCGTACACGCTGCCGAAGGGCAAGTTCTCCTTCCAGCTCTTCCGCGACAACCTCGACCGTGACCCCAAGGACGAGGACATCTCCATCCACGGCGTGTCGCTGGGCTTCGGCCTCACCGACCGGTTCGAGCTCTATGGCAACTTCGGGCTGCAGAACCGCATCAACGCCGATGCCCTCTTCCAGCCGGGCCGGGTGAACGACTATCCCTTCGTGGCCACGCCCTGGGAGACCGGGCGCGGCGATATGAAACTCGGCGTGAAGTACAAGTTCCTCGACGACTATCAGCACAACGATCCCGTGGCCCTCGCCATCCGCGGCTTCGTCAAGATCCCGACCGCGAACAAGGACCTCGGGCTCGGGACCGGCAAGACGTCGTGGGGCGGCGACCTGGTCGTCTCCAAGGGCATCAACGGCAAGCTCGACCTGCACGGGTCGATCGGCTTCCAGGTCAACGGCGACCCGAGCGATCCCGTCCCCGTGGACCTCGCGAACGCGTTCAAGTGGGCGGTCGGCCTCAACGTGCCCGCCTGCTCGTGGATCCAGCTCCAGGCCGAGATGATGGGCACGCACTACACCGGCGGCGACGACGCCACGATCCTGCGCACGGGCACGGGCCAGAACAACACCTTCGATCCGAACAGCAACCCGCGCACCAACACCTTCGGAATCGGCCCCCAGACCAACCCCCTCGACCTCGTCGTCGGCCCCGTCATCTGGATCAAGGGCTTCTTCATCCGTCCCGCCCTCTCCTGGAACCTCAACTTCGACGACCGCGGGCTGGGATCGGCCAGCAAGACCTGGACGGGCCGCCACATCTCGATCGGCTACCACCCCGGGTTCGGCTGCCGCGAGATCGCGGTGCCGCCGCCTCCTCCGCCGCCGCCTCCCTCCAACCGGCCGCCGACGGCGAGCTGCGAGATCGAGCGGTCCACCATCATGCCGGGTGAGAGCGTCCGCGCGCGCGCGACCGCCTCCGATCCCGACGGCGATCCCCTGACCTACGAGTGGAGCGCCTCCGCCGGCCGCGTGACCGGCACCGGCGCCACCGCCACCTTCGATTCGACCGGGATGACCCCGCCCGCCTCCGCCACCGTCACCGTCCGCGTCTCGGACGGCCGGGGCGGCACGGCGTCGTCGGATTGCCCGGTGCGCTTGAACGCTCCGGACCGGGCGCGGCCCGAGGCCGTGACCTGCACCTCCGGCGGCTTCCCGCGGAACCTCGCTCGCCTCAACAACGTGGACAAGGCGTGCCTGGACGACGTGGCGTCGCGGCTCCGCACCGATCCTCGCGCTCGCGTGATCGTCGTCGGTCATGCGGACAGCCAGGAGCGGTACCCCGACGTGGTCGGCCGGAAGCGGGCCGAGGCGGTGAAGGACTACCTGGTGAAGGACCGTGGCATCGAGGAGAGCCGCATCACGACTCGCTCCGCGGGCGCCACCAAGCCGCTCGACACCGGGAAGACGGTCGCCGCGCGCGCGCGCAACCGCCGCGTGGACGTGATCTTCGTTCCCGAGGGCGCCACGGCGCCCGAGGACGATGATTAAGGACGAACACCTGGACTGACATCAATACACACCTCGGATGGTCGTGGGGCGCGGCGGCAACGCCGCGCTCTGCATTTCCCGGATCAGTGGGCGCGCGGGCAGCGCGCCCCTGGACGTCCGTTGTTGCTTCCTCTCGTTCGGCATGCCCCTTGCTTTTCCGGTTGCCGGAGCCGCCGGCTGCGCACGCCGATGACCACCGGAGACCCCGGAAATCCTTTGCGAAACACCGCTTAACCCTTACACTTTCCTACGGCCCATGCCCCTTCGAACGAGGACGGTCGCACACGCGGTGGCCACGGCGCTCGTGGCCCTGGCCGGGCCGGCCCTCGCCGCCGCGCAGACCTGGATCCCCGTCGGACCCCCCGGAGGCGACGTGCGCGCGCTCGCCGCCGATCCTCGCGATCCCCGCACCGTCTACCTGGGCACGGCGGACGGCCTGCTCTACCGATCGGAAGACGCGGGCACGCACTGGCGACGCCTCAGCCCCGGGTTCCCGCAGCGCGGACAGAGCCTCGACGAGATCGTGGTCGACCCGCGCGGGGTGGTGTTCGTCGGCTACTGGGAGGTCGGGGGGAGCGGCGGAGGCGTGGCGCGCAGCGCGGACGGAGGCCACACCTTCACCATCCTGAAGTGGATCGAAGGCCAGTCCGTCCGCGCGCTGGCGATCGCCCCGTCGAACCCGCAGGTCCTGGCCGCGGGGACCCTCACCGGAGTGTTCCGTTCCACGGACGGCGGCCAGACCTGGGTGCGCATCACCCCTCCCGATCACCCCGACCTGCGCAACTTCGAGTCGGTGGCGTTCGATCCCGTCGACCCGGAGGTCCTGTACGTCGGCACCTGGCACCTGGGCTGGAAGACGCTGGACGGCGGCCAGAGCTGGGTCCCGATGCACACGGGCATGATCGACGACTCCGACGTGATGACCCTGACCGTCGACCGCTGGCGGCCCAGGGTCGTCTTCGCCACCGCCTGCACCGGCATCTACCGCTCGGAGGACGCGGCCGGGCGGTGGACCAAGATCAAGGGCATCCCTTCGAGCAGCCGGCGCACGCGCTCGTTCGCCCAGAGCCCGGACGACCAGAACCGGTTCTTCGCGGGCACGACCGAAGGGCTGTGGTCGAGCGACGACGGCACCGCGACCTGGCGGCTCATCACCCAGCCCAACCTCATCGTCAACGACGTGCTCGCCCTGCCCGGCGGCATCGTGCTGCTGGGAACGGACGGCGCGGGCGTGGTCCGCAGCATCGACGGGGGACGCACGTGGCTGGCCTCCAACGACGGCTTCTCCGAGCGCTTCGTGTCGAGGGTCCTCTTCGACGGCGCCGGCCACCGCGTGCTGGCCGGCATCTGGGGTGACCGCCGGCACGGCGGGGTGTTCGTGGCCCCGGAGCCGCGCGGCCCCTGGACGCGCCTGGGCAGCGGCCTCGAGGGGCGCGAGGTGCTCTCGCTCGCCCTGCTCGGCCGGCAGGTCCTGGCCGGCACCGACGACGGCGTGTTCTTCTCCGATCCCGACACCGGCGCCTGGACCCGCCTGGCCACCGTCGTGGGCAGGGTGGACGCGCACCCGCGGGTGAAGGACCTGCTGGCCCTGCCCCCGCGCAACCTCCTCGCCGCGACCTCGAAGGGCCTGCTGCGCAGCGCCGACGGCGGCCGCACCTGGACCAGGCCCGCGCTCGGCCTCGCCGAGGAGGTCACCGCGCTCGCGGTGTCCCCGAACGACATCGACGTGGTGGTGGCGGCCACGCCGCTCGGATTCTTCCGCAGCACCGACGGCGGCCAGCGCTGGGACCAGGTCTCGAGCGGCCTCGGCGAGCTCCAGCCGCACACCCTCGCCTTCATGCCCTCGAACGACCGCGTCCTCCTGGCCACGACGGGCGGCGGCCTCTTCCGCTCCGAAGACCAGGGCTCCACGTGGGCGCGCGTCGACGGAGGGGTTCCGTACTCCGACATCACCGGCCTGGCCGTCCACCCGGACGGTCGCACGCTCTACGCGAGCGACTTCACCTGGGGCGGGATCTTCCGCAGCCAGGACGGGGGCAAGAGGTGGGAGCGCATGCGCACCGACGGCCTCGCCTCCGACCGCGTCTGGACGCTGGGGGTCGATCCCGCGGACCCGGAGCGGCTCCTGGCCGCTTCGCCCACCGGCGGCCTGCACCTGATGGTGCCGGCGGCGGCGGTCACGGGGGCCGCCGGCTCACAGTGAGAGCCCTGTGAGCCCGCGCACCGTGCCGGCCACGCGCGGGCACGGGTGCGCTAACATCCAGTCGCTTCGCGACGCCGGAGGGCCGGCGTCCCTTCAGGCAAAGGAGACCTCATGCTGATGCCCGCGATGCTGCTCGTGGCCGTCCTCGGCCCGTCTCCCCAGGACGCTCCCGCCCCCGCGCCGTCACCCAGGCCCCGTCACCGGGCCGCGCCGCCCGCGGCCGACAAGACCACGGCCGGGGAACCGGCGGCGGAGGCGGCGCCCGCCGCCGGCGCTTCCGCCGACGACATCAAGGCCGGCCTGAACGCGTTCGCCCGGGGCCGGTTCGTCCAGGCGCGCGCCGCCTTCGAGCGCGCGGTGGCCGCGGATCCGCAGAGCGCGGCCGCTCACTTCTACCTCGGCTACACGATCTACAAGATCGCGGAGCCGAAGAGGCACGACTCCCCGGGCAAGAAGGAGGCGGCGGCCGAGTTCGCGAAGGCCTACGAGCTCGACCCCGGCTTCAAGCCGGTCTGGGGCGGCCACCGCGGCTAGCGAGCCTACGGCAGATACTTCCCCAGGATGCTCGTCTTGCTGAGGTCGAAGTAGACGACCAGGCCCAGCAGGAGGAAGAGGGCCATCGCGCCGGCGTTCATGATCCAGGTCTTCACGGTGAGGCTGAAGTCGCGGCGGAGCAGGCCCTCGAAGAGCAGGACGGCGAGGTGGCCGCCGTCCAGGGGCGGGAGCGGGAACAGGTTCATGATCCCGATCTGCAGGCTGATCACCGCCACCAGGTAGAACAGGGGCCCCGGACCCACGCGCGCGGCGTCGCCCGAGGCCTTGGCGATCTGCAGCGGCCCCATCATCGTCTTGGGCGAGATCTGGGCGGTGAGGAGCCGTTCCAGGGTCTCGAACGTGAGCTTGGTCATGCCCCACGTCCAGCGGCTGGCCTCGCGCACCGCCTCCCCGAATCCGAACTTCTGCAGGACGTAGTGCGCGCCGACGCCGATACGAGGGCCTTCGCCGTCGTCGCGCGGGGTCACCGGCAGCTCCGTCACCTGGCCGGCCCGCCAGACGCGCAGGGTGAGCGTCTTGCCCGCCGGCGCCGTGCCCACCAGGCCGACGATCTCGTTGAAGGAGCCGATGGGCTTGCCGTCGATGGCCAGGATCGCGTCGTTCTCGCGCAGCCCCGCCGCCGCCGCCGGCTTGTCCGGGAGGACCTTGCCCACGCGCACCAGCGGATGCACGCCGATCGTCCCGATCTTGTCGGAGGACGTGGAGGTCGAGCGGACGGCGACCTCGCGCTCCTGGCCGTCGGTGCCGCGGACCTTCACCTGGAGGGCGGCATCCGGCCGCAGCATCACCGCGTAGTCGGCCGATTCCCACGTGGCCAGCGCCTTGCCGTCGATGGCCAGGATCTGCTCCCCGGGCCGGAGCCCGGCCGCCGCCGCCGGCGATCCCGCGTCGACGCTGCCGATGATCGGCTTGTCGTAGAGGCTGCCGTCGACCTGGAAGCCGTTCATGTAGAGGACGGTGAGCACGCCGATGGTGAGCACCGCGTTCATCGCGGGGCCGGCCAGGTAGACGATGAAGCGCTGCCAGCGCGGGCGGCTGGTGAAGTCGCGCCCGTCGCCGAGGGCGCGGGTGTCCTCGCTGAGATGGTCCTCGGGCTCCCCTTCCAGCTTGACGTACCCGCCGAGGGGAACGAGGGAGACCCGGCAGTCGGTGTCGCCCCACTTGAACCCGAGCAGCCTCCGGCCGAAGCCGAACGAGAAGATGAAGACGCGCATCCCGAAGGCCTTGGCGGTGATGAAATGCCCGAACTCGTGGAAGAAGATCATGAGCCCGAGCACGACGATGAACGCGCCCGTGTTCTGGAGAAGGGCGCCGGCACTGCTCAGCAAGGTCACACTCCCATCGTGATCATGGGCCCGAGGTCGAGACCCGCGCGCGCCCCCGCCGCGCCAGCGCGCGCCGGGTGCGGTCACGGGCCCAGGTGTCGGCCTCCAGCACGTCCTCCAGGCGGCCCACCCGGCTCGACGGGTGGTCCCCCATCACCTCTTCGATCGTCTCCGGTATCGCCGGGAAGGGCAAGCGCTCCTCCAGGAAGGCGGCCACCGCCTCCTCGTTGGCGGCGTTGAGCACCGCCGGCAGCGACCCGCCCCCTTCCAGGGCCCGATAGGCGAGCCCCAGGCAGGGGAAGCGGTCGTGGTCGGGCACCTCGAAGTCGAGGCGCATCCCGCGGCGGAAGTCGATCCCCGGGATGGCGGCCGGCCACTTCTCCGGGTACGAGAGCGCGTACTGGATCGGCAGCCGCATGTCCGTCACCCCGAGCTGCGCGAGCACGGTGCCGTCCACGAACTCGACCATCGAGTGCACGACCGACTGCGGGTGGACGAGGACCTCGACCCGGCCCGCGTCCACGCCGAAGAGCCAGCGCGCCTCGATGACCTCGAGCCCCTTGTTCATGAGGGTGGCGGAGTCGATGGTGATCTTGCGGCCCATGCTCCAGGTCGGGTGCTGGAGGGCCTCCGCGGGCGTGACCTCGCCGAAGCTCTCGCGGGGCCGGTTGCGGAAGGGCCCGCCGGAGGCGGTGAGCACCAGCCGGCGCACCTCCTCCGGGCGGCGGCCGTCGAGACACTGGTGCAGCGCGCAGTGCTCGCTGTCGATGGGGAGCAGCCGCCCGCCCTTCGCCCGGGCCTGGCCGACCATCAGCTCCCCCGCCATGACCAGCGTCTCCTTGTTGGCCAGGGCCACGTCCTTGCCCGCCTCCAGCGCGCGATAGGTCGGCACCAGCCCCACCGCGCCCACCGCCGCCGCCACCACCGTGCGGGTGGCGGGGTGCGTGGCCACCGCCACCGAGCCCTCCGTTCCCACCCCGACGTCGATGCCGGTGAGGTCCACCAGCGCCTTTAACTTCTCCCGCGCCGCGTCGGTGGCCACGGAGACCACGCGCGGCCGATGGCGCGCCACCTGCTCGGCCAGGCGCTCGACGTTGGTGCCCGCGGACAGGCCGACCACGCAGAACCGGTCGGGGAACGCGTCCACGATGCGCAGGACGTTGCACCCGACGGAGCCGGTGGACCCGAGGATGGAGAGACCGCGCTGGACCAAGAACCTGCCTCAAAGGCGAACGGCCCCGGAGCGGGGCCGTTTCACCGCGCGTAGAGGAGGTAATAGTACAGGACGGGCGCGCCCATCAGCAAGCTGTCGAGCCGGTCGAGCATCCCCCCGTGGCCGGGGAAGAGGGCGCCCGAGTCCTTCACGCCCGCCCAGCGCTTGAGCAGGCTCTCCGCGAGGTCGCCGGCCACACCCGCGATCGTGACGGCCACCGCCAGCACCGCGGCGTGGGCCAGCGGGAGCCACGGCAGGCCCAGGTGCCGCACGACCAGCGCGCCCGCGACGCCCCCGGCCAGGCCGCCGGCGAGGCCCTCCCAGGTCTTGCCGGGCGAGATGCGCGGCGCCAGCTTGTGGCGGCCGAGGGCTGTGCCGACGAACAGCGCGGCCGAGTCCGCGCACATGATCGTCGTGAGCAGCAGCATCATCACCCACGACCCGCCGAGCTCGTAGGGGGCGAGGCGCAGCGCGGCCAGCGTCCCCCCCAGGCCGCCCAGCCAGGCCGCCCCCAGCAGCGTCCCCGCGGCGGAGGTGAGGCTGCCGGGGACGTCGGACCCCCGCGTCAGCATCGCGCCGAGGACGACCACCGCCGCCATCGGCACCAGCGCCGGCGGCACCAGGGCCGGCCGCACGGTCTGCAGGAAGAAGGCGGCGGCGAGGACGTAGCCGGTGAACCGCAGCGGGGTCACGCCGCGGGCGGAGAGCAGCGCATAGAGCTCCCACAGGCCGAGGGCGGCCGCCGCCGCCACCAGGAGGACGACGGCCGTCGGCGGGCCCCAGAAGAGGGCGAGCAGGAGGAGAGGGATGGCCACGGCGGCGGTGGCCAGCCGCCGCCCGAGGTCGCCGCCGGTCACGCGGGGTTGATCCCGCCGTAGCGCCGTTCGCGCTTCTGGTAGTCCGCGATGGCCTGGAGGAGATGCCGCCGGCGGAAGTCGGGCCAGAGCACGTCCGTGACCCAGATCTCGGCGTAGGCGATCTGCCAGAGCAGGAAGTTCGAGATGCGCAGCTCGCCGCTCGTGCGGATGAGCAGGTCGGGGTCGGGCTGGCCGGCGGTGTAGAGGTGCGCGGCCAGGTCGTGCTCGCCGATGCTGGCCGGATCGCGCCCCGTCCGCGCCGCCTCCGCCACCAGCGCGCGCACCGCGTCCGTGATCTCGGCGCGGCCGCCGTAGTTGAGCGCGATGTTGAAGAGCAGGCCCGTCCGCTCGCGCGTGCGCTCGATGCCGCGCTGCAGCTCCTCCTGCACGTCCCGCGGCAGGTCGCCCATGCGCCCGATGACCTGGAAACGGATGTTGTTCTTGAGGAGCGTCTCGAGCTCCATCCGGAGGTAGCGCTTGAGCAGCCCCATGAGGGTGGACACTTCCGTCTTGGGCCGCTTCCAGTTCTCGACCGAGAACGCGTAGAGGGTCAGCACCTGGAGACCGAGGCGGGCCGAGGTCTCGACCACGTCGCGCACGGAGGCGATCCCCGCCCGGTGTCCCTCCACGCGCCGCTTGTGGCGCAGCTTCGCCCAGCGGCCGTTGCCGTCCATGATGATCGCCACGTGCCGGGGCAGGCGCGCGAAGTCGATCGACCGCAGCAGGGAGAGCTCTTCGGAGCCGCTGGGGACGACGTCCAGGAGGTCTTGCAATGACATCGGGGGGGTCGCCGAAGGTCCTATCTTACTCCCGTCTCAACCCCGGTCCCCGTCGCGCGCGGCCAGGCGATCGGGCGCATAGTCGACGCGCACCAGGGTGAGGCCGCGCGCCTCCGCCGGCGCCGGCCAGGCCCGGCGATCGCGCGCTTGCAGCGCGGCCTGCAGGCGTCCGAGGGTCCAGGCCCCCCTTCCCGTCTCCACGAGCGCACCGACGATGCTGCGGACCATCTTGCGCAGGAAGCCGTCCGCCTCGACTTCGTAGACCCAGGCCTGGCCTCCGGCCGCGCTCGCGGCGTCGTCGCGGCCCATCTCGGATCTCCGGATCGTGCGGACGGTCGTCTTGACGGAGCCGCCGGAGGAGCTAAGCGACGCGAAATCGTGGCGACCCACGAAGACGGCGGCCGCCGCGCGCATGGCCTCGCCGTCGAGGGTCCAGGCCACGTGCCCGGCCCCGCGCCGCCGCAGGGGCGACTGCACGGGTCCGGTGTCGAGGACGTAGCGGTAGAGCTTGCCCGTGGCGTGGCGCCGGGCGTGGAAGCCCTCGGGCGCGGCCGCCGCCGCCACCACGCGCACGTCGTCGGGCAGGAGGGCGTTGAGCGCGCGCGCGAGGTCGGCGGAGGGCCAGGCGCGCTCGAGCACGAAGGAGGCCACCTGGCCGAGGGCGTGCGCGCCGGCGTCCGTGCGGCCGGCGCCCGCGACGGCCACGCGCGCCCCGCCGGAGAGGCGCCGGAGCGCGTCCTCGACGGTGCCCTGCACGGTGCGCGCTCCCGGACGCTGGACCTGCCAGCCCGCGAAATCGGTGCCGTCGTAGGCGAGCGTGAGGCGGTAGGTCGTCATGGCGTCGCGCGGCGGGGCACGGCCTTCCCGACCCTAGGTGCGCGAGCCGGGCTTCTCCGGCTTCGAACCCTGGGCGCACAGGGGACAGGCCTCGGCGGCGTAGCTGGGGACCTCGAGGGTGAGGAGGCTGCGGGTGGGGACGCGGAGGTCGACGGCGCCTCCGCTCCGGTCGACGAGGCTCCCCGCGGCCAGCACACGGCCGCCGCTTTCGCGCACGACCTCCATGACCTCGCGCGTCGAGCCGCCGGTGGTGATGACGTCCTCGACGACGACCACGCCTTCGCCGGGCAGGATCGAGAAACCGCGGCGCAGCGTCATGTGGCCGTCCTGCCGCTCCGTGAACAGGGCGCGGCAGCCCAGCCCGCGCGCCACCTCGTGGGCGACGAGCACTCCCCCCAGCGCGGGCGCGACCACCGCCCCCGGCGGCTCGCGCAGGATCGGGCCCAGGGCGGCGGCCAGGGCTCCCCCGAGACGGGTGGCCGCCGTCGGGTCCATCAGGACGCGCGCGGACTGCAGGTAGCGCGGGGAATGCAGGCCGGAGCTGAGGAGGAAGTGGCCCTCCAGGAGCGCGCCCGCGGAGCGGAACAGCTCGAGCAGTTCTCGGGACATTCGGCGGATGACTCTAGCACGGCCGCGAGCGGCCGCCCCTCCGCGCGTCGGCGTGTGATCGGTGGTTACGGTCCGATATAGGTGGCCCGGTGCGACTCGAACTGGTCCCAGTACATCGCACCGTTCGCGCCGCTCTTCACGCTCAGCGCGCCCATGCGGGCGAAGTCTACCGCGGCCAGGCTGTTGTCCAGCCCGCCCAGCACCGACCTGGAGGCACCGTCGATCCAGAGCTGGAAGGACCCGTCGCTGGCGCCGGCGGACGTGGCCGCCTTCAACTCGAACTCGATCACGTGGGGCCCATCGCCGATGTCGAAGAAGCCCGTGTCGGTCTGGCCGTTGTCGTCCAGGCGGGCGCGTCCCATCAGCGAGAACACGCCGCCCTGGCCCTTGAGGACGATGGCCGCCACTCGGCGCGTGGGCAGATCCGAGAACGCGATGAAGACGCGTGTGCGGAGGTGACCCGCGGCCTCGCCCGGATCGAACCCGTTCGGATCGAAGTAGAAGCGCGCCCGATAGCGGCCCTCGTCGGCCGGCGTGTCGTCCTCGACGTACAACGGGTCGGTGTCGTTCACGAGGGCCCGGAGGCCGAGGCCGCTCGTGCCCAGCGCCGCCGCCGGAGAAACCGCGAGGTCCCCGCCGCCCGCGGCCGCCGTGGACCAGGCACCCAGCCCACCGGACTCGAAGTCGTGGCCGAAGATCCGGTCCAGCACTGACCCGACCTCGTAGGCGCCGACGTCACAGGGTCCACCCTGGGGCCGCAGGACGCCGCGCTGGTCGACCGCCGGGCAGCGCAGGTCGTCTCCGGCATCGATGGCCGGGCTGCCGGGGAGCAACGCGTGCGTGGCCGTCGGACCGCCGTTGCCTGCCAGTACGCCGAGGAGGGGGTCCGTGGAGTTCTGGTCGCCCGGACCGTTGAAGTTGCAGGTGTCGTCGCTGGAGATGTTGTGGCCGTCGGAGGGCAGCGTACCGCTGCAGCCTCCGCCCGGTCCGCTGCCGGCCACGATGGTGTTGAGGAGGATCGTCATCAGGCAGCTTCCGGCCGAAGCCACGCCACCACCGTGTCCAGTGGGTGCCGAGTTTCCGGTGATCGTCACGTTGGTGAGGATGGTGGAGGAAATGGTCAGACCCCCGCCCACGCCTGTGCTGTCGAGAGTGGCGGCGGTGTTCCCGCTGAAGGTGACGTTGGTCACGGTCTCAGGAAAGTTGCAGTACATCAAGGTCGCGCCGAGTCCGCCTCCATTTCGCCCGGCGCGATTCCCGCTGATCGTGCTGTCGGTGAGATCGAGAGCCGGACAGATGGTGCACCGGGGGCTGATGACGATGCCGCCACCATCGATGCTCGAGAGGTTGTCGCTGATCGTGACGTTCGTCAGGGTGGCGTGGTCGCCGAACAGGACGCCGCCGCCGGAGCCGCCGATCGCGCGGTTCCGGGTGACGATGACCCTGGTCAAGAACAAGTTGGAGGGAGCCACCACCGCGATCCCGCCACCCGAGGTCGCGTCGTTTGCGCTGATCACAATGTCGGAAAGGGTCAGCGACCCTCCCACGGCGCCGTCGGCCAGGATCGCTCCTCCGGAAGCGCCGATCACCTTCCCGTTCCGAAGGGTCATCCGGGAAAGGGAGACGGCGGCGGTGCTGCTCGGCGCCACGTGGAAGATCCGGCTGGCGGCGTTTCCATCGATGATCGAGGCGGTCGCGCTGACGCCGTGGATGGAGATGTCTTTCGCGATGGGAATCTCACCGGCGATGAGGACGATGGTGCAGGCGGGGATGGAGACCGTCTCGCCTGGAGCGGCGGCGGCGATCACCTGTCTGAGCTGACCCGGGGCGCCATTGTCACCGCAATCGGTGACCACCGCGGCCCCGGCCGCCCTCGCGAGCCACAGAAAGGACACGACGACCAAGGCGGCGGTGCGAGCCATATGACGCTCCTGTCTGTGGGGGATTGGGCGGGGTGACTGCCGGTTCGCTAGAAGTACCCAGGATAACCTACGCGGCCCGGATCGTCAAAGCGGGCACCGCCGGTCGTCGGCCGCCCTCGGTGCCGACTTATACTGCCGCGGTGGTCCCGATCTCCGCCGTCCTCATCACCTGCGACGAGGAGCGGAACCTCCCTCGCGCGCTGGCCAGCGTCGCCTTCTGCGACGAGGTGGTCGTCCTCGACGGCGGATCGCGCGACCGCTCACCGGAGCTGGCGCGGGCGGCGGGGGCGCGGGTGGAGACGAGCACGCCCTGGCCCGGCTTCGTCGAGCAGCGCAACCGGGCGGTGGCGGCCGCGCGGCACGACTGGGTGCTGGCCATCGACGCCGACGAGCGCGTCACCGACGAGCTGCGCCAGGAGATCCGCGCGGAGGCGGCGCACGGCTTCGCCCATTACGGCTATCGCATCCCGCGGCTGGCCTTCTACCTGGGCCGCTGGATCAAGGGCACGGACTGGTGGCCGGATCCCCAGCTCCGCCTGTTCGACCGGCGCCGGGGGCGGTGGGAAGGCGGCCTCATCCACGAGTCGGTGCGGGTGGAGGGCACCGTCGGGCGGTTGCACTCGCGCATCGAGCACTTCACCTACGACGACATCAGCGACCACCTCACCACCATCGACCGCTACACCACGCTGTGGGCGGAGCAGGCCCTGCAGGAAGGCCGGCGCAGCGGCCCCCTCGATCCCGCCCTGGCCGCGGCCTGGGCCTTCCTCCGCAACTACTTCGTCCGCGGGGGGCTGATGCTGGGCGAAGCCGGCCTCACCGTGTCCGCGCTCAACTCCTATTACACCTACGTGAAGCTGGCCAAGCTCCGCGAGCGGCGCAACAACGGCGGCCCTCCCGATCCGCCGCGGACGTGAGGGTCCTGCACGTCGACAGCGCCCGCGGCTGGCGGGGTGGTCAGAACCAGGTGGTGCTCACCGCGGAAGGCCTGGCCCGCCGGAGGCACGAGGTGCTCGTGGCCGGGCGGGCCGGCGGGCGCCTGGCCGAGCGCGCGCGCGCCGCCGGCCTCGACGTCCGGGAGATCGCCTTCGCGGGAGACCTCGCGCCCACGGCGGCTTTCGGCCTCCGGCGCCTCGCCCGCGCGTTCCGTCCCGACGTCGTCCACCTCCACGACCCGCACGCGGCGGCGGCGGCGCTGCTGCTGCCCTCTCCCCTGCCCCTGGTGGCCGCCCGCCGTGTCGACTTCCCGCTCCACGGCCCCCTCTCCCGCTGGAAGTACCGCCGCTGCGCGCGGGTGATCGCGGTCAGCCGCGCGGTGGCGGAGGTGCTCGAGAAGGGCGGCCTCGGGTCCGCCTGCGTGCGCGTGGTGTACGAGGGCGTCCCGGACCGCGCTCCCGCTCCCGGCGGCGGAGAGGCGCTGCGCGAGCTCGGCCTCCCGGCGGGCGCGCTGGTGGTGGGCAACGTGGCCGCCCTCACCGCGCACAAGGACCAGGCCACCCTCCTCGACGCGGTCCCGCGCGTGTGCGCGCTCCTGCCCGGGACGCGGTTCCTGATCGCCGGCCGGGGCGAGCTGGAGGAGCGCCTGCGCGCGCGGGCGCGCGAGCTCGGGGTGGCGGAGGCCGTCGTCTTCGCGGGGTTCCGCGACGACCTCGACCGCCTCCTCCCCGCCCTGGACGTCTTCTGCCTCTCCTCGCGGATGGAGGGCCTGGGCACCAGCCTGCTCGACGCGATGTGCTACGGGCGGGCGGTCGTGGCCACTGCCGCCGGCGGCATCCCGGAAGCGGTGCAGGACGGCGTCACCGGCCGCGTCGTCCCCCCCGGGGATGCGGGTGCTCTCGCCGCCGCCCTCGTCGAGGTCCTGCAGGACCGCGCCCGGCGCGAAGCGATGGGCGCGGCCGGACGGCGGCGCTTCCTGGAGCGCTTCACCGCCGACCGCATGGTCGAGGAGACCCTCGCCGTGTACGCCGAGGTCGCATGAAGGGCATCGCCATCCTCAATCCCCGCGCCGGCCTCGCCGCCGAGCGCGCCCACGCCGCCCTCGAGCGCAGCCCGCACTGGCGCGATTTCGAGGTCCGCGTCACCGCCGGCCCCGGCGACGCGCGCCGGTTCGCCGAGGAAGCGGCCTCCGCGGGCGCGGAGACGGTGCTCGCCATCGGCGGCGACGGCACGGCGAACGAGACGGCCTGGGGCCTGCTCGGGACCTCGACCGCGCTCGGCCTGGTGCCGCGCGGATCGGGCAACGGGCTGGCGCGGACCCTGGACATCCCCCTCACTCCCGACCGGGCGCTGGCCACGCTGGCGGAGGCCGTCCCCCGCGCCATGGACGTCGGCATGGTCAACGGACGTCCGTTCCTCAACATCGCCGGGTCCGGGTTCGACGCGCAGGTGGGCGTGGACTTCCACGAGCACGGGCGCCGGGGCGGCCGCCGGGGAGTGTTCACGTACGTGCGCCTGAGCCTGCGGCGGGCGCTGAGCTACCGCGCGGAGTCGGTGGTGCTGGTGGCGGGCGAGCAGCGGTTCGACGGGCGCGCTCTCCTGGTGGCCTTCGTCAACGGGCGCCAGTACGGAGGCGGCGCCAAGCTGGTCCCGGGGGCGCGACTCGACGACGGGCTCCTCGACGTCGTGGTGATCGACGACGCGCCGTGGCTGGAGCTGGCCTGGATGGCCCCCCGCCTGTTCCTCGGCGGGATCGAGCGCTGCCGGCGGTATCGGCATTTCGCGGCGGCGAGCGTGGTGGTCACGGCCGCCACGCGGATGCCCAATCATCGTGACGGCGAGCCCGAGGAGTCCTCCGACCGCCTGGAGGTGTCGGTGGCGCCGCGGGCGCTGAAGATACTGGTGCCGGCGGCGACGGAGGCGGACCCGTCCGGTCCGTTCCTGCCGCGGGCGCGATAGGCCGCCCTCGCTCCGCGGCCGGGGTCAGGCGGCGGTGGCTTCGCGCGCGGCCGAGAGAAGGCGGGCGATGTCCTCGCGGGCGGCCGCCGGCAGCGGAAGCAGGGGGGCACGGACCTGGCCCCCGCGCCCGCCGGCAAGGTCCACCGCCGCCTTGAGGCCGGCGATCCCGTAGGTCGCGGTCACGGCCACCGCCAGCGGTGTCAAGGCGGCCTGCAGGGATCGGGCGCGGCCATGATCGCCGGCCACGAAGGCGCGATACACCGCCGCCGCCAGCGCGGGCGCGCAGTTGGCGACGGCCAGGACGCCGGCGCAGGCGCCCAGGCACAGGGCGGGATAGAGGACGGGCGCGGAGCCGCAGGCGACCTCGAACCGCGCGGGCACGGACGTGATGATGCGGCCGAGCAGGCCGAGGTCGCTGCTCGACTCCTTGATCCCCACGATCCGCGGGTGGGACGCGAGCTCGGCGGCCAGCCCCGGCGGCCAGGGTACGCCGGTGAACAGCGTCATCGAGTAGAGGTATACCGGCACCGGCGCAGCGTCCGCGACGGCCAGGAAGTGCCGCCGCAGGACCTCCGCCGTCATCTGCGGCTTGTAGTAGTGGGGGGTGAGGACGAGCACGCCGTCCGCGCCGAGGTCGGCCACGCGGCGGGTCAGGGCGATCGTCCCCCGCGTGGTCTCGAGCCCGGTGCCGACCAGGACGGTGCGTGCGCCCGCGCGCGCCCGGGCCGCCCGCACCAGCGCCAGCTTCTCGTCCTCCTCCAGGCTGGCCGCCTCGCCGTTGGACCCGAGCACGACGTATCCTTCGAGGTCCTCCCCCGCCCAGGCCTCGAGGTTGGCCTCGAAGGCGGCGAGGTCGAGGGCACCGTCGGGACCGAAAGGCGTGACGACGGGAGGAAGGATGCCCCGCAGCGGGCGCACGAGGCGTTCAGGCCGCGGGGGTCTTGCGCGCCAGGGCCGCGACCACGCGGTCCATCAGCTTCACGTCGTGCGGGGTGAAGGCGTCCCGGAAGTCGCTCCAGACCTCGACGATCGCCCAGAGGCCGGCCTCCGTACGGACGGGACCCACCATGGCGCTGCCCGTGGCCAGGCCCACGCCGGCCCAGGCCGGCTGGGACGACAGGTCGGACACGACCAGCGTGGCATGGCCGTGGGCGGCCTCCGCAAGCGGTCCCCCGCCCGACCAGACCCGGTCGGGTCCGGCCGGACGCTCGAGCGAGGTGTGGACCGCGAGGTCCTCGCCGTCGGCGACGTAGGCCGTGATGGCCGAGTAGCGGCCGAACCGGTTCTTCATGATCTCGACGGCCTGCTTCAGCGCGTCCTCGAAGGACGACGCCTTCTTGATCGCCTCCTCCACCTCGTGCAGCGCGTTCTCACGCCGCAGGGCGGACTTGCGGGCCAGGTCCGTCTTCCAGGGCTTCTCGTCCTCACGCGTCGACGCCATGTTCACCTCGATTGTCTCCTTCCTTGCAATGAAAGTCTCGCCCGGACCGGGCGGCGCTCACTTGAGCGCGCGCCCCCCGTCGACCCGGACCACTTCGCCCGTCGTGTAGCCGGCCGACGCGGCCAGGAACAATACGGTATCCACCACCTCCGCCGCCACCCCGAAGCGCCGCTGCGGGATGCGGCCGCGGACGGCCTCGCCCGCCCCCGGCGGGGCCAGGATCCCCGGCGCCACCGCGTTGACCCGGATCTCCGGGGCCAGGGCCAGGGCCAGGCACTCGGTGGCCATGATCAGGGCGGCCTTGGTCGCGCAGTAGGCGACATACGACGGCCACGGCCGCAGCCCGCCCAGGCTGGCCACGTTCACGATCGATCCCCGTCCCCGCCGCCGCATGTGCGGCGCGGCCGCGCGCGAGGCCATCACCGCCGCCTTCACGTTCACGGCGAACGCCTCGTCGAGCACGTCCTCGGTCATCTCGGCCAGAGGCACCTTGCGGAAGACGCCGACGTTGTTGACCAGGAGGTCGACTCCGCCCATCTCCGCCGCCGCCCCCTCCACGAAGGCGGCCATCTCCCCCGGCCGCCGCGCGTCCGCGCGCGCGGTCCAGGCCCGGCGTCCCGCCTTTCGCACGCTCTCCGCCGCCTCCTCCGCTCCCCGCGCGCTCTCGCGAAAGGAGAAGGCGACATCCGCCCCGCGCTCCGCCAGCGCCTGCACGAGCGCGCGGCCGAGGCCGGTGCCGCCTCCGGTGACGACGGCGATCGTCCCGTCGAGACGGGGCCCGCCCATCAAGAAGTGGGGAATCTCCCAAACTGGGGATTATATCAGGCCGGGCGCGACCGTGATCAGGCCTCGAGCTCGCCCAGGAAACGGACGCCGACGCGGAAGGTGGCCCCACCCTCGATCGGCTCCAGCCGGCACACGACGGCCTTGACCCCGTAGGAGGCGCGGCCGCCGAAGTGGTGGCGCAGCGAGGCCGGGACCTGGACGCGCAGGTCGACGCGGGCGCCCACGGGGATCCGCCGGAGGCCCTCGAAGCAGAGCCCGCCGCCGCTGATGTTGACGGTCTGGCCGCGCTCGGCGAACGGCGCCCCGCGCTCGTCGCGCCCCGAGACGTTCAGGGGCAGGCGCAGGCTCCGTCGCTTCTGGCGGTCGACGATCGTGGGCACCGGGGTCCTGGGATCCGCGCGGATCCTAGGCCCCGCCGGAGGCGGGTGTCAATCGACTACCGGTCCCGCCCCGACCTCTCGCGCAGCAGCTCGACGAGCCGGCCGTCGTCGGGCGCGATCAGGGCGAGCTCGGCCAGCGCGCTGCGGGCCTGGGTCTCCGGCGTGCCCGGCGCCGCCCGCGTGAGGAGGGCCTGCACGCGCTGCTCGGTGGCGGGGTCGAGGGGGACGGGCGCGGGCTGGCCGGCCTGCCGCGTCTTCAACCCGCGCCAGACGATCTCCGCCGCGTCCTCGCAGCCGGGATCGAGCACCAGGGCCTCCGTCATGGCTTCCGTGGCCTGGTCCAGGCGGCCGGCGTCGAAGTGGGCGCGCCCGCGGGTCACGTGCTCGCGGACGCGCGCGCGCGCCTCCTCCCCGCCCGGAGGCGCCGGCTGCGGCAGGACGGACTGCGACCGGCTGCGCCGCAGGGCGACGTGCATGTCCAGCAGGTCCCGGCCGACCTCCTCCATCGACTGATAGCGCTTCTCCGGGTCCTTGATCAGCATCCGGTGCACGACCGCGGCCAGCCGCGTGGGAAGCTCGGGGTTGAGGGTGAGGACGGGATCGGGCTCCTCCTGGATGATCTGGAACAGCACGGCATGGAGGGTCTTGCCCTTGAACGGCTTCTCGCCGGTCAGGAACTCGTAGAACACGGCCCCCGAGGAGAACACGTCCGAGCGGCGGTCCACCGCCTTGCCCATCGCCTGCTCCGGCGCCATGTAGTCGGGGGTGCCCAGGATCATCCCCTTGCGGGTGATGGTGGCGCGGGTGGCCACGCGGGCCAGCCCGAAGTCGAGGATCTTCACGCGGGCGGCGGAGGTGACCACGATGTTGGCGGGCTTGATGTCGCGGTGCACGACGCCGCGGGAGTGCGCGTAGGCGATGGCCGCGCAGATCTGGATGAGGATGCGCACGCGGTCGGCGAGGGGCACGTCCACCCGCCGCTCGATGAGCGACCGCAGGTCGTCCCCCTCCAGCAGCTCCATGGCCATGTAGAGCTGCCCGTCGGCCTCGCCGAGGTCGTAGACGGTGACGATGTTGGGATGGCTCAGCCGGCCGATGGCCTCCGCCTCGCGCCGGAACCGCGCGTGCAGCTCGTCCTCGCCCCCCACCTCCGCGGAGAGCATCTTGAGGGCCACCACCCGGCCGATGGCGCTGTCCTTGGCGCGGTAGACGACGCCCATGGCGCCTTCGCCCAGCTTGTCGAGGATCTCGTAGCGGCCGAAGGTGGCCATGAACGCTAATGCACCCGGCCTCTACTCCGTATAGCGCAACAGGATGACGGAGACGTTGTCCTTCCCCCCCGCCCCGTTGGCGGCGTCGATGAGCTTCTGGGCGGCCTCGGGGAGCGAGGCCGGGAACGGGGAGACCGCCTTCAGGATGACCTCGTCGTTCACCATCGAGTGCAGGCCGTCCGAGCACAGCAGGAGCACGTCGTCCTTCTCGAGGTAGTGCTCGACGGTGTCGAGGTCGATCTCCTCCTTGGCCCCCACCGCCTTGGTGATGACGTTGCGCAGCGGGTGCTTGTCGATCTCGTCGTGGCTGAGGATGCCCTCCGCCCAGGCCGCGGAGACCCAGGAGTCGTCGCGCGTGAGCTGCTTGATCTCGCCGTCGCGGAACAGGTAGCAGCGGCTGTCCCCCGCCGAGCCCACGGTCACGACCTTCCCGGAGACGAGCGCGGCCACCAGGGTGGTGCCCATCCCCGTGTAGTCCTCGCGGTTGTCCGCGGCCTTGAAGACCTTCTTGTTGGCGAGCTTCACCGCCGTCTTGAGGCGGTTGGCCTCGAAGGAGAGGTGCGCCTCCAGGCCGTAGGGCCAGGTGATGTCCTTCTCCTCGCCCGCGCTCTTGCGGATGAAGGCCTCCAGGGTCTCGATGGCCATCTTGGAGGCGACCTCGCCCGCGTTGTGGCCTCCCATGCCGTCGCAGACCGCGAAGAGGTTGGTCTCGGGGTTGACGAGGAAGTTGTCCTCGTTGAGCTTGCGTCGGCGTCCGACGTCGGTCTGGCCGAAGGCCTCCAGCGGCATCTTGTCTCCCGGCACGGCCGCGGGCCTGCCGCGGCGGTTTTCTCGTGGTGTGGGCCTAGGATAGCGGGGTTTCGCTCACCGGCGCAACACGTCCACCATCTCGCGCACGGCGCGCTCCATGCCGACGAGCAGGGCCCGCGCCACGATGTTGTGGCCGATGTTGAGCTCGGTCATCTCGGGGAGGCGGGCCACGGGGCCGACGTTGTGATACGTCAGCCCGTGGCCGGCGTGGACGGCCAGGCCGAGCTTCACGCCCAGGCGCGCGGCGTCCGCCACCTTGCGCAGGGCGGCTTCCCGCGTGCGGGCGTCCCGCGCGTCCGCGTAGGCCGCGGTGTTGATCTCGACCGCGCGCGCGTCGATGCGGTGCGCCTCCTTGACCTGCTCGAGGTCGGGGTCCACGAAGAGGCTGACGTGGATGCCGCCCTCCTCCAGCATCTTGACCGTGGGCCTGAGCTGGACGGAGTTGAGGACGGCGTCGAGGCCTCCCTCGGTCGTGACCTCCTCGCGCCGCTCCGGCACCAGCGTCACCTGCTCGGGCTTGATGGTCAGGGCCACTTTCACCATCTCCTGCGTGGACGCCATCTCCAGGTTCAGCCGCGTCTTGACCACCTGGCGCAGGATCTCGACGTCGCGGTCCTGGATGTGCCGGCGGTCGCCGCGGAGGTGCACGGTGATCCCGTCCGCGCCCCCCATCTCGGCCAGCACGGCGGCGTGGACGGGATCGGGCTCCGGGGCCCGGCGGGCCTGGCGAACGGTCGCGACGTGGTCGATGTTGACACCCAGGCGGGGCATGCGGGGAGTATAGGCCGTCCCCGTGTGCGAATCCGCACTTCGTGTGCCCGAGCACTTTCCACCCCCCGCTCCTCCGTATGATGGTATTAGCCTGCACGGAAGTGCGCGGCGTTCCGGGATCGTCAGGGGGACTCATCCATGCACCTCGTCACCCGTACCCATCGGCTGCTGCTTCCCGCGGTCGCGCTGTTGGCGGCCGCCTCTCCCGGCGCCCTCGCGGCGACCCTGCCCACCGGCTTCGTCGAGACCGCGATCACCGGGCTGAGCAATCCGACCTCGATGGCGATCGTGCCCGGCAAGGGCAACCGGATCTTCGTCTGCGAGCAGGGGGGGACGCTCCGGGTGATCAAGCTCAAGAACAACCACCTGCTGCCGACGCCGTTCGTGAGCCTCAGCGTCGACTCCTCCGGCGAGCGCGGCCTGCTGGGGGTGGCCTTCGACCCGGCCTTCAACACGAACCATTTCGTCTACGTCTACTACACGGTCCCGGGCGTCTCCTCCCACAACCGCATCAGCCGGTTCACCGCCAACGGGAACGTCGCCGTCCAGGGGTCCGAGCTCATCCTCCTCGACCTCGACAACCTCAGCACCGCCACCAACCACAACGGCGGCGCCCTCCACTTCGGAGCGGACGGCAAGCTCTACGCAACCGCCGGCGACAACGCGAACGGCAACAACGCGCAGACCACCACCAACCTGTTGGGGAAGATCCTCCGCATCAACTCGGACGGGACCATCCCCCAGGACAACCCGTTCGTCGCGATCGGCAAGAACAAGGCGATCTGGGCCATCGGCCTGCGCAACCCGTTCACGTTCGAGTTCCAGCCGGGCACCGGCCGCCTGTTCATCAACGACGTCGGCGAGATCACGTACGAGGAGATCAACGACGGGATCGCGGGCTCGAATTACGGATGGCCGACCGCCGAAGGCCCCAACCCTCCCGGCATTCCCAATTTCCGGTATCCGCTCTTCTTCTATCAGCACGTGAACGGGCAGTGCGCGATCACGGGCGGGACGTTCTACAACCCCCTCCAGCCGCAGTTCCCGCCCGACTACGTCGGGAAGTACCTCTTCTCGGACCTGTGCGCGGGCTGGATCCACCGCTTCGATCCGGCGGCGGCGCCGGGCACGGCCCCGGCGAACTTCGCGACCGGCATCAGCGCGCCCGTGGACCTCGACGTGGCGAAGGACGGCAGCCTCTACTACCTCTCCGGAGCCGGAGCCGGCGCCGGGGGAGGCAGGGTGGTCCACGTGCAGTACCCGAATCGCGACACGATCGGCACCTACCGGCCGAGCACGAACACCTTCCTTCTCCGCAACACCAACACCACCGGCACCCCGGATGTGAGCGCGGCGTTCGGTGTGGCCGGCGACATCCCGGTGGTCGGGGACTGGAACGGCGACGGTGTGGACACGATCGGCGTGTACCGGCCTTCGACGAATGCCTTCCTGCTGCGCAACTCGAACACGGCGGGGCCGTCCGACTTTCCCCTCATCCAGTTCGGCCAGGCGGGGGACATCCCGCTGGCCGGAGACTGGGACGGCGACGGGGTCGACACCATCGGCGTCTATCGTCTTTCCGAGGCCACGTTCTACCTGCGCAACTCCAACTCGTCGGGTCCAGCCGACCTGACGATCCACTACGGCGCCTCGAGCTGGATCCCGATCGTGGGAGACTGGGACGGCAACGGCACGGACACCGTCGGGGTCTATGATCCGGTCGCGAACACGTTCTACCTGCGCAACTCCAACTCGCCGGGCGCGCCCGACATCCCGGTATTCGTCTACGGCATCCCGGGCGACATCCCGCTGGCCGGCGACTGGAACGGCGACGGGGTCGCGACCATCGGCGTCTATCGGCCGTCGGCCGGCCAGTTCTACCTCCGCAACTCGAACACGGCGGGGGCGAACGACATGGCTCCGATCATCTTCGGAGCGGCCAGCGACCGGCCGATCGCCGGGAACTGGGACGGGAACTGAGCCCGGCGAGCCGGGCGGCGGCTGCCGGGCGAGGCTGAAGGACAGCGGCCGTGCCGAGGGCGCGATGACCTCGCCCTACGACGCGAGCGATATCGGCATTCACCGAATACGCCCGCGCTTCCGGGAGCAGTCCTCGCTCGGGAAGGCGGCTATCCGAGTCGCGCGGTGACCGCGTCCGCGATCGACTGGGCGAGCGAGCGGACCTCGCTCTCGTCCGGCCCCTCCGCCATCACGCGCAGGAGCGGCTCGGTGCCGGAGTAGCGCACGACCAGGCGGCCGCGCCCGTCCAGCGCCGACCGCGCCTGTTCCAGCCGCGCCCTGATCTCGGGGATGGCCTCGATCTCGGCCCGCTCGCGCACGCGCACGTTCAGGAGCACTTGAGGGTAGACGACGAGCTCGCCGGCCAGCTCGTGCAGCGGGCGCTCGGCGGCCTTCACCACCTCCAGCACCTTGAGGCCGGTGAGGAGCCCGTCCCCCGTCGGCTCGTGGTCGAGGAAGATGACGTGCCCGCTCTGCTCGCCGCCCAGGTTGGCCCCGCGGCGCTCCATCTCCTCGAGGACGTTGCGGTCGCCCACCGCCGTGCGCACGAGGGGGATGCCGACCTTCGCCAGCGCGATCTCGAGGCCGACGTTGCTCATCACGGTGGCCACCACCGCCCCGCCCTGGAGCCCGCCCTTCGCCTGCAGGTGGCGCGCGGCCAGGAAGAGGACGTGGTCGCCGTCGACCACGCGCCCGGTGGCGTCGGCCAGGATGCAGCGGTCGCCGTCCCCGTCGAAGGCGAGCCCCAGGTCCGCCCCCGCCTCCTTCACGCACGCGGCCACCTGCTCCGGGTGGGTGGCCCCGCACTCGCGGTTGATGTTGCGTCCGTCGGGCTGGTCGTTGATGGCGGTGACGCGCGCTCCCAGCTCCTCGAAGAGCCGGCGGGCCAGGAACGAGGTCGCTCCGTTGGCGGAGTCCACCACCAGGTGGACGCCGCCGAGGGCGGGGCCGCGGTACGAGCGCTTCAGGTGATCGAGGTAGGCGCGGGAGAGGTCGCGCTGCTCGACCCCGCGCGCCTCCCTCAGGGGCTGCCCGTGCAGCTCCGCGACGATCGCCTCCGTGCGCTCCTCGAGCTCGGTGCTGAACTTCCGGCCCGCCCCGCCGAACACCTTGATGCCGTTGTCCTGGTACGGGTTGTGGGAGGCGGAGATGACCACGCCCAGGTGATACCCGCGGCGGCGCGCCCCCGTGCGCTGACGCGCCAGGTGGGCGACGGCGGGAGTGGGGATGATCCCCGCGGATTCCGGGTGCGCCCCCTCCGCGGCGAGGCCCGCGGCCAGGTGCTGCTCGATGGCGGGGCCGCTCTCGCGCGTGTCGCGGCCGATGAGCACCCGCGGCGCCTCGATGCCGAGGGCGCGCACGATCGCGCGCCCGATCCTCTGCACCGTCCCCGCGTCGAGCGGCGCCTCGCCCGCGCGCCCGCGTATGCCGTCGGTGCCGAAGAGGCGTCCCATCAGAACGATCTTAGCGTGCCTTGTGGGAAGGGCGGGCCGGGCGCACGGAAACGGACGGCGGCGAGACCTGCTTCACGCGCAGCGCGGAATGCCCGGGCGCGAGCTCGACCGTCACCGGCGCGTCACTGCCGGCCGGCAGCGACGAGAGGTCCACGAACGGCCGCACGTCCAGGGGCTGGAGGGAGCGCAGGAGGGAGGCCGGCCCCTCCAGGACGACCCGGACCGACGCCGGACGGAGAGCGCCGGCCCCCGCGCGGACCTCCACCGGCACCCCGTCCAGGGCGCGCGTGCCTTCCACTTCGCGCACGGCCACGGTGGCGCGCACGCGGGGGCTGCCCATGACGCGCAGCATCGGGTCCTCGAGGCCCATGTTCACCACACCCGTCACGCTCGTCAGCGCGCCCTCCACCGAGAGCGGCTCCGTGAACGCGCTCTCCACGGTGGCCACCCGGCTGCGCGGACCCGCGATCCGGACCTCGACCGGATCGGCCTTGATCTCTCCCACCTCGAAGCCGGAGGCGGGGCGGCCGACCAGCCGCGGGCGGACGGGCACGACCTTCTGCAGCGTGCGCTCCAGGTTAAGGGTCAGGATCGAGGGCGTGATCTTGACCACCTTGACCCCGAACGGCATCCGGATGGACTTCTCGGTGAGGTGGACGATGTGCTCGCCCTCGTCCAGGCCGGCCAGGTCCACCTGGGCGGAGACGTCGCCGGGGCCGATGCGCTGGATGATGCCGGGCGAGGCGCGCAGGCGCACCTCCACCGCGTCCACCGGCTCGCCGGTGACCTCCAGGTCCTTGGGGAAGCTCTGCAGCTCGAGGTGCGCGGAGACGCCCATCTCGGAGGTCTTCTCCCCCGCGATCACGAACCACAGCAGGGCGGCCAGGCCCAGGCTCACGAGCTTGAGGGGGATGTTCTCGAGCACGAGCGCCCTACTTCTCGCGGGCGGGAACGCCCTGGGCGGCGGCCGCCGCCGGCTCCCGCGCCCGCTCCACCTCGAGCGCGTCGAGGAGCGCGGACTTGAGCGTCCCCGCGTCCAGCTCGCGGCGGATGCGCCCGCTGACCACCAGCGAGATGATGCCCGTCTCCTCCGAGACCACCACCGCCAGCGCGTCGGTGTCCTCGGTGACGCCGATGGCGGCGCGGTGCCGGCTGCCCAGCTCGCGGCTGAGCTGCGGGTTCACGGTGAGGGGCAGGAAGCAGGCGGCGGCGGCCACCCGGTTGCCCTGGATGATCACGGCCCCGTCGTGCAGGGGCGTGCCGGGGTTGAAGATGCTGATGAGCAGGTCGTAGGTCACGTAGGCGTCGAGGGCGATCCCCGTCTCGATGTAGCTGCGCAGGCCCATGTCGCGCTCGATGACCACGATGGCGCCGGTGCGCTGGGCGGCCAGGGTGGTGGCGGCCAGGACGACCTCGTCGATGACCTCCTCCGTGCGCGGCGATCCGAAGACGCCGGGCAGCGGCGTCTTGCCGAGCTGGGCCAGGACCTTCCGTATCTCGGCCTGGAAGACCACGATGATGCCGAAGACGAGGTAGGGCATGAACGTGCGCAGCAGCCAGTTCACGGTCTCGAGGTGCAGGAGCTGGGACAGCCAATAGAGCAGGACGAGGATCAGGGCCCCCAGCGCCATCTGCACGGCGTGCGTCCCGCGGATGAACTGCAGGAGCTGGTAGATCAGGAAGGCGACGATCAGGATGTCGACGATGTCGAGCCACGTCGGCTCCACCCCGGCGAACCAGCCCGCCATCCGCGCGATCATGCGTTCTCCGCAGCGGAGCGTCTCCGCTGCCGCCGCCGGCGCGGTTCATCCGCGACGGCGGCGTTCGAAGAAGACGAGCGCGGAGCGAGGACGCCTGAAGCCCGCTCCCCGCGGATGGCGTCGCACATCCGCACCACCTGCATCATGGGGCCGACGTCGTGGACGCGCACGACGTGGGCGCCGCCGAGCACGCAGGCCGCCACCGCGGCCGCGGTGCCCATGAGGCGCTCGCCCACGGGCAGGTCGAGCACGCGGCCGATGAAGCTCTTCCGGGAGGGCCCGGCCAGCACCGGCCGCTGCAGCGCGTCCATCTCCGGCAGCCGGCGGATCACCTCCAGGCTGTGCGGCGCCGCCTTGGAGAACCCGATGCCGGGATCGACGATCACCTGCTCCCGCGCCACCCCCGCCTCCTCGGCGCGGAAGAGGGCCTGCCGCAGCTCGGCCACCACTTCCGCCATCACGTCGCCGTAGGACGGGTCGCGGTGCATGGTCTCGAACTCGCCGCGCAGGTGCATGAGCACCGCGGGCACGCCGCGCGCGGCCACCAGGCGGGCCAAGCCGGGATCGAAGCGAAAGCCGCTGACGTCGTTGACGAGGTCGGCCCCCGCGTCGAGGGCGGCCGCGGCCACCGATGCCTTGGTGGTGTCGACGGAGATGAGGCCGCCGCCACGGAGGCGAAGCCCCTCGATGACGGGCACGACCCTTCCGATCTCCATGTCCGCATCGAGCGGCGCACCGCCCGGGCGCGTGGACTCCCCGCCGATGTCCACCACGTCGGCGCCGGCTTCGAACAAGGCGAGCCCACGCCCGACGGCGGCATCCTTGGAGGCATCCAGGCCGCCGTCGGAGAACGAGTCGGGGGTCACGTTGAGCACACCCATGACCCACGTCCTCTCGCCGAGCACGGCCTCGCTCCCCCTCACGGTGAGCCGGTACTCTCGTCTGGAACCCCGTGCGTCGATCGCGCCTCCTCCGCCCTCGCGGGCCTGAAAGAAACGTCCTCGCGCCGGGTCCCGCGGCCCGGAGCTAGGACGTGGGTTTGGGCGCCGGCATCGGCGGCGGCAGGATGCCGCCGGCGCGGCCGCCCTCGTGCTCGATCTTGCCCTCGCGCGGAGGCGGGGCCGGCGTGGGCGCCGGCCGGCGGATCTCCAGCGGCCGTCCCTCGACCAGCGCCTTGAGCTGCTCGGCGTCGAGCACCTCGATCTCGAGCAGGGCCTCCGCCACCCGGTTGAGGATGTCGCGGTTGTCGGTCAAGGTGCGCTGCGCGCGCTCGTACTGCTCGGTCACGATGCGCTTGATCTCGGCGTCGATCTTGAGGGCCGTCGCCTCCGAGTAGTCCTGGTGCCGGTTGAACTCCTTGCCCAGGAAGATCTGCTCCTCCTTCTTGCCGTAGGTGAGGGGACCCAGGGTCTCGCTCATGC
Source organism: Vicinamibacteria bacterium (assembly GCA_041481445.1). GTDB lineage: Bacteria > Acidobacteriota > Vicinamibacteria > Fen-336 > Fen-336 > AA29. The sequence goes on from JBGPBV010000027.1 coordinate 43,896, forward strand.
CCCACTCGCAGACCATCTTGCGCGCCATCTCCGTGGCCTGCTCGATGTCGTTCTGGGCGCCGGTCGAGATCTCGCCGAACACGACGTCCTCGGCGATGCGGCCGCCCATGCAGACCGCGATGCGGCTCTGGAGCTGCTCCTTCGTGTAGTTGTGCTTCTCCTCGGTGGGGAGCTGCTGGGTGAGGCCCAGGGCCATCCCGCGCGGGATGATCGTGACCTTGTGCAGCGGGTCGGTGTGCGGAAGGAGCGCGGCCACCAGCGCGTGGCCCGCCTCGTGGAAGGCGGTGAGCCGCTTCTCCTCGTCGGTGATGATCATCGACTTGCGCTCGGCGCCCATGAGGACCTTGTCCTTGCTGGACTCGAAGTCGGCCATGGTGACGAACTTCTGGTTGCGGCGCGCGGCCAGCAGGGCCGCCTCGTTGACCAGGTTGGCGAGGTCGGCCCCGCTGAAGCCAGGCGTGGCCCGCGCGAGCACGGAGATGTCCACGTCCTCGGCCAGCGGGATCTTGCGGGTGTGCACCTGGAGGATGCCCTCGCGGCCGCGCACGTCGGGACGCGAGACGACCACGCGGCGGTCGAAGCGGCCCGGCCGCAGGAGCGCGGGGTCGAGGACGTCCGGCCGGTTGGTGGCCGCGATGAGGATGACGCCGTCGTTGCTCTCGAAGCCGTCCATCTCGACCAGGAGCTGGTTGAGGGTCTGCTCGCGCTCGTCGTGGCCGCCGCCCAGGCCCGCCCCGCGGTGGCGCCCGACGGCGTCGATCTCGTCGATGAAGATGATGCAGGGCGCGTTCTTCTTCCCCTGCTCGAACAGGTCACGGACGCGGCTGGCGCCCACGCCCACGAACATCTCCACGAAATCGGAGCCGGAGATCGAGAAGAAGGGCACGTTCGCCTCACCCGCGATGGCACGCGCGAGCAGGGTCTTGCCCGTCCCCGGAGGTCCCATGAGGAGCACGCCCTTGGGGATGCGGCCGCCCAGCTTCTGGAACTTCTGGGGCTCGCGCAGGAACTCGATGATCTCCTGCAGCTCCTCCTTGGCCTCGTCCACGCCGGCCACGTCCTTGAACGTCACCTTCTTCTGCTGGGAGGCGAGCAGCTTGGCCTTGGACTTTCCGAACGAGAGCGCCTTGTTCCCCCCGCTCTGCATCTGGCGCATGAAGAAGACCCAGAACCCGATGAGGAGGAGGAACGGCGCCCACGAGATCAGCATGTTGGCCCAGGCCGGCGTCTGGTCCCTCTCCACCGAGACCTGGACCTTCTTGGCCAGGAGCGCCTTGACGTAGTCCGGGAAGTCCGGGGGCGCGGTGGTGCGGAACGGCTCGTTGCTCGTGAAGTGGCCCTTGATGTCGTAGCCCACGATGGTCACGTCCTTGACCTGGCCCGCGTCCACCTGGGTCACGAACTCGCTGAACTTCAGCGAGGTCTCCTTCTTCTGGATCTGCGCGAAGTGCCAGGCCAGGAAGATGACCACCAGCAATGACATCCACAGCATGACCGTCTTGAACGTTGCGTTCACTTTGCCGCCCTCCCGGGCTCCCGACCCATGTTCCCTTCCCTAGCCGCCGGAGCCGGGGCTGATCGTGCGCCCCTCGCCCGCCTTTTCCGGCCGCGGGATGGTCCCGATGTACGGCAGTCCGCGATACCGCTCCGCATAGTCCAGCCCGTAACCCACCAGGAACCGGTCCGCCATCGAGTCCTTGAGGGTGAACGCGGCCCAGTCCACCTGCACTTCGATCTTGCGGTCGCCGGGCTTGTCGATCAACGCCGCGACCTTGAGGCTGCGCGGCCGGCGCTCCCGGATGTGATCGAGGAGGAAGTTCAAGGTTATCCCGGTGTCGATGATGTCGTCGAGCAAAAGGATGTGACGGTCCTCGTAGGCGATCTCCGTGGAGTAGACGATGTCGGTGCGCGCCGCCCCTCCCGACCCTTCCTTCAGCGACGACACGCGCAGGAAGTGGCAGGTCATGTCCAGGGGGATCGCGCGCACGAGGTCGGCCATGAAGACCATGCAGCTCTTGATGAGGCCGATGACGCAGACCTCCTTGCCGTCGAAGTCGCGCGCCACCTCGGCCCCCATCTGACGGATGCGGGCCGCGATCTGCTCGGGCGTGAACAGGACGTCCGGCTTGTCCATCAGCGCGGTCTCCCGCCGGCGGGCTGGATCTCCAGCCGCACGTAGCGGCCCCGGCCTCGGGTGGCCGGCTCCGCGGGCTGCCCCGGGACCCAGAGCACGCGGTCACCGGTGGCCAGGAGGGGCAGCGAGCCGCGATCCTGGGCGGGCACGCGCGCCTCCATCAAGAACCGTTTCAGGCTCACCTCACGGCCGGCCGCGCGCACGCGGTCGCCCGGACGCCGCGTCCGCACCACGAGCGGACCCTCCGGCACCGCCACCACCGCGCTGGTGCCGGTGGAGGCGGCGGGGCCGCGGGCGCTCCGCGCGGTGAGGCTGCGTCCGTCCGGCAGCGCGACCGCGCCCGGCACGCTCAGGGGCAGCGCGAACGCGCGGGCGGGGGGGCGGCGGGCGGCGATGCGCACCTCGTCGAAGTGGAACACGGCCTCGCGACCGCCGGGGAGGGCGATGCGGCGCCCGGAAGGGGCCTCCGTCCCCGCGAGGTCGACGATGGCGTCGACGTGCTTGAGCCCTACTCCCCTCAAGCCGCCCGCGAGCTGGAGGGCGCGGCGGACGCTGAGCCGCGCGACTGCCCGCGGCGCCGATCGCAGCGCGTCCAGGGGCAGGACGTAGCCGGCGCGGTCCCGGTGGCCCTGGGTGCGCGAGGCGTCCGCGGCCACGGCGGCCAGCACGTCCGACTCCTCGGCCAGCACGGCCGCCGAGCGCGCCAGCGCCTCGCGTACCGCGGGATTGAAGTGCCGCTCGAGATACGGGATCAGCTCGTGGCGGACGCGGTTGCGCGCGATGGCCACGTCGGCGTTGCTCGGGTCGTCGCGCCAGCCGAGCCCCCGCGCGGAGAGGTGATCGAGCACGTCGCGCCGCGAGAGGCCGAGCATCGGCCGCAGCAGGTCACCCGACTCCGCGCGCATGGCGGACAGCCCCCGGCCGCCCGCCCCGCGCAGGAGGCGGAGCAGCACGGTCTCCGCCTGGTCGTCGCGGGTGTGGGCGAGGGCGATCCAGCCGGCCCCCTCCTCGTCCTTGACCCGCCTCAGGAAGGCGTGCCGCTCCAGACGGGCCGCCTCCTCGACTCCCACCCGGTCCTCCCGCTGCCGGCCGCGCACGTCCGCACGGGCCTGGCGCAGCGGCACGCCGAGGCCCGCGCACAGCGTGCCGCAGAAGGCGGCGTCCTCCGCGGAATCGGGCCGCAGGGCGTGATCGAGGTGCGCGGCCACGACTTCGAAGCCGCGCGACCGTCCGAGGCGGGCCAGCACGTCGAGCAAGGCCACCGAATCCGGTCCACCCGAGAGGCCGACCACGACCCGCTCGCCGGCGGACGGGTGCCCGAGGTCCCGGAGGGCCTGGGCCACGCCGGCTTCGAGAGCGGTACGCCTCACGAAGAAGGACTCCTTCCTTCAGGGTGAGAAATGGTGGCGGTGCAGGGACTTGAACCCCGGACGCCGCGGATATGAGCCGCGTGCTCTAACCAACTGAGCTACACCGCCAAGGCGGATAACCCTACCCGCAACAGTGTACTACGATCGACGCGCCGCTCCCAAGGTGTGCGCAGGCACTCCGGTCGCGCGGTGTATACTCCGCGCTGGCGTGGACTGTCTATCCTGCAACGCGAGCGACCTGGATCAGCACCTGCACAAGTGCCCGATCTGCTTCAAGTGGGCGTGCGACAACTGCGCCACCCACGCCTTCGGCCGGCATTTCTGCTCCAAGAAGTGCTCGGACGAGTTCTTCTATGGCGACGACGAGGACGATTGAATCGCGTGGCCGTCCTCGTCGTCTCTTGAGCTGGGGGGTGCTGCGTCGCGCCTCCCAGACCCCCTCGCCGCCTCGCCGAAGTGAATTCGGCTCCGCGGCGCGCGCTCGGGCTGTCCGCGGTGGTGTGACATGACCTTCCCGACTCATCGCCCGCGCCGTCTCCGTGCGACCGAGCGGTTGCGGAGCATGGTGCGCGAGACCCGCGTGACCCCCGAGCGCCTCATCTACCCGATGTTCGTCGCGCCGGGGGCCGGCCTCCGTCGCGAGATCACCTCGCTGCCCGGCTGCTTCCACCTCTCGACGGAGGAGGCGGCGAAGGAAGCGCGCGCGGTCGAGTCCCTGGGCATCGCGGGGGTGATCCTCTTCGGCCTGCCTTCGGCCAAGGACGAGAGGGGCAGCGAAGGCTACGCGGAGGACGGCGTGGTCCAGAAGGCCGTCCGCGCCATCCGCTCCGAGTGCCGCGACCTCCTCGTCGTCACCGACGTCTGCCTGTGCGAGTACACCTCGCACGGCCACTGCGGCCTCATCGAGTCCGGCGAGGTGCAGAACGACCCCACGCTCGCGCTGCTGGCGAAGATGGCGGTGTCGCACGCGCGGGCGGGCGCTCACGTGGTGGCGCCCTCCGACATGATGGACGGCCGCGTGGCCGCCATCCGCAAGGCCCTCGACACCGACGGCTTCGGCGGCGTCCCCATCCTCTCCTACGCCGCGAAGTACGCGTCCGCGTTCTACGGGCCCTTCCGCGAGGCGGCCGACTCCGCCCCCCAGTTCGGCGACCGCCGCGGGTACCAGATGGACCCCGCGAACGCGCGGGAGGCCCTGCGCGAGGTCCGCCTCGACATCGAGGAGGGCGCGGACATGGTGATGGTCAAGCCCGCCCTGCCCTACCTCGACGTCATCCGCGCCGTACGCGAGTCGGTGGACGTGCCCGTAGCCGCCTACAACGTCTCCGGCGAGTACGCGATGGTGAAGGCGGCCGCCGCCCGCGGGTGGATCGACGAGGAGCGGATCGTCAAGGAGACGCTCGTCTCCATCGCGCGCGCGGGCGCGGACGTCATCCTCACCTACCACGCGAAGGATTTCGCGCGGTGGTGCGGCTAGCCTCGGCCGCTCAGTAGCGCCAGCTCTTGAGATCCGCCCCCGGCGGGGCCGACTTCTCGATGCGGGCCACGATCTTCGGCGCGAACATCTGGTGGTAGCGCAGGCGCGAGATCGCGTTGGGGCGCGTGGGGTCCCCGTTCCAGCAGTGCTCGGCCCGGTCGCCGTAGGCGACCTCGCCTCCGTACGGGGGATCGGTCGTGCCCTTCAGGAACTCCTCGACCAGGTACACCGCGTCGTTGAGGTAGTAGTTGTCCATGTCGCCGACGTAGAGGGACAGCTTCCCGGCGAGCTTCCGGCCGAGGCCGCGGCTCCAGTTGCGGCGCAGGATGTCGCCGAGGTCGTAGTGCTCCCGCCAGTACGCGGCCACCGCCGGGTCGATCACGCCCGTGCGCTTGTCCCAGATCCGCTTGGGATACCCGTCCGGGCCCACCGGGGAGAAGACGGCCTCCCAGATGTCCCACTGTCCGCCCGAGCGGCTCTTGTCGCCCAGGACGAGCTCCATCCGGTTGGTCTGCTCGAGGGTCACGCTCACGTGCCCCAGCCAGTCCCGCTTGCCCGGACGCGGCACGCGCAGGAACGGCCCCTCGTCCCAGTAGGCGTTCTTGTCCTTGTAGAGGTCGACCACGGTGTAGGCCTGGAAGTCGATGGGGTCGGGGCAGGCGCACCACGCGCCGTTGTACTCGTCGGGGTAGAAGATCTGGGCCGCCATCGCCTCCCAGCCGCCGGTCGAGCCTCCGTACATGAACCGCGCCCATCCGGCGCCGAGCGCGCGGTACTTCTTCTCGAGGTACGGGATGAGCTCGTAGGTGATGGCGTCGCCGTAGGGGCCGAGGTTCTCCGAGTTCACGGCGTAGGAGTCGTCGTAGTACGGGTTGGCGTGCTGGATCTCGACGACGAGCATCCGCGGGAAGCCGGGGCTCGTCCAGTCCTCGTGGAGCTGGTGGGCCCACTCCTGCTGCGTGCGGTTGTAGCCCGGCCACCGGAAGCGGTCGCTGTAGTCCGGCTTCAGGTCGGGGTCGGGCGGCTCCTCGCGGAAGCCGTCGATGGTCGAGGAGAAGTGGCCGTGGTTGATGACGAGCGGGTAGCGCGCCTCCGGGTGGGTGTCGAAGCCCTCGGGCACCAGGATGTTCGCGCCCAGGAACATGGGCCGGCCCCAGAACTTCGTGAGCCGCTCGCTCTGGATGCGCTCGTGACGGATGTACTTCGTGGCCGGAGGATCGGGGATCGGCGGGATGACCTGGTCGATCGTGATCTCGATCGGCTCCCCGCGGGCGGGGTCGATCGCCACCTTGCGCGGGCGGCTGTAGAGGTTGCCGGGGGCGCGGCTCCACTGCTGGCCCTCGCCGCGGTCCATCGGCAGCTTGACGGTGTGGCCGTCGCTGCGATGGAACGTCTCGTAGCGGTGGAGCAGGGCCTGCACGGTGTAGCTCCCGGCGGGGACGTCGCGGAGGCTCTCCCGCGGATAGCCGAGGATCTCCGGCGTGAACGTGGCCGGCCCTGCGGCCGTCCAGCCGTCCACGTCGATGCCGAAGACCTGCTGGCTCTTGGGGCCGTCCTGGATCTGCAGCCGCGGCTCCTGGCTCTCGTCGGCGGAGAGGAGGAGCAGGAGGCGGCCGTCCAGCGGCGTCTTCGCCACCTCCGGGGCCACGCGCACGGAGAAGCGCGGCCCCACGGGGTCGGCGGAGCGCACGGTGAAGGGAACGGCCAGCAGGCCCAGGGCCACCAGGGGCCAGGCCGGGGACGCGACGCGCGATCGCATGCAGCCCTCCATTCGAGGCGGGCATCATACGTCGTCGCGCTTTTCCGTTAGAGTAGCCACGGCCATGACGCAGTCCGAGGAGCTCTTCGCGCGCGCGCAGCGCGTCATCCCGGGCGGGGTGAACTCGCCGGTGCGGGCCTTCAAGGCGGTCGGAGGGACGCCCCTGTTCATACGCAAGGCGGAGGGGGCGCGCCTGTGGGACGCCGACGGCAAGGGCTACATCGACTACGTCGGCTCCTGGGGCCCGCTGATCCTCGGGCACGCCCACCCGGCGGTCATCGACGCCATCACCCAGGCCGCGGGGCGCGGCACCTCCTACGGCGCCCCCTGCGCGGCCGAGATCGACCTGGCCGACCGCGTCGTGCGCCTGGTGCCCAGCATCCAGAAGGTCCGCTTCGTCTCCTCGGGCACGGAGGCGACGATGAGCGCGCTCCGGCTCGCCCGCGGGTTCACCGGCCGCAAGAAGATCCTGAAGTTCGACGGCTGCTACCACGGGCACGCGGACGCCCTGCTCGTCTCCGCGGGCTCCGGAGTGGCCACCCTCGGCATCCCCGGCTCGCCGGGAGTGCCGGAAGGCACCGTCGCGGACACCCTGGTCGCGCCCTACAACGACCTCGGCGCCGTCGAGAAGGTGGTGGCGGCGCACGGTCGCGACCTCGCCGCCATCATCGTGGAGCCGGTGGCCGGGAACATGGGCTGCGTGGCTCCCCGCGAGGGCTACCTGCAGGGGCTGCGCGACCTCGCCACCCGGGCCGGCGCCCTGCTCGTCTTCGACGAGGTCATGACCGGCTTCCGCCTGTCGACGGGCGGCGCCCAGGTGCTCTACGGCATCAAGCCCGACCTCACCTGCCTGGGGAAGATCATCGGCGGCGGCCTGCCCGTGGGCGCGTACGGCGGGCGGGCGGACGTCATGGAGCACATTGCGCCGAGCGGGCCCGTCTACCAGGCGGGCACCCTCTCGGGCAACCCGCTGGCCATGGCCGCCGGCGCCGTCACCCTGGACCTCCTCCAGCGGGCCGGCACCTACAAGCGCCTGGAGACCCTCTCCGCGCGGTTGCACGCGGGGTTCCTGGCCGCGCGCGACGAGGCGGACGTGAAGGTCACGATCAACCGGGTGGGCTCGATGATCACGCTGTTCTTCACCCCCGGGCCCGTATTCGACTATGCGAGCGCGAAGACCTCCGACACCGGCCTCTTCGCGCGCTTCTTCCACGGCCTTCTCGCCCGCGGCATCTACTTCCCGCCCGCCCAGTACGAGGCGGCCTTCGTGTCCCTGGCCCACACCGAGGGCGACATCGAGGTCACGATCCGCGCGGCGGGCGAGATCTTCCGGGAGCTCAGGGCCTGACCGCGGCCGCCGCCGCCCGCTGCTTCTCTTCCCACTCCGCCTCCGCCCGGCGCAGGGCGCGCTTGCGGTCCTGCCGGCGCTTGGTCTCCGCCACCGGATCGTCCGTCCGGTAGTTCGCGAGCAGGACGAAGGGCTCGGTCTCGAGGCCGGCGAGGATCTGGCCGAGGGTCATGGCCGCGGCGGGCACGCATCGGTAGACCGCCACCTCGCGGATGCCCGGCACCTGATCCAGCGAGCGCTGCTGCTCGGGGCTCACGAGGAGCAGGAAGGGCAGCCGGGAGGAAGCGGGGTTCCAGACGTCGCAGCGCTCCTGCGCGACCAGGCGCGTCTGGAAGAGCAGGTCGCGCGTCACGCGAGCGGGGTCGCCGCAAAGGACCAGCAGAGCGTCGGGCCGCCAGGCCCGCTCGCGCACGACGTCGGCCACCACCGCCGTGTTGGGCTGGGAGGCGCGGAAGACGGGGAGGAACGCGCCCGCCAGCAGGGCGAAGGTGGCGGCCGTCCCTCCCGCGAGCACGGCCGCGACGCGCCGCGGAGTCGGTCGCGTGGCCGCCAGCGCCGCCGACAGGGCGACCGCGCTGCCGAGGCCGATGAGCGCCACCTGCGACGGCCACGGCGGGAGCCATTCGGTCGGGATCCGCGCCTGCAGCACCGAGGGCGCCATCGCGATGGGGGCGAAGGCCAGCAGCACCGCCCTCGCCCAGGCGCGGTCGATCCGGTCCCACGGCGAGGCCAGGTGGGCGCCGATCACGAGGGAGGCGGCGGGGAGCAGCGGCAGCAGGTAGTAGTCGATCTTGCCGCGCGAGAGGCCGAGGGGAACCGCCATCAGCGCGATCCAGAGGAGGAGGAACGCGGAGCCGCCGCGCCGTGCGCCCCGCCAGGCCGCGAGCGGGAAGACGAGGGACCAGGGCAGGCCGGCCGCGAAGTACGACCAGACGTAGAAGAGGGCCGAGCGGTCCGTGTCGTAGGTCTCGCCGGCGAAGCGCTCGAGGTTCTCGCGCAGGAAGAAGTACGCGAGCGGACGCGGCCCCAGGCGCCAGGCCACGGCCGCGAACCAGCCGAGGCCCACGACCGCGAACACGGCGGCGGCGGTGAGCAGCCCGCGCGCATCCGGACGCAGCCGGCGGCCCTCCACCCCGCGGAACACCAGCAACGCGAGCGCGAAGCCGGCGAACACGACCGCGATCGGTCCCTTGGTCAGGAAGCCCAGGCCAAGGACCGCGCCGAGCAGGGCCATCCGGGAGGCCGAGGCCACGGACCCGTCCGTGGCCCACACCGCGGCCGCGACCGCGAGCGTGCACCAGAGGCTGAGCAGCATGTCCGACATCGCGACGCGGCCGAAGCTCAGGACGAGCAGCGTCGTCCCCAGCGCGAGCGCTCCGTAGGCGCCGGCTCGGGGGCCGAGGAGGAGCCGGCCCAGCCAGGCGGTGACGGCGAGGAGGGCGAGGGCGGCGACGGCGGACACCAGGCGGCCGGCGGACAGACCCACCCCGAAGAGGCGGAACGAGGCCGCCATCAGCCAGTAGGTGAGGGCCGGCTTGTCGAAGAACTCGCGGCCCTGGTACCTCGGCACCAGCCAGTCGCCCGTCTCCAACATGCCGCGGGCGCCGTCCATGAAGTAGATCTCGGCGCGCTCGAACGGGGCGGATCCGAGGGACGGCAGGAGGACGGCGGCCGACCCGGCCAGGACGAGCGCGAGCTGGGCCGCCCAGGGCAGACGGAAGAGGCGCGGCAGGATCGGCGCCCTCAGGGCGCGACGGGAGCGGGCACGAGCACCTCCCCGCGCTTGAGATGGAGCTGCCCGCAGGCGGCCAGGATGTCCTGGCCGCGCGGCCGGCGGACGGAGACGGTCACCCGCGCCTCGGACAGGATCCGGCAGAACTCCTCGACCGCGCCGCGAGTGGGCGGCGCGAACGGGATCTCGGGGGCCGGGTTGAGCGGGATCAGGTTGACCTTGCCCCGCGAGCCTCCGAGCAGCCGCACGAGCGCCCGCGCGTGCTCCGGCCGGTCGTTGACGCCACCGAGCAGGACGTACTCGTAGGTGACGGCGCCGCCGCGCGGGATCGGATAGCGCTGGGCGGCCTCGATGACGTCATGGATGTCGTACTTCTCCTCGATCGGCATCAGCTCCTTCCGCAGCTCCTTCGTGGGCGCGTGCAGGCTGATGGCGAGGTTCGGGCGAACCGGCTCCTGCATCAGCTTCTCGAGCGCGGGCAGGATGCCGACGGTGGAGAGGGTGAGCTTCTTGGGCGCCACCGCGAAGCCCTCGGGGTCCATGAGCACGCGCAGCGCGGCCACCGTGCTCTCGTAGTTGAGGAGCGGCTCCCCCATGCCCATGACGACGACGTTCCATGCCTTCAGTTCGGGCGGCGCCTCCTGCATGACCGTGGCCACCTGGCCCAGGATCTCCCAGGTCTTGAGGTTGCGCTTGTAGCCGCTGATGCCGGTCAGGCAGAACGCGCACTTGAGCGGGCAGCCGGCCTGGGTGGAGATGCAGATCGTGCGCCGCCGCTCCTCCGGGATGTAGACGCTCTCGACGGTGGCGCCGTCGTCGAGACGGAACAGGTACTTGATCGTGCCGTCCTGGCTCTTTCCCCGCTCGACGACCTCCGGCCAGCGCAGCTCGTGGGTCGCCGCGACCTGTTCCCGCAGGCCCTTGGTGAGGTCCGTCATCTCCGCGATCGCGCGCACGCGGCGGCGGTACAGCCAGAGGTGGATCTGGCCCGCGCGATAGGCGGGCTCGCCCAGGGAGGCGACGAGGTCGCTCAGGGCAGCGCGATCGAGGCCGAACAGGTTCGGCTTCCCGGATCGAGGCTCCACGGGACGATTCTATCGCGGCCACTCCCGCGGGCCGCCACGCGCGAGGGCGCCGGGGATCACACCCCCAGCACGCGCCGCGTGTAGCCGTTCGAGAACGCGCCGGCGGGATCGAGGCGCCGCTTCGCGTCGAGGAAGGCGGCGATGTTCGCGGACGGGTAGAGGGCGCGCACGACGTCCCGCTCCGCGAAGGACACCTTCCCCCAGTGAGGCCGCGCGCCGAGGTCGCGGATCGCCGCCGCCTCGAGCCTCCGGAGGAAGGGGGTGGAGCAGGGCTGCGCGGGGTCGGCGTGGACGTCGCAGTACACGACGTCCCGGTCGTAGTTCGGCGCGAGCAGGACGTTGGACGCCCGGCCCACCACGCGGCATGTGTAGTACGGCTGGCCGGGCGAGAAGGAACCCGGGCGCGGGCGCAGGTCCACGAACAGACGCTCGAACTCCGGATACCTCTCGCGCGGGACGGCGAGCTCCATGTTGAGCCAGTCGTGCCGCTCCAGCGCGAGCTGGCCGGCCCGGGCCAGCCTCGCGTGGCTCCGCACGACGCCGGCGCCGAGGAAGAGCAGGCCCGAGAACGGGATCTGGAGCGAGCACCGGTAGCGGTCGACCCGCAGCACGCGCCCGAGCAGGGCGCGCACGGCCGGCATCCGCAGCGCGGGAACCAGCAGGCGAAAGGCTCCGGGAGGGCGCTCGTCGATGTAGCGCGGCCGCTCGCTCGCCGCGCCGCCGGGGGCGCGGTCGATCGTGACGTAGAAGGTGGAGCGCGCGGCGAACGGATGGGGAACGAAGCGCAGGTATTCGTGGGCGCGCGCCAGCTCCTCGAGCCGCGCGGCGAACTCCTCGCGCGGCAGGGAGGCGACCTCGAACCGGCACGGCCCCTTCCTCTCGATGGCCAGGGTCAGCTCCACGACGGCGCCCAGCGTGCCCAGGCCGAGCCGGAGCGCGCGCAGGTCGCGCTCGTTCGTCGCCTCGACCCGGCCCCCGCCGGCAAGCACCATCGTCGCCCCGCGCACCAGCTCCGACATGACTCCGCCCTCGCGCCCGTAGCCGTGGGTGCCGGTGGCCAGGGCGCCCGCCAGCGTCTGCTGGCCGAAGTTGCCGCAGTAGCGGAGGGCGTGGCCGCGCTCGTCGAGCCAGCCGGCGAGGGCCGCGATCGAGATGCCGGCCTGGCACGTGACCGTGGCGCGCTCCTCGTCGAGGGCGAGCACCCGGTCGAGTCGTTCGAGCGACACCATGCAGGTCGGTGAGTAGAAGCCGTCGTTGTACGAGTGCCGGCGGCCCACCATCCGTACGCTCCGCCCCTCCTCCGCCGCTCGCCTCACGACCGCCGAGACCTCCTCCACGTTGGCCGGACGTTCGATCGCCGGCCCGAGGGCCTGGAACGTCCGTGCGTAGTTGGCGATGCGCTGCGGCGCGCGCGGGTCGGCCACGAAGCCTTCGAGGTCGTCGAGCGACGCCCGCCAGAGCGCCTCCGCGCGGGCGGTGTCCCGGCAGCCGCGAGCCGGCGCTCGCGGCGAGCCGCGGTCCCAGTAGAGGCTGGCGCCCGCGGCGGGGCCGCTGCACTCCAGGACCTCGCGCGCGGCGGCCTCGGGCGCGCGCGGCCGGGACCAGGCGCGCTCGAGCCGGGCGGAGAGCCGGCCCTTGTGGCGGTGGATCTCCGAGTCGACGTAACCCGGGGAGACGATCCGCACCGCCAGCTCGGGGTGGAGCCCGGCAAAGTGCAGGAAGAACGTGACCGCCGCCTCTTTCGACCTCGCGTAGCGGAACCAGAATCCGAGGAGCCGGGCGCCCGGCCGGCCGGCCAGGCGGTGGGCCTCGCTCGCGACGTACACGACGCGCTTGAGCGCCGAGCGGCGGCAGGGCTCCAGGAGCTGATGCACGAGCTGGAAGTTGGACAGGTAGTTCACCTGCCAGTGCAGCTCCAGACCGTCGGCGGTCGTCACCGTCTTCCAGGGGACGTGCACGCCCGCGTTCAGGATCAGGAGGTCGATGGGCCGGCCCTCGCGGACCAGGCCGGCCGCGAACTCGGCGACCGAGGCCTTGGACGCCAGGTCGAGGTGGCGGTGCTCGAACCGGCCGAGGGCCGGCCGCCTCGAGCCGACGAGTACGGACGCGCCGGCGGCCGCGAGCTCTCCCGCGAGCGCGCGTCCGATCCCCGCGCTGCCGCCGGTGACGACGGCGAACCGGCCGCGCAAGCTCGAAGCCGCGGGCGGACACGACGGTGAAGGGCTGGCCAGGAGCGTCGCCATCAGGGACCTCCGATCCGCGAGACGCACGCCAGGAGCTGTGGGAGCGACACGAGGATCGCGAAGCGGAGCAGCCGCCCCGCGAGCCCCACGACGAGGAAGGTCCGGTAGGGCACACCGAGGGCGGGCGCCGCCACCGAGACGAGGTAGAAGGGCGGCAGGCCCGTGAACGCGCTGATCCCGACGAGCGGGGCACGCGCCCGCGGCGAGCGCTCGTCCAGCCGCCAGCGAGCGAGCCGCCTTTCGAGCGCTTCCGAGCGGCTCAGGCGGCCGCCTCCGAGGAAGAGGACCGACTTGCCGGCCATCTGGCCGGCGGCCATGACCACCACCAGCAGCGGCGCCGACGCCGGGCTCGCGAGCGCGAGCCCCATCAGGAGCAGCTCGGCGTTGACGACCGGGACAAGGCTGCTCAGGAGCGCGCCGGCCAGGGCGGCCAGGAAGGTCGCGAGCGTCATCGGGGGCCCCAATCGGCCAGCCGCGGACGCACGGACTCGGCGCGGGCGGCGGCGCTCTCGACGGCGGCCACCACGGCCTCGGGCTTCTCCTCGAAGACGAAATTACCGGCGCCGTCGACCCTGTCGATCGCGAGGTCCGGCAGGCGCTCCCGCAGCAGGGCGATCTCGGCCTCGCTGATCCCGCCTTCGTGCGGCGCCGTCCCGACCACCAGACGCACGGGGCAGCGCACGTCGGCGAGCCGAGGCCCCAACGCCTGCGGCTCGCGGGCGGCGGCGATCCGGCGGAGGGCGGTGAGGGTCCCGCCGAGGTCGCGTGCCCCGGCCGACATGTAGCCGTCGACGACCTCGTCGGTCACCCAGCGCGGGTCGGCCGAGCGTTGCTGGAGAGTGGAGCGGACGATGCCTTCGATCCGCTTGGTCCCGCCGAAGAGCTTGACGAGGAACGCGAAGCGCATCGCGCGGCGGAGGCCCGCGGTGGCCGCGGCCTCCGTGGGCCCGCCGTCCAGGGAGACGATGGCCTTCACGCGGTCGGGGTGGCGCACGGCGAGCCGCAGCGCCATGGACGCCGCGACGGAGTGCGCGACGACGACGGCCGGCTCGACGTCGAGGGCCTCGAGGACGGCGTCGATGCGATCGGCCTGGGCGGTCAGCGAGTAGTCGGCTGCCTCCGGCCGGGCGGAGCCCCCGATCCCGAGCGGTTCCACCACGAGCACGCGATGCCCGGCCGCCGCCAGCGGCCCGACGACCTTCCGGAAGCCATACGCGGACCCGAGCAGGCCGGGCACGAGCACGACGGGCGTGCCTTCGCCGGCGACCACGACGCGCAGGCGCTCCCCGGGGGCGACGGTGACGTCACTCTCCCGCGCGGCGGCGGCCGGCGCCGAGGCGACGGCCAGGAGCGCGACGGCGGAAGCCAGCGACGCGCGCTTGTCCATGGCGCGCAGTCTGGAGATCGCGCTCGCGCCGCGTCCCTCGCCGTTCGCAAGAGATTCGCAAGGAATTTCCAAAGCCCGGGCGTCCGCCCCCTTCCGGGAGCGAGCGCGGCGCTCAGGTCAGCGGCGGTGGGATTGGCGGCGGCCGTCTCAGGTCAGTAGTACTGCCTGGATGTGCCCGTAGGCTCGATCGAAGAGTTCCTGCTCCGTGTGCAGTCTGAGGCAAGGCCTCGTTAGAGCTTCCGCAGGTACGCGAGCAGCGCCGAGCGCTCCGCCGCCGTGGGGGCTCGGTCGAAATGCACGCCGTCCGTGGAGGCGATTGGCGGCACGACGCC
>JBGPBV010000028.1:0-58743 GCA_041481445.1 Vicinamibacteria bacterium
AGGAGGTTGTCCGCGCGGTCCTTCTCGACCCGCGCGTGCGCCTGGTTCGCCTCCGCCACCGCCAGCGCCGCCCGCGCCCGGTCGGCGCCCAGGCGATAGTCGGTCGCGTCGAGCACGGCCAGGACGTCCCCCTTGGCCGCGCGCGCGCCCTCGTCCCGCCGCACCTCCAGCAGGCGGGCGGGCACCTCCGCCACCACCTGGACCTGAGCGCGCGGCCGGAGGGTGCCGGTGAGGACGACCTGGTCCTCGAGGTCGCGCCGCTCGACGGTGACGGTGCGGACGGGGACGCCCCGCGGCTTGCTGTCGGGCGCGGTCTGCGCTGCGCGGTCGCAGCCGGCCGCGGCCAGTGCGGCCAGAAGGGCGAGAGGGAGGGCGAGGGTTCGTGGACGGCTCATTCGCTTCCTGCCTTTGTCGGGGACTCGGCCGCGGGCGTGGGCGAAGCCGAGTCGAGCGGGTCGCGGCCCATCACCCAGCGCAGGGTCGCCCGCGCGTTCGCGTGGGCGTGCAGCGCCTCCAGGCGCACGCTCTCCGCGACCACGAGCGCGGCCTGGGCGTCGAGGACGTCGAGCGGGGTGGCCGCCCCCAGCGTGTAGTTGGCCTGCGTCATGTCCAGCACCTTCTGGGCCTGGGTGACGTTGAGGAGGGTGGCGGCGAGCACGCGGCCGGCCGTGCCCAGGACGTCGCGGGCCTGCTTGGCCTCCAGGCGGATGCGGTTCTCCACCGCGATGCGGTCCTGGACCGCCTGCTCCTGCCGGGCCCGCGCCTGCAGGACCCGGCCGGAGGCCCGCCGGCCGTCGAAGACGGGCGCGGTGAGGGTCACCGCCGTGTTCCACTTCGTGTACTCGCCGTTGAGGAAGTTGCCGGGCTTGCGCACCGAGTACCCCCAGGTCGCGTAGAAGTCGAGGCTCGGCAGGCGCTCTCCCTGGGCCACGCCCACCAGCTCCTGGTACACGCGGACGGCCGCGTCCGCGGCCTTGACCTCCGCCCGGCTGGCCATCGCCTCCTGCACCACCGTCTCCAGGGGAGCGTCGAAGTCCACGCGCGCGAGGGTGTCCGACGGATCGACGGGGGCGTCGATGGGCCGCACCATGGCCGCGTTGAGGGCGCCGCGCGCCCAGTCCGCCTCTCCCTTCACGCGCTCGAGGAGCGCGCGCTGGTTCTCGAGCGCCACCTCCAGCCGCAGCACGTCGAGCTCGGTGGCCACCCCCGCCGCGTGGCGGTTGCGGGCCATTTCCAGGTGCTTCTCGCCCTGGCGGACCGCCTTCTCCGCCACCTGCACCTTCTCGACGTCGAGGAGGTAGTCGTTGTAGGCGCGGATGGTGTCGAGGGCCACCGCGCGGGTCACGCTCCTCTCCTGCTCCTCCCCCATGGCCACGCCGTGGCGGGCCGCCCTCACCGCATGGCCGAGCTTGAAGCTGAAGAGGGTCTGCTTCACCTCCCCCCAGGCGTCGGAGAGGTTGGCCGGGATCGGGCGCAGGGCGGCCCGCAGCTCGGGCGGGAACGCGTCGAAGCTCGAGCTGTTGAGCAGGGAGGGATCGCGGTACCGGTTGGTGGTGGCGTAGAAGTTGACCGCGGGCAGCGCGTCCGCCAGCGCCTCGCGTCCCTGCCCGTGCAGGGCCACGAGCGACTGCTGGCTCTTGCGGACCTCCGGGTTGTTGGCCACCGCGAGCGCGACCGCCTGCGCGCGGGAGAGCTGCTCCGCAGCCAGCTGCCCCGCAGCCAGCGGCGCGAGGCACAGGAGCGCGCCGCTGGCGAGGACCGTTGTTCGCCTCATCGCTTCGTTCTCCCGCGCGCGGGCGCGATCCAGCCCGCGGTGAGCGCGTCCACGAGCGCGTCGGCCAGAGCGGGGGAGAGCTCCGGCCGTCCCACGATCACGTACCCGGAAAGGGCCTCTCCGAGCGCGCCCATGAACATGAGCATCCGGAGGTCGCTGCGGCCGGCCGCGAGCTCGCCGCGGGCCACGCCGTCCTCCACCACCCGCGCGATCTGCCGCACGACCTCCTCGTAGAAGCGAGGGAAA
This sequence comes from Vicinamibacteria bacterium, assembly GCA_041481445.1. Taxonomy (GTDB): domain Bacteria; phylum Acidobacteriota; class Vicinamibacteria; order Fen-336; family Fen-336; genus AA29. The sequence goes on from JBGPBV010000028.1 coordinate 2,021, forward strand.
TCGGTGGCGGGCGCCGAGCGGGGCGGGTTGTGGACGAGGCCGTAGATGAAGCGCACGAGGTCGCGCCGGGCGCGGGCGCTCTCGAAGTAGACGCGGGCCACGCGTTGGAGCCGGGCCACGGCGCGGCCGGGACCCTGCAGGGCCCGCGTGACCTCCCGGCGGAAGTCCTCGAGGGCGCCGTCCACGAGCGCGCGATACACGCCCTCCTTGCTCCCGTAGAAGTGGTACAGGGTCGGCTTGGTGATGCCGGCGGCCGCGCAGATCTCGCGGACGGACGCCGCCTCATAGCCCTTGGTGGAGAACAACTCTAGAGCACTCGATAAAATGCGGTCTGCGCTGGGGCTGGGAACCTGGACGGATCGGGACATGACCTCACGATTATACGTACCGGACGGTACAGTGTTCCGTCAAAAGACGTCAATGGACCCGATGGGCTACCGGTCGATGCCCTCGGCGTGCGTGGAGTACTGCTCGGCCAGGTGCAGGTCGAACGCGTGGTGGCGCGGGTTGCGCGCGAACCCACGCATGTGGGCGTGGCACCGGTAGCAGACGGTGACGTCGGGCAGCAGCGCGTACAGGACCGCGTCCACCGCCGCCGCCACGAACAGGCTCGAATAGAACGGCGTGAACGGCGCGAGAGCGCCACCCAGGACCACGATCCCGAGGCCCACCTTCTGGTTGAAGTCGCGCTGGACGTAGAGAAGGCCGTTCCCGCAGGCGGGGCAGGTCTCGACCAGGCGGCTCTCGGGCAGGGCGGCCGGGACCTCGAGACGCGGCGTCCCCCCGCAGTGCCGGCACGCGCCCTGGCCGTCGAGCCCGGCCTGGGCCTCCCGGCCGCAGGATGGGCAGGCGAACGCGATCTCGGGGGCGCGGCCCACGACGGGCATTCTAGTCGGTCGGCGCCAACCGGGCGTCTTGCCGGCGACGCGGCTACCAGCGCCGCGGGGCGTCCGTGACGACCCGATAGGTGTCGCGCGCGATCAGCAGCTCTTCGTTGGTGGGGATGACGTAGGCGCGGAGCGGCGAGCCGTCGCGGGTGATCTCGCCCTCGCCGGGAGCGAGCCGTGCGTTGCGCTCGGGGTCGAGGGCCAGCCCGAGCCGCTCGAGGCCTTTGCAGATCCGGTCGCGCACCGCCGGCGCATTCTCGCCGATGCCGCCGGTGAAGATGACCGCGTCCGCGCCGCCCATCTCGGCGAGGTAGCCGCCCAGGTAGCGCCGCACCCGCGCGCAGAAGATGTCGATGGCCAGCCGCGCGCGCCGGTCGCCGTTCTCGGCCTCCTCCGCCAGCAGCTCGCGCATGTCGCTCGTGAGCCCGGAGAGGCCGAGCAGGCCCGACTGCTTGTTGAGCAGCGCGTCGATCTCGGCGATCGACATGCCTTCCTTCAGGCTCAGGTACTCGATCAGCGACGGATCGATGTCTCCCGAGCGCGTTCCCATCAGGAGTCCCTCGAGCGGAGTGAAGCCCATGGACGTCGCCACGGAATCGCCGGCCTTGATCGCGCAGGCGGAGCAGCCGTTGCCCAGGTGGAGCGTGATGACGTCCACCTTCTCGCGCGGCAGCCCCATCATTCGCCGATAGCGGTAGCTGACGTAGCGGTGCGAGGTGCCGTGGAAGCCGTAACGGCGGATCCGGTGGCGCCGGTAGAGCTGGTAAGGGATGCCGTAGAGGTAGGCGGTCTCGGGCATCGTCGAGTGAAAGGACGTGTCGAACACGGCCACCTGGGGAACGCTGTCGCCGAGAACCTCCTTGGCGGCGCGGATGCCCTTGAGATTCGCGGGGTTGTGCAGCGGCGCGAGCTCGATGCACTCCTCGATGCCGTCGAGCACGCCGGCATCGATGCGCACGGAGCGCCGGAAGCGCTCGCCGCCGTGCACGACGCGATGACCGACGCCGTGGACGTCGCCCAGCGAGCCGATCGCCCCGATCTTCGACGTCGAGGCGACGAGCCAGCGCAGCACGCGGTCGACCGCCGCACGATGGTCCCGGATCGGCTCCGCGTGCTTTTCCTTGGGTTGGCCGGAGGCCTCGAGGGTCAGCAGCGCCTCGCTGCCGATCCGTTCGACGACGCCGATCGCGAGCCGGCGGTCCTGGTCGCGCTCGATGCGCTCCTCATCCGTCTCGATGAGCTGGAACTTGAGGGTCGACGAGCCGCAATTGAGGACGAGGACGTTCACGCGCCATTATCCCACGCGGGTCAGGTGCGCCCGCCGAGGGCCCGGCCCGGCGGGAAGCCATTCAAGGCGCGCGAGTCGCCGGGCGCTTTCTAGAGCGCGAACCCCGCGGCCACGCGCAGGTACTTGGCGAGCAGCTCTCCCGAGAGGACCAGGAAGAGCTGGACGTAGAGGATGCCGGTGGCGGACTGGGTCGAGCGGATCTCGACCGTCTTCCAGATGAACCAGATGAGCGAGAGGGGGCCGGCCAGGCCGAACAGCAGGCGCATCCAGACGAAGACGCCGTCCGGGCTCCACAGGCCGGCGGCGACCGCGCTCAGGTCGTGGTACGCGCCGGCATCGCCCGCGGCCAGCGCCACGCCGACGACGAGCGACCGCAGGAGCAGTCCGGCGATGAGCAGGACGGTCAGGCGGCGCAGGGCGGAGATCGGAAGGTCCAGGATCACCAGGTAGTAGTGCCCCAGGATCATGGCGGAGGCCGCCGCACCCAGCAGCAGCACGGACGTGAGGTCGGCCGCGGCCACGAGGACCCGCGCGCGCGGCGGCGTGGCGAGGAGGACGGCGGCCAGGCCCGCGACGAGCGAGAGCCCGAGCAGCGGCCGGCGCAGCCGCGGCCATCCAAGATGCCAGGCGCGGTTGTACACGACGGTGAGGGCCAGGAACGCCGCGCAGAGCGCGAGCAGCAGCGGGTAGCTGTCTCCCGCGGGCGTGCCCGGGCCCGCCTGCCCTCCGAAGCGGCGGACGAGCAGCCAGAGGCCCGCCGTCGTCATCGTGGCCGCGGCGGCCGAGCAGAGCTTGAAGAAGCCGAGGCCGGCGCGGTCGGGCACGAACGGCAGCATGGCCATGAGGCCGAGGGCCAGGTGCACGAGGAAGAGGAAGAAGACGGTCGTCACGAGACGAGCACGCCCTCGATCGCGGCGCGCTCGGGCGAGGCCGGCGCGAACGGATCGCGGCGCCCGGCCGCCTGCGGACACCCGCGCGCGGCCAGGTGGGCCTCGACGGCGGCGGGCACCTGCCGCAGCAGGCCGGTCACCGCCGCCGCCGCCGTGCGGCTGTGCGCGCAGTAGCCGTGGTCGGCCATGAAGCCGGCCGCCTCCGCGAGAAAGCCGAGGTCGCTCGCGCGGGCCTGGCCGGACTCCACTCCGCGCAGGACGCGTGCGAGGTTGCGGCTGCCCTGCGTGCAAGGCGGGCACTGGCCGCAGGACTCGCGCTCGAAGAAGGCGGCCAGCGAGGCGGCGACGGACAGGGGACAGGCGGAGGCGCCGACGACGAGCACGGACGCCGTCCCCAGCCCGGAGCCCGCCGCACGCAGGTCGTCCGGATGGAGGGCCACGTCGAGCTGGCGGGCGAGGAGCGGAGCCGCGGACGGGCCGGCGGGGAAGACGAGCCCGATCTCCTCCGTGGCGCCGCCGCCCTTCGCGATGACGTCGCGGACGGGCGTGCGCAGCGGGACCTCGTACACGCCGGGCCGCCGGACGTCGCCCCAGAGCGAGACGAGCGTGGTCTCGCCGACGCCGTACGCGTCCGGGTCCGCCACCGCCGCCGGCACGCGCGCCAGCGTCTCCACGTTCTGGACGAGGGTCGGGCGGCCCTGGTACCCGACCGCGGCCGGCAGCGGCGGCTTGGGACGCGGCCAGGGGCGGTGTCCCTCGAGCGACTCGATCAGCGCCGTCTCCTCGCCCGTGATGTACGAGTCGTCCCCCCGGCGGATGGACACGGCCAGCCCGTCGAGGTCCACGTGGCGGAGGGCCGCCTCCAGCGCGGCCGCCGGCTGGTCGAAGGACGCCTTCAAGAAGACGACGGCTTCGCGCGCGCCCACCGCGCGGGCGGCCAGCACGAGGCCGCGCCAGACGTCGCCGGGCCGGGTGGCCATGACGTGCCGGTCCTTGACCGAGCCGGGCTCGCCCTCGGCCCCGTTGGCGATGGCCAGGGGCTCCCCGCCTTCCGCCCGCACTGCCATCCATTTACGGGCGGCCGGGAACCAGCCTCCGCCCCGTCCGCGCAGGCCGGAGGCCGCCACCCTGGTGATCAGCTCGGAGGGCTCCACCCGCGGATTATCCGCCTTTGCAGCCCCCCCCGAATCCGCTAAGATGGATGATCGGAAGGAGACGCGAATGATCAATCTGACGACCGCCGCGACCGAGAAGGTCAAGGCGGTGCTGGAGCAGGAGAAGGGGAACCTGCCCCTGGGCGGCCTCAGGATCTACGTCCAGGGCGGCGGCTGCTCCGGGTTCCAGTACGGGATGGTGCTCGACGAGGTCACCGAAGGCGACGAGGTCTTCGAGACGGCGGAAGGCGTCAAGGTCATCGTGGACCCGATGAGCATGCGGTACCTGGAAGGGGCCGAGGTCGACTACAAGGAAGACCTGATGGGCGGCGGGTTCGCGATCAAGAACCCGAACGCCACCTCGACCTGCGGCTGCGGCCACTCGTTCCAGGCCGGCAGCGAGGGTGGGGGCGGAGGACAGCACGAAGGCGGCGGTGGGGGACACCACCACTGAGCGGCTCTGCCGGCGTGGCCGGAGCCTCTCCGGCCCCCGGCGAGGATCGCGCGGCGCCGCGCCTCGCTGAACCGAGCGCCTCTCAGGTCTCACCCATGACAGCAACACGAGCGGCCGTCCCCGCGGACGCGGCGGGCGGGCTGGAGACCGTGCGCGTGATCACGGAGACGCTCCGGATCGTGACGGACAAGCGCCTCGAGCTCTACAACCTCACGGAGAAGGTCGCCGACATCGTCAAGCGCCACGACATCAAGGAGGGGATGGTCCTCCTCTCCTCGCTGCACACCACGGTCGCGCTGTTCGTGAACGAATGGCAGTCCGCCCTCCTGCACGACATCAAGGGGATGCTCAACAAGGTCGTGAGCCCCAAGGACGAGTGGCGCCACAACGACCCCGCGCATTCGGACTGCGACCGCCAGAACGCGCACTCCCATCTGCAGGCGACGCTCCTCGGCCACGCGCTCTCGTTCCCGGTCACGAAGGGCAAGCTCGTGCTGGGGCAGTTCCAGGCCATCATCGCCGCCGAGCTCGACGGGCCGCGCCACCGCGACCTCGCCGTCCAGATCATCGGCAGGTAGGCGTCCCCATCATTCCGCCGGTCATCCCGATCTTCCCGCTGCCCGACGTGGCCCTCTTCCCGAAGGTCGCCCTCCCCCTCCACATCTTCGAGCCGCGCTACCGCAAGATGGTCGCGGACGCGCTCGGACGCGACCGCGTCATCGGCATGACCCTGCTGCGTCCCGGCTGGGAGCCGGACTACCACGGGCGGCCGCCCGTCTACGACCGTGGGTGCGCGGGCGCCATCGAGCAGCACGAGGCCCTGCCCGACGGCCGCTGCAACATCGTCCTGCGCGGCCTCACGCGGTTCCGCATCCTCGAGGAGCACGGGGGAGAGCCGTACCGGGTGGCCTCGGTCGCCCCCCTGGCGGATCAGCCCGGGGAGGCGGCGCCGGTGGAGGCGGCCCGCCACGCCCTCATGGCCGCGATCGGCCGCGCGCCGGACGGTCCGCTCGTCCTCGTGATCAAGCCCGAGGTTCCCGACGACGTCTTCGTCAACGCCCTCTCGCAGTCGCTGGCCCTGAGCGCGGTCGAGCGGCAGTCCCTCCTCGAGTGCGACGGGGTGCTCGACCGCTACCGGCGGCTGCTCGCGATCCTGGAGTTCCGCCAGCTCGAGCACGCGCGCGGGACCGCGGACGGAGATCCGCGGATCCACTGACGGCGGGCTGCTCAGCGGCCGGGGGTCGCCGCGACTTCGACCGCCGCCGGCCGGCGCGCCACCATCCGCACCACGGGTAGCACGGCCGCGTAGGTGACGCCCACGATCACGGGCGCCACCATCACCCAGCCGAGGATCCCGTGGAGCCCGGCCGTCCCGAACCGCTCGAAGAGCGAGCCCGGGTTCGCGCGCAGCTCCGCCACCATCAGGGTGGCCGAGAAGGGGAGGGGCGCCACTCCGAGCATCCACTCGCCGATGCGGATGAACACCACGATCAGCGGGAGCTGGAGGGGATACATGAGCTGGTTGGTCACCTGGATCGCGGGATGGTTCAGCCGGAGGACCACGGCGGCCACGATGCACAGGAGGGTGGTGGTCCCGAAGATGGGGAAGAGGCCGATGGTGAGGCCGAGGGCCACGCTGAGGGCGATCCGCTCCGGCGTATGTCCCTGATGGAGCAAGGTCCGCAACCACCGCGCCACGCGCGCGCGCGGGGGCGCCGGCGGGGGGGACGCTGGTTCGACGTCGGGCACCTGGGTCATGGGATCGAGGAACGGGAAGGGCCGTCCGGACCCATTATAAGCGACTTTTCGGGCGCGGCCTGCGTCTCACCCCGGCAGAGCGCGTCCCCGACCGGGGGCGCGACAGGAGGTGCGATGAGGGTTTTCCGCAGGGGCATCGGGGCCGCCCTCGCGGCCGCGGCGGCCGTGCAGATCGGCCACGCCGAGGCGCGCGCGGCCGAGGACGAGCCGGGCCGTCAGGTCGAGGTCTTCCGGTTCGCGGGCGGCGGCGCCCGCCTGGGAGTGGTCCTCCAGGAGGTCGGGACGGAAGAGGCCTCGCGGGCCAGGCTCCCGGAGGAGCGAGGGGCGCTGGTCACGACCGTGGAGAAGGGCTCGGCGGCGGAGAAGGCCGGCATCAAGGAGGGAGACGTCATCCTGTCCTACCAGGGCGAGAAGGTGTGGAGCGTGGCCCAGCTCCGGCGGCTCGTCCGCGAGACCCCGCCCGGCCGCCACGTCGCCGTGGAGGTGAGCCGGGGCGGCGCCGTGCAGCGCCTGACCGCGAGCCTCGAGGCGGGCAAGGACCACGAGATGAGCCTGGGCGACGACGAGTCGTTCCACTTCGAGGTGCCGGTGCCGCCGATCCCCCCCGTGCCTCCCCTCGGCCACCTGTTCGAGGACGGAGACTCGAAGGGCCGGCGGTTCCTGTTCCGTGACCGCGTCATCGACGCGCGTCCCGCTCGCCTCGGTCTCTCCTACCAGGAGGTCTCGGGCCAGCTCGCGCGCTATTTCAAGGTCGAGGACGGCGCCCTGCTCGTCACCGACGTCGATACGGACGGACCGGCGGCCAAGGCGGGGGTGCGCGCGGGCGACGTCATCGTCAAGGCCGACGGCAAGGCGGTCGACGGGCCCGAGGACCTGCGGCGGTCGCTCAACAGCGCCGCCGCCGGCAGCGAGGTCACGCTCACCGTCCAGCGCGAGGGCCGGCCCGTCGACCTCAAGGTGACGCTGCGCGGCGAAGGACGCACCGTGCACGCCCCCCGCAGCACGATCTAGCCTAGCCTAGGACGGGGCGGGCGCGACCACGTCGGGCGGGATGAGCTCGTCCTCCAGCTCGAGGACCAGCAGCGTCCCGCCCACGGCGAGGGCGGGCGTGACCAGCAGGTTGGCCAGGGGCACCACGAGCGTGACCAGGCCGGTGATCCCGAAGCCGAGGCTCTCCATCTTCCAGGAGCGGTGCCAGGCCCGCCGCGCCGCGAAGTCCAGCCCCCGGCGGGCCAGGGCGGCGTCGGTCTGCTGGAAGGCCAGCGCGTAGGCCCCCCACAGCATCGCCATCGGGGGCCCGATCAGCGGCACCAGGCCGAGCAGGAACACCCCGGGAGCGGCGGCCAGGAAGTACAGCGTCCCGCGGAAGCTCTGCCAGAGGTCCCACCGCCATCCGCGGTCGTGGTCCATCGCCTCGCCGCGCACCAGCGCATCCACGCGCCGCGAGAGCCGCTCCAGGACGGGCGCCGACAAGACGAGCGCGACCGCCAGTCCGAGGACGAGGCCGGAGACGAGGGTGCCGATCCACACCACCAGGGTCAGCGCGAAGCCGAGGAGGGGCCCGATCTTGTCCGGCCCGGGAACGAGCGCGCTCTCGATCGAGTGCATGGCGTAGACGGCCCCGACCAGTCCTCCCAGCAGGCACACCCCGGCCAGGATCGCGGGCAGGAGGGCCAGCGGCCAGAGGCGGGGCCGCTTCAACAGGAATGCGAAGCCGGCGAGCACGTGCCAGGCGCCGGCGGCCAGGCGGCGGGGCGGGCCGGGACGGACGGTGGCCACCTCCGGCGGGAGGGCACCCTCCGGGTGGAGGGCGAAGTCGTCGGTCACGGCACGAGCGTACCAGACTCACCCGGAGGCCGGGCGTGCGCCCGAGCACGAGTTCGCCGCGCCGCGGCCTGGCCGTACGATAATCCCCGCTCTGCTCTATCCTGTCCGTCGGAGACACCGTCATGAGCGACGTCCTCAGCGTGATCCTGGGCGGGGGGCGCGGGTCGCGCCTGTTCCCGCTCACCCTCCAGCGCTCGAAGCCCGCCGTCCCCATCGCCGGCCAGTACCGGCTCATCGACATCCCGATCAGCAACTGCCTGAACTCGGGCCTGCGGCGCATGTTCGTGCTCACCCAGTTCAACTCCGAGAGCCTTAACAAGCACATCAGCCTCACCTACAAGTTCGACCTCTTCTCCAACGCCTTCGTGTCGATCCTGGCCGCCGAGCAGACCGAGGACGACGCGAACTGGTTCCAGGGCACGGCGGACGCGGTGCGGCAGAGCCTGCGCCACCTGCTCAGCCATCGCTGGAAGGAGGCGCTCGTCCTGTCCGGCGACCAGCTCTACCAGATGGACTACCGGAAGCTGGTGGAGAGCCATCGCCGCCAGGTGGCGGACGTGACGGTGGCGGTCACTCCCGTCACCGCCGACCAGGCCCACGCCTTCGGGATCCTGAAGGTCAACAAGCAGGGCCGCATCGTCCACTTCGACGAGAAGCCGCCGCGGGAGCGCCTGGACGGCCTCGTCTCCGAGATCCCCGGCCTCGGCCAGACGTTCCTGGCCTCCATGGGCATCTACATGTTCGGCCGCGACCTGCTCGTCAAGGCGGTGAGCGACCACCAGCTCGTGGACTTCGGCCGCCACGTCATCCCCAAGCTGGTGCCGGAGGCGCGCGTGCACGCCTACGTGTACCGCGGGTACTGGGAGGACGTGGGGACCATCCGCTCCTACTACGAGGCCAACCTGGCCCTGTGCCAGCCGGTGCCCCCCTTCGACTTCTACGACGTGCAGCGCCCGGTCTTCACCCATCCGCGCTTCCTGCCCGCCACCAAGGTCGAGAGCTGCACGGTCGAGAACGCGCTCGTCTCGGAGGGCTGCGTGATCGTCGAGTCCGAGCTGCGGCGGGCCCTGGTCGGCATCCGCGCCCGGATCGGGCGCGGCGTGCGCGTGCGCGACAGCCTCCTCCTGGGCGCCGACTACTACGAGACGGTCGAGGAGACGGCGCGGGCGTCGGAGGCCGGCCTTCCCCGCATCGGGATCGGCGACGACACCGTCATCCAGGGCGCGATCGTGGACAAGAACGCGCGCATCGGCTCCGGCGTCCGCATCCTCAACGAGGAAGGCGTCCAGGAGATGGACGGCCCGGGCTACTTCATCCGGGAGGGCATCGTGATCGTCCCCAAGAACGGCGTCATCCGGGACGGAGTGGCGGTCTAGCCGTCGTCGAGACCGGGCGGCTACTTCGCCTTCCGGATCTCCTCGATCTTGCGATCGCGGTCGGACACGATGCGCTCGCGGTCGCGGCGGTACTCGTCCTCGAGCTTCGCGAACGCCTCGGGATCGGCGGCGCGGGCGAGGTTCGAGCGATGCATGATCTCGCGCTCGGCCAGGCGGGCCTTGGCGAGGCTGCGGGCCTCCGCGATCGCGGCGCGCTGGCTGTCCGTGATCGGGCGCTCCGTGACGCCCTCCTCCTGGTCCTTCTTGCGGAGCCGGGCCATCGCGATCTCGTAGGCGGACTTGGGGGCGTCGTTGGACAAGCGGACCTCCGAATCTCCATTATCGGCTACCCGTCCCGGGACGGGTAGAGTCTCACTCCCGCGGCCGATGCTTCCGCGCGGCCTTGTGGATGGCGCGCCAGCGCTGCTTCTGCTCCCGCCGGCCGAGGTCGTCCTGGCGCAGGTCGAGGTGGCGCAGCTCCCGCTGCAGCTTGCGGTAGCTCTCGAGGCGGTCGTGGCCGAGGGCGCCGGACTCGAGGGCGGCCAGGACCGCGCAGCCCGGCTCGCCCGTGTGGCCGCAGTTCACGAAGCGGCACGACGAGGCGATCGAATCCACGTCCGCGAACGTCCCCTCCAGCGCGCCCGGCGCCGCCCAGAGCTGCAGCTCGCGCAGCCCCGGCGTGTCGATCAGGAGCGCCCCGCCGGGGAGCCGCAGCAGCTCGCGCTGGGAGGTGGTGTGACGGCCGCGGGAGTCCGACGCCCGCACGGAGCGCGTGCGCTGGCGCTCCTCGCCCAGGAGCCGGTTCACGAGCGTGGACTTGCCGGCGCCGGAGGAGCCGATCAGGGCGGCCGTCCGGCCCGGAACGAGCCAGGTGGCGAGCGCGCCCACTCCATCGCCGGTGGCCGCGCTGAGGGCGACGACGGGCACGCCGGGCGCGACCACTTCCGTCTCCCGCACCGTCTTCTCGATCTGCCCGGGGCGCAGGTCCGCCTTGTTCAGGACGATCAACGGCTGCGCGCCGCCGTCCCCGGCCAGCACCAGCGCGCGCTCGAGCCGCCGCGGGTTGTAGTCGGCGTCGAGCCCGGCCACGATGGCCACGACGTCCACGTTGGCGGCGACCACCTGCTCGACGGTCGTGGTTCCCGGCACCTTCCGCGCGATCCGTGTCCGGCGCGGAAGGACGGACTGGACCACGGCCGGTCCGTCGCCCGCCGGGAGCCGCACCGCGACCCAGTCGCCGACGGCGGGGAGGTCGGCTTCGCCCCTGGCCAGGTGGCGGAGGCGGCCCGACGCCTCCGCGGGCCGCTCGCCCTCCGGAGTCCAGACGACGAAGCCCTCCCGATGCACGGCCGCCACCCGCGCCGGCGAGGTCCCGTCATGTTCTCCCTCTTTCCAGCCCAGGCCCCAGCCTTCATCCCAACCGAATTCTTCGAGACGCACCATTTCCGTTTCCTTGCCGGTGACGGATCGACCACCGTTGTCGCGGGCGCACGCCCGCGGATGAAGGGAAGTGGGGACGGTGTGACTAGCGCCGAGAGGCGGAGCCCACCGTCCCGCCGGCAATGGCGGCGGTGGAAGGGCGAATTGAACCGAGGCTCAGCAGAGGCAGCGACGCGAGTGTACCAGAGAGACGTTTCGCGCTACAAGCCGATCTCTTCCGCGATCGGCTTCAGGGTGTCGATCAGGAACTCGACGTGCTCCTCGATCGGCCGGCCGATGGCGGCCGCCCCGCCGTACACGTAGGACCGGTCGACCGAGCGCGCGAACGCCTTGTCCTTGAGCTTCTTCACCACGGACTCGACGGGCAGGTCCGCGATCCGCTTCGACGGCCTCACCTTGACGCAGGCGCCGATGAAGCCGACCAGCTCGTCGCAGGCGTAGATCGCCCTCTTGAGGGGCGTGTCACGTGGGATGTGCATGTAGTCGGCGTGGGAGCAGATGGCCTCCACGATCTCCTCCGGGAAGCCGCGCTCGCGCAGGACGGCGCCCCCCACGTGCAGGTGGGTGTCCTCGGTCGGGTTCTGCTCGTAGTCGAAGTCGTGGAGCAGTCCGACGATGCCCCACTTCTCGACCTCGGCGGGGTCGGTCACGCCGAACCAGCGCGCGTAGCCGCGCATGGCCTCCTCCACCGCCCGCCCGTGCTTGCGCAGCGCGTCCGAGAGCGTGAACTCGAACAGCAGCGCCTGCGCCTGTGCGCGCGTCACCTGGTCCATCTGCCTCTCCGGCGGAGGGCCCACCTCGTGGCCACCAGACATTAGCACCGCCGGAGGTAAGCTGTGGCCCTTCTGGAGAGAAACCCCGATTGAGACGCGACCTCGCGCGCCGGCCGGAGACGGCGCTGTTCGTCCTCGCCCTGGGCGCCTACGCGTACTTCTTCCAGGCCGGAGGCTGGAACGCGAACTCGCGCTTCGATCTCGTGCGCGCGATCGTCGAGGAGCACACCCTCGCGATCGACGATTACGCGGACAACACCCACGACCTCGCCTTCTTCGGCGGCCACGTCTATTGCGAGAAGGCGCCCGGGCTCTCCATCCTGGCCGTGCCCGTGTACGCCGCGCTCCATCCGCTCGCCCACGGGCAGCGGCCCCGCGGCCGTCTGATCCACGCCGCCGCCTACCTGGCCACCGTCCTCACCGTGAGCCTTCCTTCCGCGATCGCGGTCGTCCTCGTCTTCCGGATCGGCCGGCGCCTCGGCGCTCCCCCCGCGGCCAGCGCCGCCGTCGCCGTCGCCTACGCGCTGGCCACCCTCGCCCTGCCCTACGCCACCCTGTTCTACGCGCATCAGCTCGTGGCCGCGCTCGTGGTCGGCGCGTTCGCCTTGATCATGGAGAGTCGCGCGGTCCCGGCCCCGATCACGGGTGGCCGGCTCGCCCTGGCCGGCGTGCTCCTGGGGTATGCAATCGCGTCCGAGTACCCGGCCGCCCTGCTCGTGGCCGTCGTCGGCCTCTACGCGCTGATGGCCGTGCGGCCCTGGCCGCGTCTCTTCTGGATGGTCCTGGGGGGGGCGGTGCCTCTCCTCGGCCTCGCCGCCTATCACGCCGCCGCCTTCGGGGGGCCGTTCACGGTGCCGTACTCCGGATCCGTCGATCCCAATCGCCAGGGCGGGCTGTTCCTCGGCATCACCCTGCCCGACCCACGGCTGCTCGTGAAGATACTGTTCTCGACCGAGCGCGGGCTCCTGCATCACACGCCCTGGCTCGCCCTCGCCCTGCCCGGGCTCGTGGGGCTGATCCGCCGCGGACAGACCCGGCTGGAGGGCTGCGCGGTCCTGGCCGCCATCGGCGTGGGCCTCGCCTTCAACAGCGCCCTCACCCGCACGCCCGACGATTGGCGGGGAGGCGCGGGCGTGGGGACGCGCGTGCTCGTGCCCTGGCTGCCGTTCTTCGCGATCGCGGTGGCTGGGTTGGCGACTCCTTCCTGGGGCGCGTGGTCGCGCGGGCGCGCCGTCCGATGGGGGGCGGCCCTCCTCTTCTTCGCCCTCGTCGTCCCGTCCGCGAGCCGGATGGTCCTGGCCACCGCGATCCGTCCGGAAGTCAACCGCGTGGACGATCCCTTCGAGGACTACTACCTGCCCCTCTGGCGCGCGAACAAGGTCGCGGTGAACACGTTCCCCTTCCACCGCGGGAACACGGATCCCAAGTACGCCTGGAACGCCGGCGAGAAGATGGGGCTCGAAGGGCGGGTCTCGCTCCTCCCCCTGGCCGCGTTCGTCCTCCTGGCCGGGGGATGGCTGGCCTGGACGCTCGGACGGCGGGCGGCCCTTTCCGAGGACCGCCCGCCGGCCTAGGTCAGAACAGGATCTTCGCCGCGAACTGGAGCTGGCGCGCGGAGCCCGAGTCGCCGGTGGGCAGGCGGGTGTTCGTGATGACCCCGAACGAGGTTCCTCCGGGGACCGCGGTGCGCGCGGCGGCCGGGAAGCCGAAGTTCGGGTGGTTGAAGACGTTGAACGCCTCCGCCCGGAGCTCGAGCGTCGTCTTCGCGATCCGCGTCCTCTTGATGAGCGACAGGTCCGTGTTGTAGAAGCCGGGACCGTAGACGCCGTTGCGCGGGAAGTTCCCCATGTGGGCCACGCCGTTCGTGAAGGGCAGCGCCCAGACCGAGCTCGAGGTGCAGGAGCCGGCCACGCGCGGGTCGCAGACGCCCGTCGAGTACCACTGCTCCGGGCGCGCGAAGACCTCGAGGTTGCCGATCAGGTCCGGCCGGATGGTGCCGACGCCGGTGAAGTTCTGGTTCGTGACGACCGTGATCGGGTTGCCCGTCTGTCCCTGCGTGATGACCGAGAGCTGCCAGCCCTCCTTGAGCTGGTTGCCCTTGAACGGGATGTCCCAGATCGCGTTCAGGACGTAGCGGTGGCGCGCGTCGTAGTCCGAGTAGGAGTAGTCGCCGGCGATGTTCGTGCTGTCCTGGGGCGGCACGTTGGTCGAGTTGAGGGAGTTCGTGTCCTTCGACTTCGACCAGGTGTAGGAGCCGTTGAATTGCAGGCCGTGCGAGAGGCGCTGGTTGAGCGCGACCCAGACGCCGCTGTAGCGCGAGTAGCCGCGGCTCGCGATGTTCGTGATGTTTCCGAGCGGGGAGTTCGGGAGGATGGGGCTGCTCGCGGAGAGCCGCGGGTAGGGGCGGACGCCGTTCGTGATCTGGTTCTGGTTGAGGGCGATGCGCAGGAAGTCGCCCTTGGACCCGAAGTAGCCGACCATCGCGCTGAGGTTCCGCCGAAGCTCCCGCTGGACGTTGACGTTCCACGTCTGGAGGCGGGGATTCCGGAAGGCGTCGTCCACGCTCAAGGGAGCGAGCCCGGAGGCCTGGGCCACGGTGAGCGCGTTGTCGAGCCGGATCGATCCCGCCGGCCCCGTGAACGAGAGCGGGGTCACGAGCGGGGGGTTTCCCGCCGTCTGCGAGACCATGTTCGTCACCGGCTGGTCGCTCAGGAGCGCGTAGGCGGCCCGCACCGACGTCCGGCCGTCCTTGAACGGGTCCCAGGCCACGCCGACCCGCGGCTGGTAGTTGTTCTTGTTGCCGTAGATCTTGTCGCGGGGACCACCGTGCCCGATCTGGTAGAGAGAGACGCTGGCCGCGTCGAAGTACACGAAGCGATCGTCGGACTCGGTGGGCGACACCAGGAGGTCCCAGCGGAAGCCCAGCTCCAGGGTGACGTTGGAGCGGACCTTGAAGTTGTCCTGCACGAAGAGGCCGAACGCCTTCTGCTTGAGGTCGCTGTCGATGTCGCCGAGGGTGGCGGTGAACGCGCTCCCGCGCCCGGCCTGGAAGTCGGCGAGGCTCGGATAGGTGAAGGTCCCTCCGTTGGTGCCGAAGTTCACGTTGTGGAAGGTCCGGAACTCGCCCCCGAACTTGAGCGAATGGCGGCCGCGCGTATGGCTGAGGGTGTCGGAGAGCGCGTAGGTGGTGTCGGTCCGGCCCTGCGGGAACCCGTTCGGCCCCCCGAAGTTCAGCCCCACGCCCTGGACGGTGATCTGGGGCAGCACGACCGCGCTGGTGATCCCGGCGTTGATCCCGTAGGTCTGCGGGTTGTCGGTCACGTTCGGCGCGAACGTGATGTTGATGCGGTTGTAGCCGAAGCGCGCCTCGTTCACGGTGCTCGGACTGAAGATGCGCGTGTAGTTCAGGGTGCCGATCTGCCGGTGCGAGCTCCGGGTGTCCCCGAATCCGGGGATCGTGTTGCCCTGGAGATTGGGCTCACCCCGGAGGTCCTTCTGGAACGCGTAGTAGGCGTGCAGGGTGTCGTTCGGCGAGAGCTGGTGGCTCAGGTCCCCCGTCCACTGGTCGATGTTCACGTTGGCGGTGGCGGTGCCGATGAAGCGCGGGGCCCCGGCGGCGCTGGTGGCGTTGGCGGTCGGGATCAGGGGGAGCAGGTTGCGCACCACGGGATCGGTCACCGCCGCCCGCTGGGCGTCGCTCAGCACCCCGCTGTTGAGGTCCAGCCGCTGGCGCTGGCGCGTCCCCTCGTAGGTCGCGAAGAAGAACGTCTTGTTCTTGACGATGGGCCCGCCCAGGTTGGCCCCGAACTGGTTCCGCTTGAAGGGCGACTGCGGCTGGGAGGCGGGGTTGAAGAAGTTCCGGGCGTCGAGGTCCTGGTTCCGGTAGAACTCGAACAGCTCGCCGTGGAACGCGTTCGTCCCCGAGCGGGTGGCGATGTTGACCACCGCTCCCGAGCTCCGGCCGTACTCCGCGCTCAGCGTCTGGTTGTCGACCTTGAACTCGGAGACGGTGTTGACCGAGGGCTGGAACGTGATCTGGTTCTGGACCTGGTCGTTGAGGTTGATCCCGTTGATCATGAAGTTCACGGTGTCTTCCCGGTTGCCCGCCGTGTTGAACGCGAACGACCCCTGGCCCCGGAGCGGCGCGGTCAGGAAGCCGGTCTGGCTGGGGGCCACCGAGCCGGGGATGAGCAGCCCCATGTCCACGAAGTGTCGCCCGTTGAGCGGGATCTCCTGGACGGTGCGCTGGTTGATGACCTGTCCCACGGAGGTGGTGGTGCTCTCGATCGCCGGCGCCTCGCCCGTCACCGCGACCTCTTCGGCCACGCCCCCGAGGGTGAGCTGGACGTTCATGACCACGGTGCGCGCGACCTCCAGGCGGATCCCCTTGACCACCCTCGGCTGGAAGCCGGCGAGTCGCGCCTCGAGGCGGTAGGTTCCGATGGGGAGGGCCGCCATCTGGTAGTTACCCGCGGTGTCGGTGGTCGCGGAGCGCTGCGCGCCCGTCTCCTCGTTGACGGCGGTGACCTGCGCGCCCGGGATGACGGCGCCCTGGGCGTCGGTGACGGTGCCTTGGAGGGCCGCCGTGGACTGCGCCCAGAGGGGAGCCGCCGTCACGAGCAGGGCCATGACGAAGGCGAAGATGGATCTCGACCGAAGCTTCGTTGCCATCGAGTGACTCCTCGTAGAGTAGGCGGGCGTGCGCGAGCAAGGCGCGCTCCGCCGTTTACCGGGAGTTGCGGCGAAAAACCCGGCAGTGGACAAAAGCTGGAGCTCTGTCCCGTGGCCACTGGCAAGACACATGCCCGTGTGTGTCATGTACGTCTCCGGGGCACGGTAGTCAAGCGATGGAGGAATTTAGGATCGGATCCGTACGCGGCGGTCCATTCGGCTTTGCGTACGATACGGATCGGTGAATCCAGGCGCATGGATCAGATCTGCAGGTGCGATTCGAAAAAGCGCTCGAGAGCCCCGAGCAGCGGCTCGGGGTCGTGGACGAGGATGTTCTCGGCGTGCAGCGCCCGGTCGAGGAGGAGGAGGGACTTCGGCTCGCCCGCGCGCCGGTAGAGGTCCTGCGCGTGGCGCGAGGGGATGAGCCAGTCCGCCGTCCCGTGCGCGACGAGCAGCGGCACCGGCGCGATGCGGGCGATCACGCGGCCCAGCGCGGCGGGCGGACGGCGCGGAACGGCCAGGCGCGTCCTTCGCCGGCGCCGCCTCAGCATCAGGGGCGCGCTGCGCAGGAGGCCGGGAGTGAGGAAGTTGTGATCGAGCAGGAACAGGTTGCGGGGGGCGGCCACGAGGGCGACGGCGTCGAAGGCGCGGTGGAGGGCGGCCGCCACCCCGACGTGATGCCCGCCGAACGAGAAGCCGAGGCCGCCCACGCGGTCGTAGTCGCGCCGCAGGGCGGCGGCCACCCCCGCCACGTCCTCCGGCTCGCGCACGCCCCAGGTGAACGCGCCCTCGGAGTCGCCGTGGCCGCGGATGTCGAGCGTCACCACGTCCGCGACGGCGGCCAGCCGGCGGGAGAGCGAGCGATGCTCGACGCTGTCCCGGTGCAGGAAGATGCCGGGCGCGACCAGGATGGCGCGGCGGCGGCCGCCGGCCGTGCTCCAGCGCGTCGCGCGCAGGGTGACGCCGTCGGAAGTGCGGAAGGACTCGACGCGCTCCCCGGCCTCCCGGGCGGCCGTCATCGGGCCGCGGCCGGCCGTGCCTCCGGGCGGAGGAAGTGCGCGATGGAGTTCGCGTAGTAGCGCATCAGCGGCTCCTGCGCCCGGTCCACGCGGAAGCCGTCCGCCTCCGGCGCCACCACGCGCCGCAGGGTGAGCATGACCAGGGCGCGATCGAGGAGGTCCGCGCTCGAGCGCTCGCCGCCCACGACGTGGGCGCGCACGGCACGGAGGGCGGACTGCAGGGAGGCCAGGCGCGCTTCCCACTCCGGCCGCGAGATCGACTCCGCGCCGTCCTGAAGCAGCGCGGCACAGGCCAGGGGCACCGAGGTCACGGGCATCACGGCGGCGATCCGGTCCATCACCTCCGCGGCCAGCCCGGCCAGCCGTGCCTGGCGCTCCTCCCGCGGCAGCTCGAGGACGCCGGGGTTGCGGGCCAGCCAGTCGTCGAGCGAGATCGGGTCGCCGAAGTTCACGCAGGCCCGACCGTAGCGACGGGCCCGGCGCAGCAGGAACCGCCCGGAGACCTTGACCGCGTAGGAGGCGACCTCCGCGAGCTGGTCGCGGCGGGGCAGGCGCTCCTCGGGGGCCTGCAGCTCGCGCAGGAGCGACCGGTCCTCGAGCACGCGGTCGTAGTTGATGGCCACGGGCACGAAGAAGAGGGGGCGCGTGAAGCCAGGCTCGCGCTTGACCCGCGCCAGGTAGTCGAGCAGGCCCAGCTTCGGGGGACGGAAGGCGCCGTCCCGCGAGAGCCCTCCCTCGATGAACACGCCCTGGGTCACCCCGTTCCGGGTGATGAGCTGGACGTAGCGCTCGAGGACCTTGTGGTAGAGGGCCTCCTTGTAGCGCCGCCGCACGAAGTAGGAGCCGAAGCTCTTGAACAGGGTCTCCAGCGGCCAGATGCGCGCCCACTCGCCGACCGCGTACGACACCGCCACCTGGCCGGAGAGGACGTAGGCCACGAGGACGTAGTCGGCGTTCGAGCGGTGGTTCATGAGGTACACGACCACGCTGTCGCGGGGGAGCGCGTTCAGCGCTTCGCGCGGCTCGTGTCCCACCGTGACCTTGTACAGGAGCGGGATCAGCAGGCGGGCCACGCCGTAGCCCAGCCGGTAGTAGGCGAGCAGGTTGAACGAGGGCACGATCTCGTCCACGTAGGTCCGGACCTTCGCCCAGGCCGCGTCGGCCGCCTCCCCGGTGGAGGCGGTGTGGGCCTCCACCGCCGCCGCCACCTCCGGATCGGCGAGGAGGTCGGCCCGGATGCGGGCCCGGCCCGCGTGCTTGTAGCGGTCGATGCGGGCGGGGTACCGGCGGCGCACCGCCAGCATCCCGCGCCAGCCCCAGGCCTGCCGCCAGACGAGGACGGCGCCGAGGGCCAGGCCGCCGAGAGCGACCGCGGTGATCGCGGCCGGAGTCATGCCGGAGGAGTATATGTCGGCGCCGCGATCGACCGGCCAATGTGATCGACCGGCCAATGTGATCGACCGGCCATGCGGTTGACCGGCCATGCGATCGACCGGCCATGCGATCGACCGGCCCGGTCGTCGTCGGCCGGCTCACCGCCGGCCTGGTCCCAGTGACCGATCATCCGTCGCCAGGTCGCGTTGTCCGCTCCCCCCTTTCGCGCGTCGCCCCTACCCGTCCCGGGACGGCTATTCCTCCGTAGGCGCGGCGCGGACCGTAGAACAGCGCCGCCTCGTGACCGTTGTGCGTCCGGCACAGGAGTCGGACGCGATCGACGACCGGCTTGCCCCCGACGCCGTAAGGATCGTCGTGGTGGTACTCGAGGAACCGCCGCTCGTCGCATCGATGTCCGGTCGGGGCCGTCCACGCGCAGCGCGCCTCGTCCCTTCGACGCACCGCCCGCTTCACGCTTGCCGGGATGTTCCTCGAATCCTCCGATTGCCCTGGGCTCCGCCGCGGGCGGTCGGTGGTCGCGAACTTCTTCCGCTCCAGATCCTGGACCAGCAGCCGAAGGGCACGATTGAAGACCTGGTCGAGGTCGCCGCTCGGGACCGCGTGTGCGAGCAGGTCCTGCGCCTCGCGGAGGAGATCGCGAGTGTCTGCGCTCGAGGTGAAGCGGATCTCGAAGCGATCGGTGGCCAGAGGCCGGACGACTGGCCGGCGCGTCGCGACCGGAGCCGCCGGCCCCGCCGGCCGCGTCGCCGCCGCTGGCGTCGGGGCATCCGGCAAGGGCGGCATCGGCGAGGACGCGGGAGCCGCGACGACAGGCCGTCGCCGAATCGACGACGGCACGTCGGGCTGCGGGAACCGCCGTGCGATCAGCTCCTCCACTTCCCGCCGGCTCCTTCCCGACGCGGCGGCGAGGAGGTCCTCGTGGTTCTCCGGGGTCAGCCGTGGCGCCAGGAGCCGCGCCGTCGTCGGGCTGAGTGCGCCGGAGAGAAGGCGGTCGAGAAGGAGCGGGTACGTCCGTGCCGCGCGGGCCACCTCGATGCGATTGAAGGCGGCGTCCTCGGAGAGGCGCAGGACGGCCGTGCAGTACCGGAAGGTCGAGGAGTAGCCCTCGCGCGCGTAGAGCCGCCGGGCGTCGAACTCCGCGAGGTGGACGATCAGGGCCACGGTGGCCGCGCGCTCCCGCCCGGCGAGATGGCCGAGCTCCGCGATCAGGGTGTCGTCGTTGAGAGATGAAGTGTTCGTATTCATATCTCTGTGTAGCATGGATTGCATCAGTCGCAGGACCAGTATCGAGCACTTGACAGATAAATCTATCAAGCTCAAACACGGGAGGGGCGAAAGGGGAAGGCGGACGCGATGGATGGCGGCGCGACGCGACCGAGACCGTCAGTACGCCAGCAGCTCGCGCAGCGCGGGCAGGAGCCGGCCGCGCGGCGAGAACACCTCCTCGAGGGCCTTGCTGAAGGGGACGGGCGTGTCCAGGGCGCCCAGCCGGGCGACCGGCGCGTCGAGCCATTCGAAGGCCTCGCGGCCGATGACCGCGGCCAGCTCCGCCCCGAACCCGCCGGTCACGGGGGCCTCGTGGAGGACCAGGACGCGGCCCGTCTTGCGCACGGAGCCGAGGACGGCCTCGCGGTCCCAGGGCAGGAGCGTCCGCAGGTCGACGACCTCGATCGTGCGGCCCTCGGCGGCCAGGCGGTCCGCCGCCTCCAGCGCCCACGGCACCCCGACCGAGTAGGTCACGATCGTGGCGTCCTCTCCCGCGCGGGCCACGCGGGCCCGGCCCAGGGGCAGGGTGTACCAGCCGCCGGGCACGCTCTCGCGCGCCGAGCGGTAGAGGAGCTTGTGCTCGAGGTAGAGGACGGGATTGCCGTCCTCGAAGGCGGCGATGAGCAGGCCCTTGGCGTCGGAGGGAGTGGCCGGAGCCACCACCTTGAGGCCGGCCACGTGCGTGAACCAGGCTTCCACGTTCTGCGAGTGGAACGGCCCCGCGCCCGTCCCCCCGCCGATGGGCGCGCGCACCACCACCGGCGCCGCCGCCCCCCAGCGGTAGTGCGTCTTGGCCAGGTTGTTGACCACCTGGTTGAACCCGCAGGTGATGAAGTCGCCGAACTGCATCTCGACCATGGGCCGGAAGCCGTCGAGGGCGAGGCCGAGGGCGGCTCCCACCGCGCCCGACTCGATGATGGGCGTGTTGCGCACGCGTGCCTTGCCGAACTCCTCCACGAACCCTTCCGTGACCTTGAAGACGCCGCCGTACTCCGCGATGTCCTGGCCGAGCAGGACGGCCTCCCGGTGCCGTCGCATGACCTCGCGCAGGCCGTCCTTGATGGCGTCGACGTAGCGCCGATCGGAGGGGGGAGACGACGGCTCGGCCACGCGCGCGCGGCTCGGCGCGTAGACGTCGGCCAGCTCCTTCTCGGGAGTGGACACGGGATCGGGGGCGGCCAGGGCCTCGTCCACCAGCCGGTCGACCATCGGCTTGATCTCGTTGCGGAGCCTCTCCCGCCCCGCGTCGTCGAGCAGCCCGCGCGCCCCCAGCCACTGCTCGAAGCGCAGCACGGGGTCCTTGCGCGACCACTCGTCGAAGAGGTGCTTGGGGACGTAGGAGGTGCCCGAGGCCTCCTCGTGCCCGCGCATGCGGAAGGTCTTGAACTCGAGCAGGGTCGCGCCCTCGCCGGCGCGGGCGCGGGCGGCCGCGCGCCCCACCGCCTCCACCACCGCCAGCACGTCGTTGCCGTCCACGACCACGCCGGGGATGCCGTAGCCGATGCCGCGGTCGGCGAGGTCGGCGCAGGCGTACTGCTCGGACACGGGGGTGGAGAGGCCGTACTGGTTGTTCTCGATCACGAAGAGGACGGGCAGCTTCCACACCGCGGCCAGGTTCACCGCCTCGTGGAAGTCGCCCTCGCTGGTGCCCCCGTCGCCGCTGAAGGTGGCCACCACCCGCCGCTCGCCGCGGAGCTGCGCGGCCAGCGCGAGCCCGTCCGCCACGGGCACCGTCGCCCCGAGGTGGCTGATCATGCCGACGATGCGCTTGTCGAGCAGGCCGAAGTGGAACGAGCGGTCGCGGCCCTTCGTGAAGCCGCCGTCCTTGCCGAAGAGCTGGCGGAAGAGGCGGCCGAGGTCGACCCCGCGCGTCGTGAAGACGCCCAGGTTCCGGTGCATGGGGAGGATCCAGTCGTCGGGCTCCAGGGCGAACGCGACCCCCACCGCGATCGCCTCCTGGCCCATCCCCGAGAACCACTTGGAGAGGCGCCCCTGGCGCAGCAGGAGGAGGGCCTTCTCCTCGACGAGGCGCGGGAGCAGGAGCGCGCGGTACAGCCGCCGCACGCGCTCGGCGTCCAGGCCGACCAGCGGAGCGCTCGACGCCGCCATGCTCCTGGTGTCGCTCATCCCGGCGCAATTTCAACAGGAGAGCGCGGGCGAGGCAAATCCGGAGCCGGCGGGCGGGTATGATCGCGCCTCGTCTCGACAAGGAGGGGCCCCGTGGCCGATGAGATCGACCGCTTCCTGGCCACGTTCCCGCCGGACATCCAGGCCCTGACCAACCAGGTCCGGGCCCTCATCGCCTCCCTCAGCCCCGACGCGGACGAGAACCTCAAGCTCGGCTGGAAGGTGATCTGGTACGGCTTCGGCACGAAGATGCCGGACCAGTTCGCGGTGCTCATGCCCACGCGGAACCACGTCGGCCTCGGCTTCGCGCACGGCGCCGAGCTGCCCGATCCCGCGGGCAAGCTCGAAGGCGTGGGCAAGCGGATGCGGCACGTGAAGCTGAGAAGGGAGGCGGAGGTCGCCGATCCGGCGGTGGCGGCCCTGCTGCGGGCGCAGATGGAACGCTCGCGCGCGTCCGGCGGACGGGCCGACGCGCCCCGGCCGTCCCGGCCCGCGAAGCCGGCGCGGCCGGCGAAGCCGCGCCCCGCCGCGCGATCGCGCGAGCGGGCGAAGGGCGCGAAGGCCCGGCCTCCGCGCGTCAGTCCGCCTCGAAGATCTCCTCGATCAACTGGCCGAAAAGCCGGGCGATCCTGAAGGCGAGGGGCGGGGCGAGTCGCTAGCGCGTGTCCGCCTTGCCGAGCAGCGTCTCCTCGACGAACGCGAGCTTGAGCGCGTTCAGGTGGGCGACGAGCGCGGGCTCGGTCACGCCGTGGCGTGAGCGCGGATAGACCATCAGGCGGAACGGAAGGCCGGCCTTCTGGAGCTCGTAGGCGAAGCGCGCGGTGTTCTGCGGGTGCACGTTGTCGTCGATCGCGCCGTGCAGGAGCAGCAACTGGCCGTGCAGGGAGGCGGCGGCGGCCAGGGGGGCGCTCCTGGCATAGCCCTCGGGGTTGCGCGACGGGAGGTCCATGTAGCGCTCGGTGTAGACGGAGTCGTAGTGGCGCCAATCCGTGACCGGCCCCCCCGCGATCCCCATCGCGAAGCTGCGGCTGTGGGTGAGCGCGTAGGTCACCATGTAGCCGCCGAAGCTCCAGCCGTAGATCCCGATGCGCGCGGGGTCCACCCAGGGCTGGCGGCGCAGCCAGCCGAGCCCGTCCTCGACGTCGCGCAGCTCGAGCTCGCCGAAGTTCCGGTACATCGGCCAGGCGGAGACCGCGCCCTTGCCGCTGGCCGTGCGGTTGTCGCAGATCCACACCACGACCCCGCGCTCGGCCAGGAGCTGGTGGAACAGGTACGTGGTGTCGCCCCAGGCGTTCTTCACGGACGGCGAGTGAGGCCCCCCGTAGGTGTGCTGGTACACGGGATAGCGCCGGGCGGGGTCGAAGTCCGGGGGCCGCAGCAGCATCGCCTCCATCCGGAAACCGTCGCGGGTGTCGACCTGCAGGAGCTCCGGCCGGCCGAGGCGATACCTCGCCAGCGCGGGCGCCGCGCCCGCGTCGATGACGCGCGCCTCGGCGCCGTCCGCGGCGTGGAGGCGGACCTGGGGCGGCGTGGTGAGGTCGCTCCAGGTGTCGATGTAGAGGCTGAAGGAGGGGTTGAAGCTCGCGGCGTGCGTCCCCTCCGCGCGGCTGAGCCGCTGCTGGCCCGTTCCGTCGAGGTGGACACGGTAGACGTCGCCGCCGATCGGGCTGTGCTCGGTGCCCGAGAAGTAGACCCACCCGCCGCTCGGGTCCACGCCGTGCAGGGTGCGGGCCTCCCATTCGCCGGCGGTGACGGGTCCCACCAGCGTGCCGTCCCCGCGGTACCGGTACACGTGCTTCCAGCCCGTGCGCTCGGAGAGCCAGAGGAAGCCGCCGTCGCGGAGCCAGAAGACACCGTCGTCGTGCGAATCGACCCAGGCCCTGGTCTTCTCGCGCAGCAGCGTCCGCGGCTTCATCGTCTCCACGTCCACGTCGTCGAGGTCGAGCCAGGTCTGGACGCGGTCCTGGACCTGGAAGACCACTCTCCGGCTGTCCGGGCTCCAGGTGACCGCCACCACCAGCGGCTCTTCCGCCGCGTAGCGCGCGAGGTCGACCCAGCGCGGGGCGCCCCCGGAGGCCTCCACCACCGCCAGCCGCGCCTCCGGGTTCGGATCGCCGGCCTTGGGATAGCGCGTGCTCGCGACCTGCGGCTCGCTCGGGATGTCGTCCACGATGGGGTACGGCGGCACGCGCCCGTCGCGCAGCTGCAGGAAGGCCAGGCTCTTCGAGTCCGGGCTCCACCAGTAGCCCTTGAACCTTCCGCGCCCGTAGATCTCCTCCTGGTAGACCCAGTCGAGCAGGCCGTTGAGGACGTCGTCGGATCCGTCCTGCGTGAGCGCGCGCTCTCCCCGGCCGCTCACCTCCACCACGTGGAGGTTCCCCGCGCGGACGAACGCCACGCGCTTGCCGTCCGGGCTGAAGGACGGCTGGCTCTCCCGGCCCGGCGTGTCCGTGAGCCGGGTGAGGGCCTTCGAGGAGAAGTCGAAGAGGAACAGGTCGTCGAGGGCGGTGACGAGGAGCGCGGTGCGGGCGCCGTTCATGACGTACGTGGCCTGGTGGGCCAGCGGCCGCGCCTCCTCCTCGCCGACCCCGGCCACCCGGCGCAGCGCGGACTCGAGCGCACCCGCGTCGAAGAGCGGCTGGGCCTGGCCGCTGCGCGCCTCCACGCGGAGGTGGTCGGTGAGGTGGGTGGCCTGGTCCGTGCGCGGCCAGAGGTAGTGCGCGTCGTCGATCCAGGCGAGGCCGGTGAGGGCCCGGCCGAAGTCCACCTTCTTCTCGGGATCGAAGATGTCCTGGATCGTGAGGTCCTTGAGCTGGGCGCGGGCGGGCGCCGCCGGCGCCGCCGCCGTCGCGGAGAGCAGGACGAGGAGCAGGGCCCGGCCGCGACGCGATCCCGGATGGAGGCGCATGATGATGGCGTCGGCCTAGCGGCCGATCACGCTACTTGGGATCGTCGCCCCTGGCCGTCGGGTAGCTGGCGTTGAGCCAGGCGTTCCAGCCGCCCAGCAGCGCGCGGACGTTCTTGATCCCGGCCTCCCCGAGCAATTGCGCCGCACGGGCGCTCGAGTGCTCGGACGGTCAAGCACAGTACGCGACGATCGGCTTCTTCTGTGCCTTGAGCTGGGGCAGGTGGGTGTCGAGCGCGCTCAGGGGCACGCTGATGGCGCCCCGGATGTGGCCGGCGCGGTAGCTGTCCGCGGAGCGCACGTCGATGACGAGGAGCTTGGCCTCGTCGAAGGCCTTCTTGAACTCGTCGAGCGAGATGCGCGAGGGGTCGACCACGGGGACCTGGGCCCGGGCGGCGGCGCCGGCGGCGAGGACGGCCAGCGCGGCCAGGACCGCGCGCAGCGGTGTCGATCTCATGTCCCTATCTTACGGCGAGCCGGTCCCGGGCGCAGCCGCGGGCCGGGTCCGGGCCAGGACCGGCCGCAGCGAGGGCAGCCCGCCGCCCCCCTGGGCCAGGACCGCCTCCGCCTCCGCCGCCTCCAGCGCCGTCGAGAAGAGCGGCCCCTGTCCCTCCCCGCAGCCGAGGGCGTGCAGGCGCGCGCGCTGGTCGTCCGTCTCGATGCCGGCCGCGGCCACGGGCAGGGCCAGGGCCGAGGCCAGGCGCAGCAGGGCGGGGACGAGGGTCTCCATCTCGCGGCCCTCCGCGATCGCGAGGGCGGGATCGAGCTTGACCCCGGACAGGCGGAAGCGCCGCAGGACGTTGACCGAGGCCTGGCCGCTCCCGAAGCGGTCCAGGACCACGCCGACCCCCAGGGCGTTGACCGCCCCGAAGGCGGCGGCCACGGCCGAGGTCTCGCGCAGGAGCGTGTTCTCCGCGACATCGAAGCCGAGCGCGGTCCCCGGGAAGCCGCTGGCCTCGAGGGCGGCCCGGACGTCCGAGGCCAGCTCGGGGCGCAGGAAGCGCGCGGTGGAGACGTCGAGGGAGAGGTGGAAGGGGAGGCCGTAGCGCGCGCGCCACCGCCCGGCCTGCGCGCAGGCCTCGCGCAGCAGCCAGGCCTCGATGCGCAGGAACCCCGGGGCCTCCTCCGCCGCGGCCAGGAACTCGATGGGCAGGAGGAGGCCGCGCCAGCGCAGGAGGGCCTCGAACCCCCGCAGCTCGCCGGTGGCGAGGTCGGCCAGGGGCTGGTAGTGGACGCTCAGCTCGCCGCGGTCGAGGGCGTTGCGGAGGTCGTGCTGCATGCGCGCGCGGGAGGCCACGCGCTCGCGCATGGCCTCGTCGCAGATCTCCCACCGCCCGCCGCCCTCCTGCTTGGCGCGGTACATGGCGGCGTCGGCGTCGCGCACGACGTCTTCCGCCCGCTCGTAGGGGGTGAGGCTCAGGGCCACCCCCACGCTGGCCGAGGGCACGACCTGGTGATCGCCCAGGGAGGCGGGCGTGGAGAGGGCGGCATGGATGCGGTCGGCCACTCCCGTCGCGTCCGCTACCTCCTGGATGCGCTCGAGCAGGATCGCGAACTCGTCGCCGGCGAAGCGGGCCACGGTGTCGCCCGGGCGCACGGAGGTGTCCAGGCGGCGCGCGACCTCGCCCAGGAGCTGGTCGCCGGCCACGTGCCCGAAGGTGTCGTTGACGGCCTTGAAGTGGTCGAGGTCCACGAAGAGGACGGCGAAGTGGCCCTTGCGGCGGCGGTGGCGGGCCAGCGCGTCCTCCAGGCGCTCGGCGAAGAGGGCCCGGTTGGGCAGCCCGGTGAGCGGGTCGTAGGCGCGGCGGTCGGTGACGTCCGTCTGCGCCCCCGCCATGCGGTAGGGCCGGCCCTGGTAGTTGCGGCTGCCGTAGCCGCGGCTGAGCACCCACCGGTAGGTGCCGTCCTTGTGCCGCATCCGGTGCTCGTCCTCGAACCGCTCGCTGCGGCCGTCGAGGTGGTCGTCGACCTTGCGCTGCACGCGCGCGCGGTCCTCGGCGTGGATGCGCGAGAACCACTCGTCGATGGTGTCGCCCACCTCCGGCTCGTCGTGCCCGAGCATGGACTTCCAGCGCGGCGAGTAGTAGGCGCGGCCGGTGCGGAGGTTCCAGTCCCAGAGGCCGTCGTTGCTGCCGCGGGCGGCCAGGGCGTAGCGCTCCTCGCTCTCGCGCAGGGCCTCCTCCGCCTCCCAGCGGTCGGAGATGTCCTCGCAGGTGGTGACGATGCCGAGGGGATGGCCGGAGGCCTCGCGGATGACGTCCGACATGAGCTGGGCGGGGAAGGAGGTGCCGTCCTTGCGGAACCGTACCCGCTCGCGCTTCCAGCGCCGCACGGCGTCGAGCTCGGCGGCGGTGAGGGGCTTCCAGTTCGCGGGCGGGGAGAGGTCCCGCGCGTCCATGCGCAGGAGCTCTTCCACGCTGTACCCGTGCATGCGCGCTTCCGCGGCGTTGGTGTAGACGATGTGGCCCTCGGTGTCGGTGATGGTGACGCCGAGCTGCATGGCCCCCACCGCCTGCTCCAGGCGGTGGAGGGTGTCCGCCTGTCGCTTGCGCTCGACCGCGGCCACCAGCGTCCGCGCCAGCCGCGCCGGCTCCGCTCCCCTCACCAGCGCATCCTGGGCCCCGGCATGGAGGGCGGCCGCGCCGAGGTGCTCGCTCGCGGGGTCGGTGAGCACCACCACCGCCGCCCGCGGCGCCGCCGCCTGCAGCGCGCGCACCGCCTCCGGAAGGGCGGGGTCCGCGAGGTCGAGAGAGGCGAGGACGGCGTCGAGGTCCCCGCGGGCCAGGCGCTCGAGGCCGCGGGCGAGATCGGTGACGATCTCGAAGGCCCCGACCTCGCTCAGTCCGGCGAGGACCTTCTCCAGGGCTCGCGCATGGGCAGAATCCGCTTCGATGAGCAGGACGCGCAAACCGGCGCGTCGGGTATCCGCGGCGCGCATGGCGATGGCAACACCACCCTCAGGCAGAATACACCGCGCGCCCATGGTTCACCGGTGTGAGGTCTCTCACGCGGTGAGGGGGCGCACACGATGGAACGATGCAGGGCGGTCAGCGCCCCTTGGGGAACAGCGAGAGCAGCACGCCGATGAACCCCGCGATGACGGCCAGGTACCGCCCCAGCTCGAACTTGCCGGCGTCGTATTCGAGATAGTTTCGGAGCGAGGTGCCCTCCGGGATGGACTCCAGCCCCGAGAGATGGGTCGAGCAGTAGAAGAACCCGGCGATGCCGACGACCAGGAGCAGCGCTCCCATCGTGCGCATTCAGTCTCCAGTGAAGCGTGGCGTCCGCTTCTCGAGGAAGGCGGTGGTGCCTTCCCGCTTGTCGCTCGAGTCGAAGGTGATGGCCTGGGCGGTGGACTCGTAGACGAGGCCGGCGAAGAGCGGCATCTGCATCGAGGCGTTGAGGGCCAGCTTGGCCAGGCGGACGGCGAGGGGGCCGAGCGCGAGCACGCGGTCGGCCAGGTGCCGGGCGGCGGGGAGGAGGTCGGAGGGCGCCACCACCTCCGATACCAGCCCCGCGGCCAGGGCCTGGCGCGCGTCCCAGCGCGCGCCGGTCAGGATCATCTCCTTCGCGCGGCCCATCCCGACGATGCGGGGCAGGCGCTGGGTGCCCCCCGCGCCCGGGATGATGCCGAGGGTCGGCTCGGGCAGGCCGAACACCGCGTTCTCGGCCGCGATCCGGAGGTCGCAGGCCAGGGCCAGCTCGCACCCGCCCCCCAGCGCATAGCCGTTCACGGCCGCGATGGTGACCGCCTCGTGGGCCTCCACCGCGGACATCAGCCGCGAGTTGATGGAGGCCAGGGCGTCGTCGCGCGTGCGGGCGCGGATGGCGTTGATGTCCGCCCCGGACACGAAGGCCTTGTCGCCGGCGCCGGTCAGGACGAGGACGCCGACCCGGGCCTGGCGCGCGTCCTCGAGGGCGCGGTGCAGCTCCGTGACCGTGTCTCCGTCGAGGGCGTTGCGGGCCTCCGGCCGGTCCACGGTCACCGTCGCCACCCGGCCGTCGATCGCCAGCCTCAGGTTGCGATAGTCCGCCATGGTCAGGAGCGCCCGCCGTATTCGTAGATGGTCCGGAAGCCGCCGACGGCGGCGGCGTAGGCGATGCCCCGGCCCATGATGCCGGAGCCGATGACGGCGATGGTCTCGATGGGCACGGCGGGCTCCCTCGGAGAGCGACCAGTATACTTCCACGTGACCTCGGCGATCGCGGACGGGCTGACCGTCCTGGAGGAGGCGGTGGGGCCCTCCGGCTGGCGCGCGCGCCTCCGCGTCGAGCCCTCCAGCCGCGTCTTCCAGGGACACTTCGAGGGCGATCCGATCCTGCCCGGCATCGCCCACCTGGTCGTCCTGCGCCACGCCCTGCGCGCGATGCGCGGAAGGGGGGCGACCGTGCGCGAGCTGTCCTCCGTGCGCTTCCGCCGCGTGGTCCGTCCGGGCGCCGTGCTCGAGGTGTCGGTCGCGGCCCCCGACGCGGAGGGCGGGTGCCGCTTCGACGTGCACCTCGGCCATGCCGTGGTGGCCAGCGGGCGGGTGCGGTGTGGCTTTGACTGAGCGGCTCCTGGGGGAGGACATGCTTCCCCATTCCGGCCCCGCGCGCCTGGTCGAGGCCGTCCTCGAGGTGAAGGAAGACCGCCTGACGTGCCGAGGCCGCGTGCCCGGGGCGAGCGCGTTCGCGGCCGGCGGCCGCGTGCCCGCGGTGGCGCTCGTCGAGATGGCGGCCCAGGCGGTGGCGGTCCACCGCGCGCTCCGGCTCGGCGTCGAACCGTCGGGGGCGGCCTCCGTTCGAAGGTCCGGCTACCTGGTGGCGATCCGCTCGGCCTCCCTGGCCGCGGACGACGTGGCCACCGACGTGCCCCTCGTGGTCGACGCTCGCCGGACCTTGCAGGCGGGACCGCTCGTGACCTACGAGGTCCGCGTGAGCGGACCCGGGAGCGAGGCGCTCCTCACCGCCACCCTGAGCCTGCACGCCGGCGGCTGATGCCCGCGCGCTTCGCGGTATCCTCGCCGCGAGTGCTCTTCCAGGCCCGCGGCCTCCGCAAGCGCTATCGCCTCGGCGAGGTGACCATCGAAGCTCTGCGCGGCCTCGACCTCGACGTGGACCGGGGGGAGCTCGTCGTGATCGCCGGTCCTTCCGGGAGCGGCAAGACGAGCCTCCTGAACCTGCTGGGCGGGCTGGACGAGCCGGACGAGGGCAGCGTCCTCTTCGCGGGGGCGCCCCTCCGCTCTCTCACCGCCGCCGAGAGGACGCGGATGAGGCGGCGGCAGCTCGGGTTCGTGTTCCAGGCCTTCAACCTGCTCCCCGTGCTCTCCGCCTTCGAGAACGTCGAGTACCCGCTCTGGATCGACGGCGTGCCGCGGGAAGAGCGGCGGCGCCGGGCCGAGGAGGCGCTGGCGGACGTGGGGCTCGGGGACCGCCTGCGGCATCGGCCGGACCAGCTCTCCGGCGGCGAGCGCCAGCGCGTCGCGCTCGCGCGCGCCCTCGTCCACGAGCCGCTGGCCGTCCTGGCCGACGAGCCCACCGCCAACCTCGACTCCCGCACCGCGGAGTCGATCGTCGACCTGCTCGCGCGCGTGAACGCGGAGCGCGGGACCACGTTCCTCTTCGCCACCCACGATCCCGCCATCGTGGACCGTGCCCCCCGCACCATCCGGCTCGCCGACGGCCGGGTCGTGGACGGCGGCGCACGATGAAGTTCGCCCTCATCGCGCTGCGCAACCTCGCGCGTCACCGGCGGCGCACGCTGCTGTCGATGCTGGTGGTGGCGGCGGGGGCCATCGCGGTGATCCTGACCGCCGGCTTCGTCCGTTTCTCGTTCGAGGGCCTGCGGGAGGCGATCATCCACGGCGGGCTCGGCCATCTCGAGCTGACGCCGGCGAAGACGGCGGGACCCACGGGTCCCGACCGCGCGGCCCCGCCCGCCTTCGCGGACTGGGCGCGCGTGCGCGCGGCGGCGGAGGCCACGCCCCACGTCCTGGCCGCCGGCGCCGCCCTCTACCTCACCGGCGTGGCCTCGAAGGACGATCGCTCCGCCGCCTTCGTGGGCGTCGCCCTCGAGCCGGACCGCGAGCGGCGGATGAGCCTGGAGGTCAAGCTGCGCGGAGGCGCCAACCTCTCCGATTCCCCGCCCCCGGCGGGCGAGGACCAGGTCCTGCTCGGCGTCGGCCTGGCCCGGGCCCTGGGGGCCTCGCCCGGCGACGTGGTGACGGTGACCGCGATGACCGCGGACGGGACCCTCAACGCGCTCGACACGCGCGTGGCCGGCCTGGTCACGTCGGGCCTGCAGGAGCTGGACGCGCGCCTCCTCAAGACGCATCTCGCCACCGGCCAGCGCCTGCTCGGCACCGACCGCGTCTCGTCCATCGTGGTCGGCCTCGACGACACCGCGCGCACCGAGGAGGCGGGGGACGCGCTGGCCCGGCGGCTGCGCGACGGCTCCGCGGAGCCGCTCGTCATCACCGACTGGCGGGCGCGCGCTCCCTTCTACGGCCAGGTGCGCGCCCTCTACTCCGGCATCTTCTGGTTCCTGGGCGGGATCGTGTTCGTCCTGGTGTGCCTGGCCACGTCGAACACGCTGCTGATGTCGGTGATGGAGCGCGTGCGCGAGTTCGGGACCCTGCTCGCGATCGGCACCAGCCGGGGCCAGGTCGCGCTCATGGTCGTGCTCGAGGCCCTGTGGCTGGGGCTGGCCGGCGGGCTGGCCGGCGACGTGCTGGCCGCGCTCCTCGTGGCCGCCATCAACCGCGCGGGCATCGAGATGCCGCCGCCCCCCGGCGCGGCCGCGGGATTCCCGCTGCAGCTCGCGGTGCGCCCGGCCGATTTCGTGGCCGTGGTCGGCCTGATGGTGCTGGTGCTGGCGGTGGCGTCGGTGCTGCCGGCCCTGCGGTCGGTGCGCCTGCGCATCGTGGACGCGCTCGGGCATGTGTGACGTCGTCCGTGTGTCCTGGGCCGTTGCCGTCACCGTGTCCCTGTCCGCCCCCGTCCGCCCGTCCGATCCCGCCCTCGACGATCTCCTCCGCCGCTCCGACCTCGGCGCCCTCGCGCCCTTCTCCTTCCGCAGCCGGATGCGCCTGACCGCGGGTGACAAGCCGCCGCTCGACATCGAGGTCTGGCGCAAGGGCGAATCGCGGACGCTCGTGCGGCTGCTCGGTCCCAGGGAACAGGGCAAGTACCTGCTGCGCCTGGGGAGCGACTTGTGGTTCCTGGCCCCGGGCGCGAAGAAGCCGGTGCGGCTCGGCCCCGCGTACCGGCTCCGCGGCAGCGCCACCCTCGACGACGTGCTCGGCCGGCAATACGCGCGCGACTATCGCGTGGAGGGGGCGGCCGACGAGGAAGGTGGCCTCGTCGCGCTCGACCTCGTGGCCCGCGGTCCGGGCGTGGTGTACCCGGCCGTGCGCTACGTCGTCCGGCGCGCCACCTTCAAGCCGGTGCGGGCGGAGTACCGGCTGCCGAGCGGCAAGGTCGCCACCATCGTCGAGTTCGACCAGTGGAGCGCAGGCGAGCGGCCGTACGCCCGGCGGCTGCTCGTGCGGGATGCGCTGCACGGCGGGTCCACCACGAGCGTGGACGTCCTCGAGGTCGAGGAGCGCCCCGTCCCCGACGGCCTGTTCGACCTGGCCGATCCAGCGGCGCGCCGGAGCCTGGAGCGCTGACGCCGCCCGCCAGCGGCGCCTAGCTCCACAGCCGGCGGAAGCAGAACCACTGGTGCGGCGCGCGGCGGATGGCCCACTCGATCTCCGCGGCCAGCCGATCCACGGCGGGGGCGACGTCCGCGTCGCGGTCGGCCGTCCGCGCCACCGTGATCGGCGGGCGCACGACCACGCGATACACGTCCGGGCCCTCGCGAAAGCTGAAGACGGGGAGCAGGGCGGCTCCCGTCGCCCGCGCCAGGGCCTGCGGTCCCACGGGCAGGGACAGCGGGCGGCCGAAGAGCTGCGCGGTGTGCGTGCGCCCCCCAATGCGCGGGCGGTCGCCCTGGAGGGCGACCATCTCGCCGCGGCGGAGGGCTTCGGCCAGGGCGATCCCGAGCCGCGGGTCGTCGGTCGCGAAGTGCGTGGTGACGCCGGTCGGCGTCGCCGTGCGCAGGAGCTCCTCGGTGAACCGCTGGGCCTCCGGGTCCAGCTCCTGTTCGCGGACGACGTGCACCGGCCGCTTCAGGCCGTGGGAGGCCAGGTGGGACGAGAGCTCCCACTGCCCGATGTGGGCGGTCACGAAGACGACTCCCCGCGAGAGATCGGAGGGCACGTGCTCGAGGCCCTCCACCTCGACGCGCAGATGGCCGGGGGCCAGCATCTCCTGGTAGCGCGCGCAGAAGCACCACGAGAAGTCCACGATCGTGCGATGGATCCGTCTCTGCCTCGCCCAGAAGCCGCAGGGCCCGAGCACGGCCTCGAGGTTGGAGGCGATGGCGTCGCGGATGTTCCGGAGGACGAGGAAGAAGAACGCCCCGAACAGCGCGACGAACAAGGGCAGCGTCTCCCGCCGGAGGATCCCCTTCCGTATCGCCCAGTAGGGGAACCGGTACCAGAAGACGCCGGTGACGTGGAGGGGTCCCAGGAGGCGCCGCACGCGGCCCCGCACGGGCGCTTGCGGAGGGGGCGCCCCCGGCGCGGCGGAGGATTCGCGCACGTCGGGACGAGCGGCCGACGTCACGCGGAGGCCCCGGCGTCGACGGAGATCACCTGGCCGGTGATGGCGGCGGCGCGGTCGGAGAGGAGGAAGCTCACCGTCTGCGCCACGTCGCCCGGCGCGGTGCCGGGGGGCAGGCACTCCGTGTCGCGCAGCTTGGCCACCATCGCCGGGGGCAGGTCCGCGGTGGCCTCGGTCGCCACGAAGCCCGGCACCACGACGTTGACGCGCACCCCCTTGCGCCCGACCTCGCGGGCCAGCGACCGCGTGAGGCCGAAGAGGCCCGCCTTCGAGGCCGCGTACGCCGACTGCCCCGGCAGCCCCGCCAGCGCGCTGCGCGAGGACACGTTGACGATCGCGCCGCGACGGCGGAACACCATCCCCGGCAGCACGGCGCGACAGCAGCGGAAGGCCCCGCCGAGGTTGACGTCCACGACCTCGTCCCAGGCCGCATCCGAGGTCATGGCCAGGATGGCTTCGCGACGGACGGCGGCGTTGTTGACGAGCCCGGACACGGGGCCCAGCTCGCGCTCGACCTCCGCCACCAGGGCCGCCGGCCGCGCGCGGTCGCGCAGGTCGAGCGGGAACGGCCGCGCGCCCGTCTCGCCCGCGGCCGCGCGCGCCGCCGCTTCGTCCGTGTTCCAGGTGAAGGCCACCGCCCATCCGTCCGCCACCAGGGCCCGGACGATCGCGTGGCCGATGCCGCGCGCGCCTCCGGTCACGAGCGCGACCGGGCGGGGGTCCGGCCCGGTCGCGGTCACGACGCTCCGCCTCGCGGGGTCGAGCCGGCGGCGGCGTCCAGGCGCGCGCGCATCACGCCGCGCGCGATGCGGAGGCTGTCCACGAGCGGCCGGAAGTGGCTGGTCGTCCGCCCGTCCGCGAACCCGAGCCGCACCGGCACCGCCACGATCACGAGCCCGAGGCGGGCCGCGCGCACCACCACCGCGCTCTCCGCCTCGAAGCGCGACTCCGGGAAGCCCGTGGCCTCCAGGAGCCGCCGGGTGTAGAGACGGAAGCCCGTCTGCACGTCGGCGAGCGGCCGGCCCGCCGCCCAGGAGATCGCCCAGGACGAGAGGCGATTGGCCACGCGCCGCCGGCGCACCATCTCGCCGAAGAGATGGTCGCGCGTCCCCAGCACGAGGTCGGCCCCCGCGCGCGCGGCCTCGATCAGCTTCGGGATCTCCTCGGGCAGGTGCTGCCCGTCGGCGTCGAGCGTGACCACGGCGGCCCGACCCCGCTCGAAGAGGGCTCGGAACGCCGTGCCCAGGGCCGCGCCCTTGCCGCGGTTGGCGGGGTGCGAGATCACTTCCGCGCCCGCGGCGCGCGCGGCGGCGGCGGTGCCGTCGGAGGAGCCGTCGTCGACGACGAGGACCTCGCCCAGCACCTGGCGCGTGCGGCGCACCACCTCGCCCACGGAGGCCGCGGCCTGGAAGGCGGGGATGGCCGCCGCCAGCTCCCTCACGGCCGCTCCAGCACGACCCAGGCCGCCGCCCCCCCGCCCGCGAGCCCGCTCACGAGCACGCGTCGCGGCCCGCCCAGGGGCCCGCCCGCGTGGGGAACGACGCGCAGGTCGGGATCGAAGACCTCGAAGCCGGGGGTGGGCCCGAACTCCGCGCCCGTGGCGGCGAGCACGGCCGCGGCCAGCTGCCCGCCGCCGTACTCTCCGACCACGGCCTTGGGCGCGAGCACGGGCGGCAGCGGGTCGTCTCCCCAGGCCGCGTGCAGGGTGTGCGCCTCCAATCGATCGCCGGCCACCGAGCCCGAGGCCCCGGAGACCACGAGGTCGAGCTCGCGCGGCGACAGCCCGGCCCGGTCGAGCATCCGCCGCAGCGCCCGGGCGAGGGGCTCGTGTCCGCGGCCCCACGACACGCGCGAGGCGGTGGGGTCGAAGCCGCTGCCCCAGGCCCTCACCCGGGCCAGGACCGGTGCCTCCCGCGCGCGGGCGGCGGCCTGGTCCTCCACCACGAGCACCGCCGCGCCCTCGCCCACGAGGAAGCCCGAGCGCCGCCGGTCGAACGGGCGCGCCCGCTCGCCGCCCTCCGCCGAGGGGCGGCTCAGCGCCTGGTAGCGGTCGAGCACGGCGTGCACCAGGGGAGTCGTCTCGTCCACGGCGCCGGCCAGCGCGCGCGTCACCGTGCCCGCGGCGACGTCGGACGCGGCCCGGCCCAGCGCGATCAAGGCTCCCGCCTCCCGTTGGGTCACCGTGATGTTCGGGCCGCGCGCCTGGCAGGCGATCGCGACCTGCGCCGCCGGCGCGTTGGCCACGCATTCGGTGAAGAGGAACGGCGAGGCGGACTCCGGCCCCTCGGCCAGGATGGTGCGGAGGAGCCGCTCGGTGAAGGAGGCGGGCCCGAACGCGGTGGCGAGGACCACTTCCGTGAGGCCGTCCTCCGCGGCGGGCGTGCTCGGGCCGGCCTCCTCGAGCGCCATCCGTGCCGCCGCCACCGCCAGCTTCGAGGGCGGGCTCATGCGTCGGCCCGCCGAAGGGGGAACCCAGGCCGCGAGGTCCGCGCCCGCGGCCAGCGCCGCCGTCCGCGCGCTCTCGGGCAGGTGGTAGCCGCCGGAGCGGTCGACCTCGGACACGGTCGCGTGCGACGTCCGCAGGGCCTCGGCCAGCGCGGCGCGGCCGCATCCGAAGCTGCCGACCGCGCCCACTCCGGTCACGACCGCCACCGTCATCGTCACTCCTCGCGGGTGAGGACGAGGGCGACGTTGCAGCCGCCGAAGGCGAGGCTGGTCGACAGGGCGGCGCGTGCCTGGGGCACGGCCAGCGGCGTCTCGAGCACGAGGCGGGCGTGGATCTCGGGATCGACCCGCCCGCCCCCCGGCGTGGGATGGACCTCGCGATCGCAGAGCCCCAGGACGGTGGCCACCGCCTCCAGCGCCCCCGAGGAGCCGAGCAGGTGACCCACCACGCCCTTGGTCGACGTCAGCGGGACCTCGCGCGCCCGCGGGCCCAGCGCGCTCTCGAGCCCGGCGAACTCCGCGACGTCGTTGAGGGGAGTGCCCGTCCCGTGGGCGTTGACGAAGTCGATCGCGCCGGGTCCTTTCCCCGCGTCGGCCAGGGCCCGGGTGACGGCGAGGGCGGCGCCCGCGCCCTGCGGGTGCGGGGCCGTCATGTGGCTGGCGTCGCAGGACCCCCCCGCGCCGGCGAGCTCGGCCAGGGAGACGGCGCCGCGCGCCCGCGCGTGGTCGAGCGACTCCAGGACGAGCACCCCCGCGCCCTCGCCGATCGACAGGCCCGCGCGGTCCTCCCGGAACGGACGGCACGGCGCCTCGTCGACGGCGCGCAGGGAGTTGAAGCCGGCGTAGGTGATCTCGCACAGCGAGTCGGAGCCGCCGGCCACGGCGAGGTCGACCTCGCCGGACCGGATGGCGGCGAGGGCGGCTTCCAGGGCGAGCGCTCCCGACGCGCAGGCCGACGAGAGCGTCTGCACGGGGCCGGTCACGGCCAGGTCGCGCGCGACCGCGTCGCCGGGACCGTTGATCTCCTGGGAGGCCATCCAGCGCAGGGGCGGGCGAGGTCCCGGGGGGAGGAGCCGGGCGAAGTAGCGCTCGCTCTCGAGGAGGCCGCCGGTGCTGCTCGCGAAGAACACCCCGGCCGCGCGCTCGCCCAGCGGCGCGGCCAGGCCGGACTGTCCGAGCGCTTCCCGCGCCGCGAACACCGCGAAGCGGTCGGCCAGGCTCAGGCGCTCCCAGCGCGGGCCGCGCACGAACCAGGGCGGCGGCCCCGGCGGCGCCTCGGCCGCGACGTGCGTGCGGTGCCGCCGGTGGTCGAAGCGCTGGAAGGGGCCGATGGCGGTGCGGCCGGACCTCAGTCCCGCCCGCAGGGCGGCCACGCCCCAACCGCAGGCGCTGACCGCTCCCAGCCCGGTGACGACGGCACGGCGGCGATCGCGCGCCTCACTGGCCATCTGCGGGGTGGGCCTTCGACTCCGAGAGCCGGCGCTCGACGAACCCGGCCAGGCTGGCCAGGGAGCCGAATACGCTCCGGTCCACCTCGTGGCTGGCGATGCTGATGCCGTACTCCTTCTCGAGAGCCACCACCAGCTCGAGGGCGTCCACGGAATCGAGCCCGAGGCCCGACCCGAACAGCGGCTCGTCGTCCGCGATCCGCTCGGGGGTCAGGCCGTCGAGGTTCAGCGTCGTGACGATGAGCTTCTTGAGCTTGGTGCGGATCACATCTTGCTGCGCCATGCTTCCAGGGTCCCTCCGCTAACGCTGGGCCGGGGCCGGCCGCTCGGGGGCGGCGGGGAGAACCGGGCCCGACCAGGCGCGCGCGCGCGGTGACCGCGGCGCGATGGGGAGCACGCGCTGCAGGGCCACCAGGCCGAAGAACAGGGCCAGGCGGAGCCGCGTGCCTCGCGAGGGCCGCCAGTTCCCGGCCAACACGGACAGGACGGCCTCGTAGATCCCGAAGCGGCTCGAGCGCGTGAAGAACAGATCGCGAAAGGAGGGATCGTAGAACCCGACGGCGAAGCGGCGGAAGTGGCGGTAGCGCCGCTCCAGGGCGCGCTCGTAGGCGGCGAAGCGCGGGCGAGAGAGGTCGCCCGCGGCCAGGCCGGCGCTGAGCGCCTCCGCCGCTTCCAGTCCCGACTGCATGGCCAGGAGCACCCCCGTCGAGAAGATCGGGTCCAGGAAGCCCCCGGCGTCGCCCACGAGCACCCACCGGTCGCCCGCCTGCTGGGTGTGCAGGTACGAGTAGTCGGCGTCGAAGCGGCCGGGGGAGACCCGGCGCGCCTCGCTCACGAGGGCGGCCGCGGCCGGCGTCTCGTCGAGGTAGTGCTGGAGGCTCTCCTCGGCCGTGGGCTTAGAGGCGGCGGCGTGGACGGACTTCGGGATCACCGCCCCCACGCTCGTGATCGTGGGCGTGATCGGGATGAACCAGAACCAGCCGCGGTCGGGGCGTGTCACCATCTGGATGTCGCCGGCCCGCCGTCCCTCCGGCCGCCTCACGCCCTCGAACTGCGCGTGCACGGCCACGTTGCGCAGCACGGGATCGACCACGCGCTTGCCGAAGCGCTTGGCCAGGAACCCCGCGCGCCCGGAGGCGTCCACCACCGCCCGCACGCGCACGGTGCGGGTCAGGCCCCGGGCGTCGACGTAGTTCAGGGTCGCGCCGTCGTCGTCGAAGATCGCGTCCAGCGCGCGCGTGCCCTGCCGTACCTCCGCTCCGCTGCGCTGCGCGTGCCGCAGCAGCACCTCGTCGAAGCGGTCGCGCGGGACCTGCCAGGTCTGCGGCCGCGGCGTCTCCAGAGCGCGCGAGAAGTCCGCGTACTGGGAGGCGGTCCCGTCGTGCGAGGTGAAGCTCGCCCCCCATTTCGGGACGAACCCGGCCTCGGCGACGAGGTCCTCGCAGCCGAGGGCGCGGAAGACCTCGTCGCTCCAGGGGAGCTGGCTCTCCCCGATGTGGAAGCGGGGAAAGGTGTCCCGCTCCAGGAGCAGGACGCGGTGGCCCTTGCGCGCGAGCTGCGCGGCGGCGGCCGATCCTCCCGGCCCTCCGCCGATGACGGCGACGTCGTGATCCCAGCCTCGAGTCATACCCACGGCCTCCCCGGATGGCGAGACGTCCCCGGACGGCGAGACACCGGCCCGCTCCCGGGCCCGTTCGCCGTAAGGAAGCCGAGTCGAATCCGTCACTTGAACTGTAGCCCCGGCGTGGCTCTCGCACGAGAGCCGCCTGGGGAACGAGAGTATACTCTCAGTCCTCGGGGGCGTCGACGCGAGCGCGATCACCCTCACTCCCCATGACTTACGAGCCGAGCACCCTCGCCCGCGCGTTCGCGCGTCTCGCCGCGAGCGAGCCCGGGGCGCCACTGGTCGTTTCGGCGGTGCGCTCGGCCTCGCGGGCCGCCGTGGCCGCGATGTCACGCTCCATCGCGCCTCTCCTCGACGGGATCCCGCCCGGCCTGATCGGCCTGTCCGTCCCCAACGGTCCCGCGTTCCTCGCCGGCGTGCTCGCGTTGCGGGAGCGAGGTCACGGCGTGCTGCTGCTCGATCCGCGGGCGCCGGCGGTCGAGCGCGCGCGCTCGTGCGCGGCGCTGGGAGCGCGCGGCGCTGTTTCGTGCGCGACCGGATGGCCGGCGGAGGCGAGCGACTGGCGATTCGAGAAAGCCGTCGCGCCCGCGGCCGCACCCGAGGAGGCGACGGGCGCGGGCTTCGTGAAGCTGACGTCCGGCTCCACGGGAGCTCCGCGGGGAGTCGCGGCCACGGAGGCCGCCCTCCTGGCCGACGACGACGCCCTCGCGCGCACCATGGGCCTGCGCGCCGAGGACCGTATCGTGGCCGCGGTCTCCATGTCGCACTCGTACGGCTTCTCGAGCCTGGCCCTCCCCGCGCTCGTGCGGGGGTCGATCCTGGTCGTCCCCGACGAGGAGGACCCCCTGGCCCCGCTCCACGCCGCGCGGGCCGCGGAGGCCACGGTGTTCCCGAGCGCGCCCGCGTACCTGCAGGCGATCCTCAAGCTCTCGCAGCCACCCGCGTGCCCGCCCTCGCTGCGCCTGGTGATCTCGGCCAGCGCCCCCTTGCCGGCCGAGGTCGCCGCGCAATTCCGCGCGCGCTTCGGCCGGCCCGTGCACGTCTTCTACGGTGCCAGCGAGTGCGGCGGCATCTGCTACGACCGCGAGGGGACGGCCGCGGAGCGCGGCACCGTGGGCGAGCCCGTCGAGGGCGTGCGCGTCGGGCTGGAGCCGATCGACGGCGATCCCGCC
Source organism: Vicinamibacteria bacterium (assembly GCA_041481445.1). Taxonomy (GTDB): domain Bacteria; phylum Acidobacteriota; class Vicinamibacteria; order Fen-336; family Fen-336; genus AA29. The sequence goes on from JBGPBV010000028.1 coordinate 42,586, forward strand.
GGAGGGCTCGTGACCGTCGAGTCGGCGGCGGTGGGCCTGGGCTACGTGCCCGCGGGCGACCCCCGCCTGTCCGGCGGACGCTTCGTGACCAGCGACCTCGGCGTCTTCGAGGGCGGCCTTCTGCGCCTGCGCGGGCGTGTGGACGGGCTCATCAACGTCAAGGGCAGGAAGGTGGACCCGAGCGAGATCGAATCCGTGCTCCAGCGTCTGCCCGGGGTGGCGGAGGCGGTGGCCTTCGGCGTCCCCTCCGCGGACAAGGCGAGCGACACCGTGCGTGCCGTCATCGCCTGCCCGTCCGGAGGCCTGAGCTACGACGAGGTGCTGGCCTGGTGCCGGGCCCACCTTCCCGAGCACAAGGTGCCGCGCTCGATCGTGCTCGTGAACGCCATCCCGCGGACCTCGCGCGGCAAGGTGAGCCGCGAGGAGCTGCTGGCCCTGGCCCTCGGTCCGGCCGGCCAGACGGGGGCGTGAGCCTTTCCCCCTGGCGGCCGTCGCCGTTCGTGCGCGCCAGCGTGGGCCTGCACGCGGCGGGGGCGGCCGCGCTCGCGCTGGCGCCCGAGCGCTGGCCGGTCGTGCTCGGCGGCCTGCTCCTCGACCACGCGCTGATCGGCGCCGCCACCCTCCGGCCGCGCAGCACGCTCCTGGGACCGAACCTGACCCGGCTGGCCGGCCCTGCGAGGGCGGTGGCGCTCACCTTCGACGACGGCCCGCATCCGGAGGTCACGCCCGCCGTGCTCGACCGGCTGGAGCGCCGGGGGGCGCGCGCGACCTTCTTCTGCATCGGGGGCAAGGTGGCCGCGCATCCCGAGCTGGCCGCGGAGGCGCACCGGCGCGGCCATGCGGTGGAGAACCACACGTACCGCCACCCCTACGCGTTCGGGTTCTACGGCCGTCGCGCCATGGAGCGCGAGATCGCGAGGGCCCAGGACGCCATCGCCGGCGCCACCGGCCGCGCGCCCCGGCTCTTCCGGGCCCCGGTGGGGATCCGGAACCCGTGGCTCGATCCCGTCCTCGCGCGCCTCGACTTGCGCCTGGTTTCCTGGACGCGGCGCGGCCTCGACACCGTCCGCTCCGACCCGCGCCGGGTGGCGGCAAGCCTGCTCGGCGGCCTGGCCGCGGGCGACATCCTGCTCCTGCACGACGGCTCGAGCGCGCGCGACGCGGGCGGCCGCGCCGTGGCCCTCGAGGCGCTCGATCGCGTCCTCGACGGCCTGGAGGCGGCCGGGCTCGTCTCCGTGCCCATCGTGCGCGAGGGCTGACCGCGCCGTCGGAGGGCTTACCGGGGGTCGGCGCGGATCCCCACGTACTCGCTGAGCAGGCCGCCCTGGACGCGGCGGCTGGCCTCGAACCCGGCCCCGCGGAGCGCCTCCAGGATCCGCTCGGGCGCGACGCAGCGCTCGATCGTGTCCCAGTAGTAGTCCATCAAGCGCCGGGCGTCGGCGCTGCCCGTCCCCAGGCGCGTGACCAGGGGGACCACGCGCTTGAGGTACAGGCGCGCCAGCCAGAAGCCGGCGCGCGAGGCGGGGCGGGAGATCTCCAGTATCAACACGCGCCCGCCCGGCCGTAGCACACGGTGGTACTCGCGGAAGGTGGCGTGGAGGTCGGGTACGTGGCGCAGCGCGTAGCCCATGCACAGCGCGTCGAAGCGCGCGTCCGCGAAGGGCAGCGCCTCGCCCCGCGCCTGCACGAGCGGGACGCCCACCCTGCGCCGCGCCTCCTCCAGCATCCCGCGGCTGGGATCGAGGCCGACCACGCCCGATCCGCCGGCCAGGGTGGCCGCCTCCCGTGCCACGAGGCCGGTGCCGGTGGCCACGTCGAGGACGGCCAGCCCCGGCCGCACGCCCAGCCGCTCCAGGGCCTGGCGGCGGTAGCGCGCGCCCGAGCCCAGCGACATCACGCGGCAGATCCAGTCGTAGTGCGGCGCCGCGCGGTCGAAGAGGGAGTCGACGTAGGCCTGCCGGCCACCCGGCTCGCGGTAGTGGCCCTCGAGCGTGGGGTGGGGGGCGAGGCTCATATCGGCTTGAGGATCAGGATCTGCGCGACGAAGGAGCCGGACCCGGAGTAGAGCGCGGGCAGGATGCTCTTGCCGAGGTCGGCGCGCAGCAGGGTCCCGAACGGAGCGCGGAGGTTCAGGCCGAGGCCGAGGCCGGTCACCCCGCGCCACTTCGTGTCGTAGGTGGGGTCCTTGCCCAGCGCCTGCTCGAGGAAGACGTCCACGCGGTACAGGTCGAGCAGGTTGAACGAGTAGGCGGTGCGGAGCATGGCCAGCTCGGCGAAGCGCACCCCCGCGGAGGGCACGCCGTGGATCCGGTTCTCGTCGAAGAAGCCGAACTGGTACATGCTGAAGCGGTCGAGATGCCGGCCACCGAAGTAGGCGGCGTTGAGGTGGATCTTGTGCAGCCCGAAGAAGAAGTCCTTGGACAGGCTGGCGGTATATTTCTGGTAGGAGCGCTGGCCCGGATCGAATCCCTCGCCCGTGCCCCAGGCCTCCCAGACGGCGCGCCGATGGGCGAAGCCGTACACGTCGAGCGAGTAGCCCCGGCGCTTGTACTCGTAGGCCAGGCCCACGCCGTTGGTCGCCGTGCTCCTCGGCACCACGAAGCCGGGGGAGGTCTCGTCGTCCGCCGAGTAGTGGTCGTAGCGGAACTGGTAGATCCCCGTCAGCTTCTGGAAGTCGGTGAACTGCCAGCCCAGGTTCAGGCCGGTGGCGAAGGGGAGGTCGCGCAGCCGCTCTCCCGTGACCTCGCCGCTTGCATCGTAGACCTGGTCGTTCACGGGCACCGCGATCGCGAACAGGTCGAGGCTGGCGTCCACCCTGGGGCCCAGGATCTTCTGGTGCTGGACGTTGGCCAGGGCGAGCACGCCCCCGAAGAGGAGAGCGAGCTGCTGGTTCTTGCCCAGGAAGTCGAAGTCGAGGTAGTTGAAGCCGAGGATGGGCAGCGGGTAGTCGTAGGACGGATCGATGGTGACGCCGAAGGCCAGGGCCCGGGCGGTGGTGGTGGGGTGCTCCTGCACCACGCGCTCCTCGCCCTTCTTCACGAAGTAGCGCAGGCCGCCGTCGGTGTCCCGGTACATCACGTGGTCGGTGGCGCGGGAGGCGGCGCGCGCCTGCCGGAAGTCGGGGGAGTTCACGCGGAAGTTGGAGAGCCTCACCTCGCGCTCGACGAGGAGGTTGCGACCCGCGATCATCAGGATCTGGCGGCCGACCAGGCGCGTGAACATGGAGAGAGGGTGCCCCTCCAGCTCCGCCGCCTTTGTGAAGTACTGGACCTCCTCGCTGGAGACGACGGGCGCGCTCAGCGAGGTCTGCACCGCCTGGACCTTGAGCTTGAGGAAGGTCTCGGCGTCGATCCAGACCGTGCCGCGATAGAGCGACCGCGTGGCGTCGAGCGGGTCGAAGCGGACGGCGTAGGCGCGGCGGTCCCCGATCTTGTCCACTCCCTCGAGCTTGTAGCGGTAGTCCCGGTCGAGCCGCAGGTCGAGGGGCAACGAGAGGACCTTCTCCGGCTGGAGGAGCGGGAAGGGCGGGCGGTCGGCGCCCCACTTCGACCCGTTGAGGGTGAAGCTCAGCTCCTCCCATTCCGTGCCCTCGCGGTCGGCGTAGAAGCGGTTCTCGGTGACGACGTCCCAGCCGGGATCGGTCGCGCTCGGACGGAAATGCTGCTCCATGTGGGCGTCCGCGACGTAGGTCTCGACGCGCGTGTCCTGCGCCGCCTGCGCCTCCTGGTGGCGCGCGATGATCTCGGCCACGCTGGGGAGGACTCCCTCCGTCACCTCCGCCCGCGCGACGTAGGCGTCGCTGCCTCCGTTGAAGTCCAGGAAGAGGGGCCGGTCGGGCACGGGCACGACGTTCACGCGCGAGGTCTTCGTGCGGGCATCGCGCAGGAACTCGCGGGCGACGCCCTGGCGGCCCTTGAGGGGATCGCGGATGAGGGGCGGCTTGCCCGCGGACTCCCTGAGCTCGACCTGCAGCGTCTCCGTGCCGGAGTCCGCCCCGCCCCAGTAGACGAAGTACGTCGAGAAGGTCCCGACGTTGTAGAGGAGGCGGTGGGGGAAGGTCGCGGTGACGTCCTGGCCGTCGCGCACGAGCGTGAGGCCGCTCCCCTTCTCGTCGAGGGGCACCACTTCCGCGCTCAGGAGGTCCTTGAGGGCGGCGGCCACGCCGAGGCCGCGGGCCAGGACCTCCGGGGTCGCCACGTAGGCGTGGGCGGGCACCTTCGTGCCGAGCAGGCGCAGCTCCCAGTCCGCGAGCCGGCGCGGGGCCTGGACCTCGTCGCCGAGCGGGATGCCCGTCACCGCCACGACCGCGGTCGGGTCCTCGCGCTCCACGACCGCGGACAGCGGCGCGAGCGCGTCCGCGGCCGGGCCCGCCTCCGCCGCCGGGGCGTCCACGGCGATGGCGTCGACGTAGGCGGCCACGTCCTCGCGGTAGAGCGATTCCAGCCAGCCGGCGTCGCCGGCCTTCAGGCCTCCGGCCACGATGCGTGCGTCCGGATCCGCCGCGCGCACCTGGACCACCGCCAGCTTGAGGACGAATGCGACCTCCCCCGCGGCCGTGCCCGCGGGCGTGGCGAGCTCGTACGCGCGCACGCGGCCCCGGCTCTTGCCGGCCAGCTCGCGCAGGAGCGCCTTCCACGGCTCGGTCTCCCGGGTGGCGGGAAGCGCACCCAGCGCCACCACCACCGGCACCCTGCGCGCGGCGTACAGGGAGAGCCGCTCGTCGAGGGCGGGCCAGGCGTCCGCCTGCGGCCCCGCGACGTCGGCGGGCCGGACAGCGATCCGCACGAACAACGGCAGTCCCGCGGGGAGCGCGGCCAGGTCGAGCGCGGGCGCGAGCACGGGGCCGGCGGAGAGGGTCTCGTCCACGCCCACGCCGCGGAGCGCGGCCGCCGCGGGCACGGCGGCGCCGGCGGGGGCGATGCCCACGGCAACCGTCAAGGCGAGCCAGATTGGCGTGGGATGACCCCGGCTAGTCCTTGGAGGCCTCGAGCCGGACCTTGACGCCGCGCACCATGGGCAGGATCGCCTTGAGGATGCCCTTGGTGGCGGCCACGGTCTTGACCTCGTTCTGGCAGCTCCCGCCCTCGTCGAGCCTTTCGAGGCGGCGCCCGGTCTCGTCCATGAGCTCCACGATCATCTTGTAGTCCCACTCGCCGGCGCCCTGCGGGCAGTCGATGGTGGGGAAGACCGCGCGCATCTCGAGGTGCTGCTCGTCGACCCGGCCGAAGCGGCGCTTGCTCTCCCCCACGGAGAATTGCACGACGGGGACCTTGAGGGGGCCCACGTGGCCGTCGAAGACGAGCGGCTGCCCGGCCTCGTACGTGAACGTCTTCTCGTAGAACTTCCCGCCGAGGTCGACCTTTCCCGATCCCGGGAACGCGGGCGTCACCGGCACCGCCGGCTGGGTGAGAGCGGGCACGTGCGTCGTCGGAGGGGGCTGGACCGGAGGCGGCGCCACGTCCGCGACCTGGACCGGCGTCGGCGGCGCGGTCGCGGCCCGCCGCGGCGTCGCCGTCGCGCTGGGTCGAACCGAGGGCGCGAGCGAGGGCGCGACGGCCGGGGCCAGGGTCGTGGTCGGGACCGCGGCCAGCGTCTGCGGCGGCGGGAAGTCCGACGCCGTGAGGGCGCCTCCGTCGGCCACCGCGGGCGACCGGAGCGTCACCGGCGGGCGGTCCGGCGGCTCCACCGCGCGCGGCCGCAGGAAGAGGATGAGGGCGGCGGTGCCGAGGATGCCCACCATCACCACCGCCGCCACGAGCGCGAGCACGAGGCCGCGTCCCAACCCGCCGGAAGGCGCGTGGGGGGGAGCCGTCGGATACGCGGGGTAGCCTCCCGTCGGGTACGGGGGCGGCGTGCCGGGATAGGCCGTCGGGTAGCCGCCGGGCGGGTACGGCGGAGGCGGCGGGGGATACCCGGTGCCGGCCGGGGGCGTTCCCGGATACGGTGCGCCCACCGCCTGCGGATAGGGAGTCGCGCCCGCGGGCGTGGGCGGATACGGCGTCCCCGGATGTTGAGTGCCGGGGTAGGGTGTCGTTCCCGGATGGGGCGTGCCCGCGCGTGGGGCTCCGGGGCGCGTGGTGCCGGCGCGCGGGGTTCCCGCCCCCGGCGTGCCCGCCGCCCCCGCCGCGAAGGCGCCCGTCCCGCGCGCGGGCGTTCCGGGCCGCGCGGCCGGTGCCGCCGCGCCCGCTTCCGTGGGCAGGAACGCGGTGGGAGTCGCGGCGGGCAGGTTGCTCGCCGTCGAGACCTGCCCGAGAGCGTCGCCGAGCGCCTTGACGAACGCGACGGAGGTCGGCCACCGATCCTCCGGCCGCTTGGCCAGCGCCTTGAGGAGCGCGCGCATCAGGGGCTCCGGCACGTCGCGCGGCGAGGGGATGGGGATCGGCTCCTGCACGTGCTTCATGAGCACGGCCACCGGGGTGTCGGCGGCGAACGGGACGCGCCCGGTGAGCATCTCGTAGGCCACGATGCCCAGCGCGTAGATGTCGGCCCGGTTGTCCACCGTCCCCGCCATCGCCTGCTCGGGGGCCATGTACTGGGGCGTGCCGCTGATCATCCCGGTGGCGGTGAGGCCGGACGAGCCCTCCACCATCTTGGCGATCCCGAAGTCGGCGAGGTACACGCGCTCCGACTCGTCGAGCAGGATGTTCTGCGGCTTGACGTCGCGGTGGACGACGCCCTTGCCGTGGGCGTAGTCGAGCGCCTCCGCCACTCCGCGCAGGATCGCGACCACGCGCTCGGCGCTCATCCGGGACTTCTTCATGACCCCGGAGAGGGCCCCGCCGGAGATGAGGCGCATCGCCATCCACGGCGTGCGGCTCTGCTCCTCGATCCCGAAGTTGTGGATGGGGATGATGTTGGGATGCTCCAGTCGTGCGATGACCTTGGCCTCGCGGCGGAAGCGCTCGGCGAAACCCTCGTCGTGGAGGAACTCGCGGGGCAGGATCTTCAGGGCGACGTAGCGGTCGAGGCCCGGCTCGTAGGCCTTGTAGACCGTGGCCATCCCGCCACGTCCGAGGGGATCGAGGATCTGGTAGGGCCCGAACGTCGTTCCGGAGGCGAGGCTCACGTCGCGTCTCCCGAGGGACTGCGCAAAGCATCGGATGATAGCACCGTCGGTGCTAGTATCCGATCGCATGGGACGAGGAGGTCGGATGCGGCTCTGGCGATCGTCGATGATGGTCCTGCTGGCCACGGCCGCGCTCGCCGTGCCCGCCGCCGCGCAGGTCACGGTCGACAAGACCGTGCCCTTCGAGCTCGACAAGTGGTACGAGCTTGGCGCCAAGGAGGGCCCCGTCCTCCTGCACCGCATCCACCTCGAGCGACAGGGAGGGCCGGGGCTCAAGGCCCGCGTCGCCCACGGCGCCGACGAGGAGTGGACGGCGTCGGTCAAGGTGGAGCTCGAGTACTCGAACGCCTCCAGCACGGACTGGAAGGGCGTCGTCCGCCTCACCTGGCTCGACGACAACGGGGAGGCGATCGACGGCTACAACGGCCGGCACCAGCTCGACGAGAAGACGGATTTCGGTCGCGTGAGCGGGACGGTGACCACCCTCCGCTACGGGCTCGCGCACGCGCGGAAGCTGAGGCTCCTGATCAACGTCCGGCCGGAGTAGCCCAGCCCTCGGCCAGGCCCTCCACCTCGACCAGCAGCTCCCGGCGGCACAGCTCCGCCGAGACGAGCTCGAGCGCGTCGAGGCCGGGGAAGGCGGCGCGCAGGCGGCGCTCGACTTCGGATCCGTCCTCCGGGCGGCGGTGATAGGCGCGCAGGTGGCGATAGCGCGCGAGGGCGTCGGCCGGGCCGTGCACGCCCCCGGCCGCGGAGACCACGCTGGCCAGGTTGGCCAGCGTCTCGTCGATCTGCGCGGCGAGGTCTCCCTCGTGCACCGATTCCTCGCCGCGGATGCTGGCGGTGCCGCCCACCATCAAGAGCGGCGCTCCCGCGCGCGGCCGCACGACCGTCGCCCGCGCGAAGCACGGCGGCAACGGCCCGAAGCGGCGCGAGTAGTGATACGCCGGGACCTGCCGCGGGTTCTCCACCGGCTGGCCGGCGGCCTCCGCGGCCAGGCAATGCAGGGTGAGGTCCGGTCCGCCCGTGCCCACCGCGGAGGCGGTCGGCAGCGCGCGCGGGAAGACCTCGCGCCCGCCGTACCGGGCGGAGTACGCGGCGAAGCGCGCGGCGTTGAACACCATGTAGCGGTCGAGGTCGGGCTCCACGCGCGCATGGATGTCGGGCACGAAGGTCCAGAAGCGCACGGGATGGACCGCGCCCGCCGACGAGAGCTGGTCGAAGATCGCCGCGAAGGCGTCCATCACCGCCCGCTGGAACTCGAGGGCGTCGAGCGCGCGCGCGCCCAGGACGGCCGACGAGACCTGCCGCCACCCGCCGCCTTCCCGGTAGAAGAGGTCCGGCCGCCCGCCGCGTCCCCGCTCTTGACGCGTGGGCGCGCCGTCGAGCAGGCGCTCCACCCACCCCGGCAGCGACGCGGCAGGGGGAGAGACGACGTCCAGCCGCGGCGGCCGCGGGCCGGACGCGTCAGGGGTGACCGGGGTTGCGGACATGCGTGGTTGGCCGCCGATTATGCCCGAGTCCAGGCCGCGCTTCCTATAATAGAAGATATGGCTGACCCGAGCGTCGTGATCTACGGCAAGGACGGCTGACCCTATACCGATTCGGCCCGTGAGGCCTACGCCGGGAAGGGCTACGCCGTCGATTACCGGAACGTCAAGAAGTCCTCCGCCCACCTCGACGAGATGCTCGGTCATTCCAAGGGACAGCGGAGGGTCCCGGTGATCGTCGAGGGCGGGAAGGCCACGATCGGCTACGGCGGCACCTGAGGCGTCTAGCGGCGCCGGTCGGCGCCCCTTTCGTCTCAGGCGAACAGCTTCCGCGCGTTGAGGTCGAGCATCTTCGCCTCCGCGTCCGCGGGCAGTCCCAGCGCGCGGAAGCCCCGCAGGCTGTCCGCCATGCTCTTCACCCCCGGCGCCGGCCAGTCGCTTCCGTAGAGCACCTTGTCCGCGACCTCGGCCAGGCGCGGGAAGTAGCGCAGGATCGCTCCCGGCGGGATGCTCGAGACGTCCATGAAGACGCGCGGGAACCGCCGCACCAGGAAGAAGGCCTGCTCCATCCAGAGCGGGCGGCCGCCGTGGGCGAGGATGATGGTGAGGTCGGGGAAGTCCACGGCCACGTCGTCCACCGCCATGGGCTCCCCCGCCCGGCTGCGCGCGCCCGGGAAGATGGAGGTGCCGGTGTGGATCATCACGGGCAGGGCCAGGCGCTGCGCCTCCTCGTAGAGGGCGCGCAGCGCGTCCAGGCCGTGGAGGTACGCGTTGGGCTCCACCGCCATGTGGGGCGGGTGCAGCTTGAGCGCCCGCACGCCCATGTCCGCGGCACGTCTCACCTCGGCCGCCGCGTCGTCGGTGAAGCGCGGGTGCACGCCGCCCATCGCGATCAGGCGCTCGGGCGCGGCCGCGCAATACTCGGCGACGTACTCGTTGACACGCGAGGTGAAGCCCATCAGGTCCGGGCTCGGGTAGTTCACGAGCACGGCGCGGTCGATGCCCTCCGCGTCCATCTTGCGCAGGAGGTGGGCCGGGCTCCGGTTGATCTTCTCGATCTCGTCGAGGTCGGCGCGGCCGTGGCGGATGACCTCGAGCACGGCCGGCTTGAGCTCCCACCAGGGCTGGACGTGGATGTGGGCGTCGGTGACCGGCATGCGGGTCTATGGTACGCGGGACGGCGCGCGCAGGCCGGCCACCAGGTACTCCGCGAACACCTTTCCGATCCTCTCCGACGTGGCCGGGCCTCTCGGATCGAACCAGCGCGGGATCCAGTTCACCGCGCCCAGGATCGCGAACGTGAGCAGCTTGGCGTCGCCCTTCGCGAGCTCACCCGCGTCCATCCCCTCCTGCAGCAGCCGCCGCACGCCGCGATCGAAGCGGTCCCGCTTGGCGATCACCCGGCGGAGGCGCGGGGGGGACAAGGCCTGGAAGTCCAGGGTCATGGCCGTGCCGCGGAGGTCGTCGAGGATGTGGTGCACGAACGACTCGATGAGGCTGCGCAGCCGCGTGGCGGGGCTGCCCCCCGCCCTCTCCACGCGCTCGAGCCCCTCCAGGAGGATGTCGAGCGAGTAGTCGTGGCAGAAGAAGAGGATCTCCTCCTTGTTCTCGAAGTAGTAGTAGAGGCTCCCCTTGGTCATGCGCAGGGCCCTGGCGATCTCGTCCATGCTCGCGCCGTGGTAGCCGCGGCGGCGGAAGGCGGCGGCCGCGCTCTGGAGGATCTCGACGCGCCGCTTCCTGGTCCTGGCCTGCGCCATCGAAGGGCGGCACGGTAGCACAGGGTTGGGGCATAATGGTCCGCTCACGGACATCATGAGCAACCCGGATCAGGGACGCTCGCCGGATCCACCGGATCCGTACGACCCGCCCGACCTTCCCGCGTCCCGCTCCGCCCTCCCGACCTTCGAGGACATCCCGGACGTCCTGCGCCAGGTCCTGGTCGTGGACGACAACGCGGTCTTCCGTGGCTTCCTGCGCGGGCTGCTCGAAGGCCAGGGCTTCACGGTCTACGAGGCGGGCGACGGCGAAGCGGGCCTGGCCCTGGCCCTCGAGAAGCGGCCCTGGCTGATCCTCACCGACATCCGCATGCCCGGCGACGACGGGTTCGAGTTCTGCCGGAAGGTGCGTAGCCACTCGCTGATCCGGCAGACGCCGCTGCTCTTCCTCTCCGGCTGGGACGACTACCGGGCGCGCTACCAGGGGCTGGAGCTGGGAGCGGACGACTTCGTCTCCAAGGAGACGCCGGTGCGCGAGCTGCTCATACGCATCCAGCTCACGCTGAAGCGCTACATGATGCTCGGCCGCCGCGGCACGCCGGGCCCGGGGATGGAGGGCGAGATCGAGGTGATCGGCGCCCCCGGCGTCCTCCAGATGTGCCACCTCACGCGCCTGACCGGCGTGCTGATGGCGGAGGCGAACGCGCGCCGCATGATCATCCGCTTCCGCGAAGGGGAGATCGTCGGGGCGAGCGGAGACGGGCGCGCGGGCGCGGACGCCGTCTACGCGTTCCTGGCCTGGGAAGAGGGACGGTTCCGCTTCGCGCCGGGCGACGAGCACGGCGAGAGGATCGGCCGGAGCTTCGCGGAGCTCGTGCTCGAGGGATGCCGGCGCCTCGACGAAGCGCGGCGCGCCGCCGGATCCCCGGGGCCCGAATAGCCCGCGGGCGGGGCGGCCGTGGCCGCCTGCCTACATCCGCAGCGCCGAGCCGGCGCCGTCCTCGTCGATCACGCCCGGCATCCCACGGCGCAGCAGCCCGAGCCGCTTCATCTTCTCGTGAAGCGTGGTGGGCAACAGGCCGAGCGAGGCAGCGGCACGCCGCTGGTTGCCGGCGGACGCGGAGAGGGCGGCCTCGATGAGCTGCCGCTCGAACTCCCGCACCAGGTCCTTGAGGTTGCCGCTCGGGATCTTCATCACCACTTCGCTCATCCGATCACTCCTTGGGGTCGTCATCGCCGGCCGCCATGGTTGCCCCCGGGGGCGGCGCTTCGATGACCTTGCCGGATGAGACGAAACCCCCCTTAAAAAGGTTGCCTTAGAAATCCTTAGCGGACAGGTGTCCGCCTTAGTGTCCGGATCCGGTCAGCAGCAGCCGTCGGGGCCGGAGGTGCCGGCGGGCCCGTCGGCGGCGGCCACGAGCGGGATCCGCTCGCCGCGCAGGCCGCGCTGCCAGGCGCGCGCGGAGGCGGCGAGGATCAGCAGCACGCACGACATGAGGAGCGCGGTGAGGGCGGCGTCGAGATAGCCGGTGAAGGCCTTGCCGGGCACCGCGGTCATGGGCAGGAAGTTGTCCATGACCGAGCGGTAACCCGCGTAGAGGGTGGTCGTCGAGACGAGCGCGAGCGGCACCATCGTGGCCCACGCGTAACGGGCGCGCCCGGCGTTGATGATCACGGTCGTGCCGACGCACAGCGCGACCGAGGCCAGGAGCTGGTTGGCGATGCCGAACATGGGCCAGATCTGCGAGATCGAGCCGGTGAGGATGAAGTAGGCCCAGGCGGCGACGACGAGGAACGTGGAGAGGAGCGTCCCCGGAAGCCAGTTCGTGCGCTCCAGCGGCTTCCAGATCCCGCCCAGGAACTCCTGGACGAGGAACCGGCCCACGCGCGTCCCCGCGTCGATGGTGGTCAGGATGAACAGGGCCTCGAACATGATCGCGAAGTGGTACCAGTACGACATCAGGCCGCGCAGGGCGGGCAGGCCGGAGAAGATCTGCGCGAACCCCACCGCGAGCGAGACCGCCCCCCCCGTCCGCCCGGCCACGTTCTCGCCCACCTCGCGGGAGAGCTCGGCCAGGTTGACGGGGGAGAGGCCGAGGCGGGCGTAGACCGCGGGCGGCACGTTGATCGCGTAGTAATCGCCGGGCTGGAGGGCGCACACCGCGATGAGGGCCACCACGCCGACCAGGCCCTCGCAGAGCATGGCGCCGTAGCCGATCATCCGCGCGTCCGTCTCCTTGTCCAGCATCTTCGGCGTGGTGCCGGAGCTGACGAGGGAGTGGAAGCCGGAGATCGCCCCGCAGGCGATCGTGATGAAGACGAACGGGTAGAGCTTGCCGGGCACGATCGGTCCCCCGCCGTGGATGAAGGCGGACAGGGCGGGCGCGTGGATGGGCGGGGCGACCAGGATGGTCGAGACCACCAGCGCGAAGATGGTGCCGAGCTTCATGTAGGCGGAGAGGTAGTCGCGGGGGGCGAGGAGCAGCCAGACGGGCAGCACGCTGGCCACGAAGCCGTAGCCGGCGATGGCGAGCGTGATCTGGGTCCGGGTGAGGGTGAACATCCCCTCCAGCGGCGAGCCGACGATCCAGCGCCCGGCGACCACGGCCAGGAGAACCGCCGCCACCCCGAACATCGACGCGCGCCGGATGGACTCGTGCGTGCCCGACCTCATGTACATCCCGACCACGATCGCGATCGGTATCGTCATCGCGATCGTGAACACGCCCCAGGGCGACTCCGCCAGGGCGTTGACCACGGCGATGCCCAGCCCGGCCAGCGCGATCACGACGATGAAGAGGATGGCCACCATGGCGGTGGCGCCGGCCAGGGGGGAGATCTCGGCGCGCGCGATGTCGGCCAGCGACTTGCCCCCGCGCCGCACGGAGGCGGCCAGGATGATGAAGTCGTGGGTGGCCCCCGCGAACACCACACCGAGCGTGATCCAGAGGAGGCCGGGCAAGTACCCGAACTGCGCGGCCAGCACGGGCCCGATGAGCGGCCCCGCCCCCGAGATGGCCGCGAAGTGGTGCCCGAAGAGCACCCACTTGTTGGTGGGCACGTAGTTGCTGCCGTCGCTGAAGCGATGGGCGGGCGTGACCCGGGCGTCGTCGAGGGCGGCCACGCGCGCGGCCAGGAAGGCGGAGTAGTAGCGGTAGCCGATGGTGGCCACGGCCAGGAAGAAGAGGATGAGAGGCAGCCCGTTCACGCCAGGACCCCCGCGCGTGCCGTCGGCGGCGCCGCCGGCGGACGGGGCGAGTATAGCGCGCACGGTCGGCGGCGGCGGGGAAGGCCCGCCGCCTCAGCGGCCGAGGGCCCAGAGCGGGTAGGGGTCGATCGGCGTGCCCTCCCACCATCGCCGGTCCGGCGCGAGCTTGAAGATCGTGAAGTGCAGGTGGGGCGTGCCCGGCGGGGCGTTGCCGCTGGTGCCGACGTAGCCGAGGCGATCGCCCTTCTTGACCGTCTGGCCCTCGCGCAGCCCCTCCGCGTAGCGGTCGAGGTGCGCGTAGTAGTACGAGTACTGGCCGTCGCGGTCGAACTCGTAGACGGTCAGGCCACCGGCCGCGCTCGTGAAGAGCTTCTGGACGACGCCGTCGTCGACGGCGAGCACGGGCGTGCCGCGCCGGGCCGCCATGTCGATCGCTTCGTGCACGCGCCCGCCGCGCTTCTCCGCGAAGTTGTCCCGGAGCTGGCGCAGGTCGTACCCCTCGACGGGCAGCAGGAGATGGCGGTCGCGCAGGCGGTCGAGGTCGCGCACCGAGGGAAGGGCCGGCGTGCCGAGGGGGGCGGCCAGCGCCCGCGGATCGAGTAGCGCGTCCGTGCTGTCGCCCGGCACGGGCGATGGCGCGAGCGTGCCCAGAGGCGACTCCGGCTCCGGGATGGGTGCCCAGTCGCCTGGCGCCGATGGTGCGGCGGCCGGACCCGCCTCGGCGACGCTCGGCGCAGGAGCGCTCGCCGCCGGCGGAGAGGGAGATTGCGCGGGCGTCGAGGACGCAGGGCGGGCGGTCAGGGGCAGGAGTCCCCGCGTCGCGACCAGCCAGGCTCCCGCCGCGCCGAGGATCAGGCCCGCCAGGAACGCCACCCCCGCACGCAGAGCGCTACTCCTGCAGGATCGCCGGCATGCCCGGGGCCACCATCTCGGCGAGCTCCATCGCGTCCCAGTTGGTCAGGCGGATGCACCCGTGGGACTGCGTCTTGCCGACGGCGGAGGGCTCGGGGGTCCCATGGATCCCGTAGTGCTGCTTCGAGAGGTCGATCCAGACCACGCCCACCGGGTTGTTCGGGCCGGGCGCGATCCTGGCCTTCGCCTGCTCGGCCTTGGCGTCCCAGAACAGGTCTGGATTGTAGAAGAACGTCGGGCTGCGATCCACGCTCGTGATCTTCCACGTCCCGACCGGCAGCGGGTCGTGCTCGGAGCCCATCGTGGCGGGGTAGCGCGCGAGCGCGCGGCCCTGCGCGTCGAGCACGGTCAGCGAGGCGTCCGACTCGTCGACCACGATCTTGGCCGCCTTGCCCGCCGCGGATCGCGCGACGTTCGGCACCTGGATCGATTCGCCGGCGCACAGCGATGCCTGCGGGTTCAGGCGCCGCAGCAGCTCCGGCTTGACATGGAACTTCTCGCCCAGCGCCTCCGCCGCCGACGCATATCCGAGCGCGGGCAGCTTGGCCTTCTCGATCATGTCCTCCGGCACCGGCACGAACGGACCCTTCACGTCGTCCGCCGTGATCGTGTAGGTCACGAGGACCGGCGAGGTGTCCTGCTCGAGCGCCGCTCGGGCGGCCGCCGCTCCGGCGACGCCTCGCGCCTGCGCAAAGGCGGCCATCGCCAGCCGGGTGTTTCCCCCGTCTCGCCCGTCGATCTCGCCGGGCGAGAAGTGCGCGCGGTCGAGCAGGACCTGGGCGCGGAGGACGGGGTCGACGTGGGGCTCGTCGGCCGGAGAAGGGTCCTTCGGCGTCGCCGTCGCCGACCGCATGGTGCAGGCGGCGAGAACCAGGCTGGCCGCGATCGTGGTGAGGCGTGCCATCGGTACCTCCTCGAGGGAGGTGTGCAAGGGCGGTGCCACGACGGGGCCGGGAGGAGCCCGGCGGGAACTCAGTGCTCGGGCGGCCTCTTCTCGCCGGCCTCGATGCGGACGTCGAGGCGGTTCTGCTTCGGGGGGAGCGGGCAGGTGGCGAAGGAGGTGAACGCGCACGGTGGCGAGTAGGCCTTGTTGAAGTCGAGGACGACCTGGCCGTCCTTCGGCATTGCGGAATACAGGAACCGGCCCGCGGGATAGGTGTCCTTGCCCGCGGTGGCGTCGCGGAAGATGAAGAACAGCTCCTTGGCGTCCGGCTCTTCCAGCACGGGCTCGAGCCGCACCTCTCGCCCGTCGACCTTGAAGACGGCGTAGCCGGGGCTCGGCAGCGGCTCGACCATGCCGAGCACGTTCGCGATCGGGATCGGCTTGGCCGGCGCGTAGGGCACGAATCGCGCCGTGATCCGGTAGTCCTCGCGCACCGGATACCAGGTGAGGCCAGGAAAGCCGCGGCGGCGCGCGCTCCCGGGGTCCTTCACTCGCAGCGCGAGCCGGCCGCCGCGCTCGATCACGTAGACGCTCAGGGGACCCACGGAGAGGACGTCGGGATGGCCGTCCTTGTCCGAGTGCAGCTCGAGCTCGGTCACCGGCTTGTCCTTCGAAGTCACGGCCACGCCCGCGGCCACGTGGATGACGGCCCGCCCCTTGGCGAGCTCGACGGTCCCGACGTGCGCCGGAGCGGAGGCCGGGAGGGTGACGTCGCTGCCTTTCGCGCTGCCGAGCGTGCTCGTGCCTTCGTGCAGCCAGTGCAGTCCGACGACGGAGAGCCAGCCGTCCGGCGCGCGCAACCCGTCTTCCCGCTTGGCGCGCCA
>JBGPBV010000029.1:0-58159 GCA_041481445.1 Vicinamibacteria bacterium
GCGGGTCCGCCCCCTCCACCGCCCACGACCGGCTCCGTCCAGGGCGTGGCCTGGAACGACGTCAACGGGAACGGCACGCGCGAGCCGGGAGACAACGGCGTGCCCGGTCTCCAGGTCTGCGTCTTCCCGACCGTGCCCCTCGCGTGTGCCACGACCGCCGCCGACGGGTCGTACCTCGTCCCCGGCCTCAGTCCGGGGAACGACCAGGTCTACATCCGGCTGCCCGGCGGCCGCGTCAGCACGACGCCGCGGACCATCGCCGTGACCGTCGCCGCGGGCGGACTCGCGACCGTGGGCTTCGGGAGCTGGACGCCGCCGGTCCCGCCGTTCTCCCTCTTCGTGAACGCGGCCTGGGCGAAGTCGAACCTGCCCGTCCTCGCCACGACGCTCCCCCTGCGCCTGGTCGCGAGCCCGACCTGTCCGGCGGTGTCGGTGACCGCGACCCTGGCCCTGGTGGGCGGCGCCCCGGTCACGCAGGCGATGGCGCCCCTGGGCGGCAACGCGTGGCAGGCGACGTTCCCGCCGCCGTTCTTCAGCGGGCCGACCTACCTCCTCACCGTGCAGGTCGCGTGCGCGGGCGGAGGCACGGAGACCATCGCCGGCTCGCTCCTGTTCGTGGACCCGAGCGGCACCATCCTCGACGGCTGCACGGGCGCGCCCCTGGCCGGCGCCACCGTGACCCTGCTCAAGAACGAGCCCGCGGGCAGCGCCACCTACGTGAGCCCGGACCCGAGCGAGACCATCCCGACCACCAACCCGGAGGTCACGGCCGCGGACGGCCTCTACGCCTGGGACGTGGTGCCTGGACGATGGAAGGTCCAGGCCTCGAAGGCCGGCTATGACGGCGTCACCACCGCGCCCTTCGACGTGCCCCCGCCCGTCACCGGCCTCGACATCACGCTCGTGCCCACGGCCGGATGCAATACCCCGCCCGTGGCAAACGACGACGCCTACGCCACCACCCAGGCCTCGGCCCTGAGCGTGCCCGCCCCGGGCTTGCTGGGCAACGACACCGACGCCGACCACCACGTGCTGACCGCGCGGCTCGTGAGCGGCCCCGCGAGCGGGACGCTCCTCCTCCGGCCCGACGGCTCGTTCACGTATGCGCCGGCCCCGTCCTTCTCCGGGACCGACAGCTTCACCTACAAGGCCAGTGACGGCCAGGCCGAGTCGAACGTGGCCCGGGTGACGATCACCGTCCGCAAGGTCAACCGGCCGCCCGTCGCGCGCGACGACACCTACACGACGAAGCGGAACCGCGCGTTCTTCATCCCCGCGCCGGGAGTGCTGGGCAACGACTCGGATCCGGAGGGGGCGCGGCTGCGGGCGGCGCTGGTCCGCCGGACCGCGCACGGCTTCCTCTTCCTCGACCCGAGCGGCTGGTTCGCCTACCTGCCCGCGCCCGGATTCGTGGGGAAGGACACGTTCACGTACACGGCGAGCGACGGCGTCCAGGCCTCGAGCCCCGCCACCGTCACCATCAACGTGGTCCGCAGGCACGACGGCGACCGCGACGACGACGACGACGACCACCACGACGAGCACGGTGGCCGGAGGTGAGGGCCGCTAGAGGCTACTCGTCGCCCGCGGCCTCGCGCAGCACCCGCGGCGGCACGTACCAGATGAGCGCGCCCCCGTCCGCCATCCGGCGCGGCACGTCGAGGAGGGCGGCCCCGCCCTTCTTGAAGGTGAGGCGCTCGGAGGCGCTGGTGCCGAGCAACCCGGCCACGAGCCCGGAGACGTCGGGCTCGTGGCCGAAGAGGGCCACGACCCCCTTGTCGGCGTGCGCGTCGACCACGGCCGCGATCTCCTCGAAGCTGCCGCCGGCCAGGGCGTCCGCCTCGACGGGCTCGACCTTGCCCCAGGCCTCGGCCGCGATCTCCGCGGTCTGACGGGCGCGCACGAGCGGGCTGGTGAGGAGGACGTCCGGGCGCCGGCAGATCCGGGCCAGCCCGCGGGCGGCGGCCCGGAACCGCTTCTCGCCGCGGGGGGTGAGCGGCCTCTCGTCCTCGCGCACGTCCGGCGACCCGTGGGGAACGGCGATGGCGTGGCGGACGATCAAGAGGCGCATGTCTCTACCTCAAGCCGCCGGGCGCGACTGGCCCATCGCGGCCAGGGCCCGCGCGATGACTTCCGTGGGGGGGAGGGCGAAGAACGCGCGGTGCGCGGCCTCCGTCTTCTCCTGGAACACCGCCTTCAGGGCGGAGGCCTCGGCGGCGGCGGCGGCCTCGCCCCGCGTCTGGCAGGCCGCGGCCTGGCGGCCGAGCCATTCCGCCAGCACGTACGTGTCGTGCAGGGAGCCGAGCTGGTCCTGCAGGCGACGCAGGTCGTCCACCGCCGCCGGCGGCAGGCCCTTCAAGGCGCCGGCCAGCTCGGAGGTGTAGCGCAGGCGCCGGATGCGCCGGCGCAGCCGGTGCAGGGCGACGGGGTCGAAGCGGTCGCCCAGAGCGGCCAGGAGGGCCAGCGTCTCCGCTCCGTCCTGGTCGCGCCGCTCGCGCAGCCGCCGCTGGACGGCGAAGAAGCCGTCGCTCCGCCGGGACAGGACCCGCAGGTCTCGCCGGAGCCGGGCGATCTCGAGGTCCAGCAGGGCCTCCGCCATGCGCCCGCGCCCCCGCGCGCGCGCGGCCCGGAGCCGCCGCCCCAGGAGCCGCCGCTCCGCCGTCGGCGTGCCCTTCGCCATCTCCTCCTCGAAAAGGGCCACGCTCACGTCGAAGTCGCGGCTGAGCCCGCCCACGCGGGTGAGCGCCCTCAGCAGGCGCAGGCTGCGGCGCACGCGCCGCCCCTCCGGTTTGTGGACCAGGAGGGGGAGGGCGACGCGCAGGCGGCGGCCGGCCACGCGCATCTGGTGGAGGTCCTCTTCGCTGCCGGCCAGGGCCTTGGGGAGGCGGCGGAAGACCGTCCGGATGCGCTGCCGGAGGAGCGGGGCGACGCGATCGGCTGGGTGGGGATTCACGGGGAAGTCGCCGGAAAGTCACGGAGACTAGCACAGGATGACACGCGCCGCCAAGGATTGCCATCGGGCCGATGATGCACTTGAGTAGAATGACTTAGATGAAGATCGCGGCCATCGACCTGGGCAGCAACTCCTTCCATGTCGTGCTGGTGGAGACGCTGCGCCAGGGGGCGTTCCGGGTCATCGGCACGGACAAGGAGATGGTGCGCCTCGGCGCGCGCACCCTCTCGCGCGGGAAGCTGCCCGCCTCGGCCATGGCGCGCGGCCTCGACGCGCTGCGGAAGTACAAGCGCCTGGCCGACAGCGCGGGCGCGGAGAAGATCCTGGCCGTGGCCACCTCCGCCATCCGGGAGGCCACCAACGGCGAGGACTTCCTGGAGCGGGCCGGCCAGGAGCTCGGCATCTGGCCGCGCACCATCCCCGGGGACGAGGAGGCGCGCCTCATCTACCTGGCCGTCCTGCACAGCATCCATCTCGAGGGCCGGCGCGCCCTCGTCCTCGACATCGGCGGCGGCAGCGTCGAGCTCGCGGTGGGGGGCGGCCAGGGGATGGAGTACGGCGTGTGCGAGAAGCTCGGAGTGCTGCGCACGAGCGAGGAGTTCGTCAAGAGCGATCCCCTCTCGTCCAAGGACGAGGCGCGGCTGGTCAAGCACGTGGAGAGGACGCTGGCCCCCCACCGGGCCCGGCTGCGCTCGTCCGGCTTCGAGTGCGCGATCGGGACCTCGGGCACCATCCTGGCCGTGGGCGCCCTCGCCCTGAAGCGGGCGGGGGAGGCGGTGCCGGAGCCGCTGCACCACGTCACCGTCTCCGCCGAGCAGATCCACGCCGCGCGCAAGTGGCTGGTCGCGTCCGACCTCAAGACGCGCCTCAAGACGGACGGCCTGGACGAGGCCCGCGCCGACATCATCGTGGCGGGGGCGGTGGTGATCGACACCATCCTGCAGGAGCTGGGCGTCCGCGAGCTGATCCTGTGCCAGTGGGCGCTGCGGGAAGGGATCATCCTCGACTACATCCACGGGCACCGGCGCTCGCTGGCGCGCGCGGAGGCCTATCCCGACG
This sequence comes from Vicinamibacteria bacterium, assembly GCA_041481445.1. Taxonomy (GTDB): domain Bacteria; phylum Acidobacteriota; class Vicinamibacteria; order Fen-336; family Fen-336; genus AA29. The sequence goes on from JBGPBV010000029.1 coordinate 4,013, forward strand.
TGCGGCGGCGCTCGGTGGTGAGCCTGGCCGAGCGCTGCCAGTGGCACGAGAAGCACGCGCGCAAGGTCGCGGAGCTGTCGCTGGCCCTGTTCGACGCCACCGCGAAGCAGCACGGCCTGGGGGAGGGCGAGCGGGCGCAGCTCGAGTACGCGGCCCTCCTGCACGACATCGGGCACCACATCGCCTACACGAACCACCACAAGCACACGTACTACCTGATCAAGAACGGCGAGCTGCGCGGGTTCACGCCCCTCGAGGTCGAGGTCATCGCCACCATCGCGCGCTATCACCGCCGCGGCCGGCCCCGCCGGAAGCACCTGGAGTTCGGGGCCCTGCCCCGCGCGCAGCGCCGCACGGTGGAGGTGCTGGCCGGCTACCTGCGGCTGGGGGACGCCCTCGACCGCAGCCATCGCCAGATCGTCCGCGCCCTGCAGGTCTCCGCCCGAGGGAGCCGCCTCCGCGTCCATCTCGACGTGACCGCGGATCCGGCCCTCGAGGTGTGGGGCGCGCCGCGCCGGGCCGAGCTGCTGGAGCGGATGCTGGGGATGACGATCCACGTCGAGGCGGGAGATGCGCCCGAGGTCGCCGCTCCCGCGATCGGCCCGCTGGCGTCCGGCGAGGCCGCGGCCGGCCCCTCCGCCGGCGCCGGCCGCGCTCCGATGAGGGCGACGGAGCCCTGATGGCGCGCAAGAACACGCTCCCGCAGCCCGTCTCCGCGCCCGCGGTACCGGCGCCCGCGCCATCGTCGCGTCCGGTGGCGGTGGTGGACATGGGGGCGAGCGCGATCCGCCTCGTCGTCGCGGAGCCGACGCCCGAAGGCACCCTCCACCAGCTGGAGGAGGTCTCGCGCGGGGTCCTCCTGGGAAAGGACACCTTCACCCACGGCCGCCTCGGCGCGGCCACCATCGAGGCCACGCTCAAGGCGCTGGAAGGCTTCCGCCGGATCATGGACACCTACGGCGTCGTCCGCTACCGCGCGGTGGCCACGAGCGCGGTGCGGGAAGCCAGCAACGCGGACGCCTTCCTGGACCGCGTGCGCCTGCGCACCGGCCTCGAGGTCGAGGTCATCGACGGCTCCGAGGAGAACCGCCTCACCTACCTCGCGGTGCGCGAGCGCCTGGCCCAGCACCCGGCCCTGGTGGAGGGCGACGCCCTCCTCGTCGAGGTGGGGGGCGGCAGCGCGGACATCTCGTTCCTCCGCAAGGGCCAGCCCATCCACTCCGGGACCTACCCGCTGGGATCGATCCGGATGCGGCAGAGCCTGGGCGGATGGCAGGGCAGCCACGAGCAGGGCACGCGCCTGCTCGTCCGCCACATCCACAACGTCGTGGACGACATCCGGCGCGAGATGCCGATGCGCGAGGCCAGGCACATGATCGCGCTGGGGGGCGACGTGCGTTTCGCCGCCGTGCAGATCGTGGGCGACCTGCCCGAAGGCGAGATGCCCGTCTTCGACCGCGACTCCTTCATCCGTCTCGTGGACTCGCTCGTCGGCTATGACACCGAGCAGCTCGTGGAGAAGTACCGGCTCCCGCAATCGGAGGCGGAGACGCTGGTGCCCGCCCTGCTCGCCTACCGGGAGCTGCTGCTCGAGACCTCCGCCGAACGCATCACCGTCCCCGACGCCTCCCTGCGCAACGGCCTCCTCCTCGACCTCGTGCGCAGCGACCAGCCGCAGGGGATCGAGGACTTCCGCAAGCAGGTCCTCTCCAGCGCGGCCGCCCTGGGCGAGCGCTACCGCTACGACGCGCCCCACGCCCGCAACGTGGCCGACCTCGCCGTGCGCCTGTTCGACGATCTGCGCAGCGAGCACGGCCTCTCCGACCGCGACCGCCTGCTGCTGGAGGTGGCCGCCCTCCTCCACGACATCGGCAACTACGTCAACATCCGCGGCCACCACAAGCACAGCCAGTACCTGATCGCCGCCTCCGAGATCTTCGGCCTGAGCCAGGAGGAGATGCACGTGGTGTCGAACGTGGCCCGCTACCACCGCCGCGCCATCCCCTCCAAGTCCCACCTGCCCTACATGGCCCTGGACCGCGAGGCGCGCATCGACGTCAACAAGCTCTCCGCGATCCTGCGCCTGGCCAACGCCCTCGACGCCGACCACCTCCAGAAGGTGAAGGACGTCCACATCGTGGACGAGGAGGGCAACTGGGCCCTGGAGGTCGAGGGGGCGGGCGACCTCACGATGGAGCGCCTGGCCTCGCTGGCCCGCGCCGACTACCTGACCGAGGTCTTCGGGCGCAAGGTCGTCTTCCGGGAAGCCAGGCCGCGCCCGTGGCCCTGACCAAGGCCGAGGCCAAGTCCCGGAAGAAGGAGCCCGAGCTCTTCCTCAACCGCGAGCTGAGCTGGCTCGAGTTCAACCATCGCGTCCTCGAGGAGGCGATGGACCCGACCACGCCCCTGCTCGACCGCTTGAAGTTCGCGATCATCGTCTCCACCAACCTCGACGAGTTCTTCATGGTGCGCGTGGGGGCCCTCAAGCACGCGATCGAGGAGGGCGACGCCAACCCCGACCTGGCCGGCCTGCGGCCGCGGCAGCAGCTCACCGCCGTGTCCGAGCGCGCGCACGAGATGGTCGAGCGGCTGGGGCGCACGTTGACGGAGGAGATCCTGCCGCCCCTGGGCGAGCGCGGCATCCGCTTCGTCCCCTACAAGGAGCTGGAGGAGGCGCCGCGGGCCTTCCTCGGCCGCTACTTCACGGCCGAGGTCCTGCCCGCGCTGACCCCGCTCGCCATCGACGTCTCGCGGCCGTTCCCCCAGCTCGCGAACCTGAGCCTCAACCTCGCGATCCTGCTCGCGCCCCCGGAGGGCGAGGAGCGGCCGCGGCTGGCCGTGGTCCAGGTGCCGGCCGGCCTGCGCCGCCTGGTGCGGCCGCTGGGCGGCGACGGCAACACGTACGTCCTGCTCGAGGAGATCATCCGGGCCGAGCTGGGCGCGCTCTTCCCCGGCCAGACCATCCTGGAGGCGGCCGCCTTCCGCGTCGCCCGCGACGCGGAGATGCAGCTCGACGAAGAGGGCGGGCGCGACTACCTGGCCGCGGTGGAGGAGGAGCTGCGCAAGCGGCGCCTGAGCCGCGTGGTCCGCCTGGAGGTGGAGCAGGGGATGGGCGACACCCTGCTCGGAATCCTCGTCCAGCGGCTGGAGATCGAGGTGCCGGACGTGTACTACGTCCGCGGGCCCCTCGACGTCCGCGCGCTGTGGCCCCTGGTCGAGCTGCCCACGCTCGAGGCCCTGCGCGAGCCGCCCCTCAAGCCGCAGATGTCCCTGGAGCCGCGCGAGGTCGAGGACATCTTCGCCCGCGTGGCCCAGGGCGAGGTGCTGATCCACCATCCGTACGAGTCCTTCGATCCCGTGACCGCGTTCGTGTCGCAGGCGGCGGCCGATCCCGACGTCCTCGCCATCAAGCAGACGCTGTACCGGACGAGCGGGGACAGCCCTGTCGTGCAGGCCCTCTCGCGGGCGGCGGAGGCGGGCAAGCAGGTGACGGTCATCGTGGAGCTGATGGCCCGCTTCGACGAGCAGTCCAACATCAGGTGGGCCCGCTCGCTCGAGCAGTCGGGCGCCCACGTCATCTACGGGATCCACGGGTACAAGGTGCACGCCAAGATCTGCCTGGTCGTGCGCCGCGGGCCGCAGGGCATCGAGCGCTACGTCCACCTGGGCACCGGGAACTACAACGAGAAGACGGCGCGCATCTACACCGACTTCGGCCTCATGACTGCGGACCGCGCCATCGGCGAAGACGCCTCCGCGTTCTTCAACGCCCTCACCGGCTTCTCGGACCCGCCGCGCATGAAGAAGCTGGCCATGGCCCCGACCACCCTGCGCGAGCGGGTCGTGCGCCTCATCCAGCGCGAGCAGCGCCGGGCGGAAGAGGGCCAGCCCGCGGAGATCCGGGCCAAGATGAACTCGCTCGTGGACGAGGAGATGATCCGCGCCCTCTACGACGCCAGCAAGGCCGGGGTGCGGATCCGCCTGAACGTGCGCGGCATCTGCTGCCTGCGCCCGGGGGTCAAGGGGGTGAGCGAGACCATCGAGGTCGTCTCCATCGTGGACCGCTTCCTCGAGCACTCGCGCGTCTTCCACTTCCGCAACGGGGGCGAGGACGAGGTCTACCTCTCGAGCGCGGACTGGATGCCGCGCAACCTCGACCGGCGCCTCGAGCTGCTCTTCCCGGTCGCGCTGGAGAGCCGCAAGAAGGTCCTCGACGTCCTCGACGCGATGTTCCTCGACAACGTCAAGGCGCGCCGCCTTCAGCCGGACGGGACGTACCGCCGCCGCAAGCCCGCGCGGGGCGAGGAGCCGTTCCACGCCCAGGTCCACCTGTACCGCCAGACCAAGCTCACGCTCGAGCGTGCGCGGGCGGGGGCGGCGGTCACGCTGGAGCCGATGAGCCTGGCCGACGCCGTCACCGCGGCCAAGGGCGGAGGGACGGCGCCCCCGGAGGGCTGAAGCTCAGCAGCCGCCGTCCGTTAATCGCCTCCTAAACAGTCGCAAAACGTGCGAAACCGCCATGTCGCACAACTGTGGCGCGCGTTATCGAATATTTGCGCCACGTCTCTTGACTGGCGCAAATACTCGGATATTGTCGCCTCCATCTGCCCCAACCAGACCATGCGCACAAGTGGACGACCCGCGTTGCGCTCGGTACCTCGGGGGTGTCAGCTGGTGCGGCGCTCTACGGCATTGTCGCGGAAGGCGCGGCGGGTGCTGGCTACTTCAATGTGGGCCGCATGGTCACGCAGCGTGCACTCAGACCATTGGGGGATTCTGGAGCTCGCTGGTTCTCTGAGATGCAGACGCGCCAACTCATCAACAGCGTTCCGCGCATGGGCAACTACGCAGGTCGAACGCCCTTCATGAACTGGCTAACAACGCTGCGGTATGCGCAGCCAGGCGGTGGCGAGGTTGTCTTGAATTGGTGGACGCGAACGATAATACATTCCAATCCATTCTTCTGATGGGTGAGATGTGACGATTTACGAGGAGTTCAGGGTGTTGTTAAATGACCTCAACCGGAAAGCAATCGACATCGACTCGTTCCTTGACCGTTTCAACGAGCTAAACAGGCACAACCTGTACGCCGACCTGGGGCCAGAACTGCGCACGCTGGTTGTCGAATTCCAGACGTGGTATGCAGATATGTACGATGCGCATCGGCCGCCGCGAGCGGGCGTCGTGGGTATGTTAAGAGATCGATGGGAGGCCTTGGGTGGCAACTATCGAATTTCGAGAGAACAGTTAGAGGCGGCCGCTCGAGTCTTAGAAGAGAGAGTGGCGAAGGTACCGACGCCACAGGATCGAGCATAGGGCCAAGGGGGAGGGTTGTCGAGAACAGCTGCCTTCATAGAGCGCGGCGCCCGGGTGGTGGGGCATCAGGATCGTGACAGGCGACAGTGACGGGCGTTACTTTGCGTGCAGGATCAGGAAGTATTGATACGGGAGGAACGTCGGCTCTTCGGCCAGAGCGAGGCCAGCGCCCTTGGCTTCCTCCAGGAACGTCTCGCGGGCCACGCGATGGTCGAGTGGCGGGCCGGTCGGCGTCGGACGCCGGTGGTAGTCGATGTTGACGATGCGGCCCTTGGGCTTGAGTGAGCGGCGGAGGCGGCCCAGATAGGCCTGACGTTCGGGGAAGAAGTGGTAGGTGCCCACGACCAGGATGAGGTCGCAGGCGCCGTGTGGGAGCAGGGGGTCCTCGGACACGGCGAGCACCGGAGCGACGTTGCGGACGCGCGCCGACTCCAGCCGGTCGCGAAGGGCCTGGAGCATCCGCGCCTCGACGTCCACCGCGTACACGAAGCCGCTCGGACCCACGGCCCGCGCCAGGCGCAGCGTGAAGTAGCCGGGACCGGACCCGATGTCGCAGGCGGTCTGGCCCTTCGCGAGCTTGAGGGCGGCCACGACCTGGTCCGGCTTCTGCCAGGCGTCGCGCTCGGGGCTGGCGAGCTGGGCGATGTAGCTGTCGAGGTCCTGCGGGTTGCCGTACTGTCCGTCGGATTCCGCGGACGGCGACGGTGACGGCGACAACGAGGGCCGCGGGGAGGGTCGCGCCGGAGCGGCCGCCCGCGCGGAGAAGAGGACCATGCCCGCCGCCACTGCCGACGCGGCCAGCATGAGCGCGGCCGCGCTCCGTCCTCCCCACGCCCTCATGTCGCTTCAAGCATACTGCGGAGGTCCGCGGTACGCTTCGGGAGTGAGGGAGGACGGATGCCCGCCTACTTCGACGACAAGGACCTCGCCCACTTCGGCGACCTGAAGGAGCACAACCCCGAGCTCTGGACCGCCTTCGAGCGCTACTACGTCGCCGCCTTCGAGCCCGGCCTCCTGAGCAAGCGCGAGAAGGTCCTCATCGGCTTCGCGGTGGCCCAGGTCTCGCAGTGCCCGTACTGCATCGACAGCTACACGCAGACCGCGCTCGAGCAGGGCCTCACCATGAAGCACCTGGCGGAGGCGCTGCACGCGGCGGCCTCGCTCCGGGCCGGGATCGCGCTGGCCCACGGGCTCGTCGCCCACAACGTCGACAAGAAGATCTCGATGTGACGACGACGGTCCCGACGTCGCGTTTCGCCCTCCGTGTCTCCGGCGCGCACGGCGAGCTGCGGGCAGCCTTGCCCACGACCCTCCAGGTCAACGTGGGCAAGCGCTGCAACCAGGCCTGCCATCACTGCCACGTGGACGCCTCGCCCACCCGCACGGAGGTGATGGGCGACGACGTCTTCGAGGCCTGCCTGGACGTGCTGGCGCGGACGCCGGAGCTGGATACGCTCGACATCACGGGGGGCGCACCCGAGCTGCATCCGCGCTTCCGCGAGATGGTGGCGCGCGGACGCGCCCTCGGTCGCAAGGTCATGGTCCGCCACAACCTCACCGTCCAGTTCGAGCCCGGCGTCGCCGACCTCTCCGCGTTCTTCGCCGCCCACGAGGCCGAGGTCGTCTGCTCGCTCCCGCACTACACGGAGGACGCCACCGACCGCCAGCGCGGGCGCGGCGTGTTCGCGAAGAGCATCGAAGCCATGCGCGCCCTCAACGCCGTCGGCTACGGCCGGCACGCGAGCCTCGTGGTGAACCTCGTCTCGAACCCGGTCGGCGCCTTCCTGCCTCCGCCGCAGGCCGACCTCGAGCGCGACACCAGGCAATGGCTGTTCGACCACCACGGCGTCGTCTTCAACGCGCTCTTCACGATCACGAACATGCCGATCTCCCGATTCGCGGCGTGGCTCCAGCGCGCGGGGAACTACGACGCCTACATGGCTCGCCTGGAGGCCGCCTTCAACCCCGCCACCGTGCCCGGCCTCATGTGCCGGTCGCTCGTGAGCGTCGGTTACGACGGGACGCTGTACGACTGCGACTTCAACCAGATGCTCGAGATGGGCCTGAACGGCGGCCTGCCGATGCGGATCGAGGCCTTCGACCTCGGACGGCTGCGCGGACGGCGCGTGCGGACGGGCGAGCACTGCTTCGGATGCACGGCCGGCGGCGGGTCGAGCTGCGGCGGCGCGCTGGCGTGATCCGGGCTCGGAGCCTGTGGCCATGGGCACGGACCTCTACAACGTCGTCGTGATCGGCGGCGGGACCGCCGGGCTCGTGACCGCCGCGGGCACGGCCGGCCTCGGCGGCCGCGTCGCGCTCGTCGAGAAGCACCGCATGGGCGGCGACTGCCTCAACACCGGGTGCGTGCCCAGCAAGGCCCTCATCGCCTCCGCGCGCGCCGCCCACACGATCGCCCACGCCTCGCGCTGGGGCCTGCGCGACACCGCGCCCGACTTCTCATTCGAGGACGTGATGGACCGCGTGCGCGAGCGGCGGGCCACCATCGCTCCCCACGACTCGGAGGAGCGCTTTCGGTCGCTCGGCGTGAACGTCTTCCGGGGGGCGGCTCGGTTCGTGTCCCCGCGCGAGGTCGTGGTCGGCGACGTGCGCCTGCGCGGGGCCGCCTTCGTCATCGCCACGGGCAGCCGGGCCTCGCTGCCTCCGATCGAGGGACTGGCGGAGGCGCGCCCCTACACGAACGAGACGATCTTCGACGAGCTGCGCGCGCGGCCCGACCGGATGATCATCCTCGGCGGCGGCCCCATCGGATGCGAGCTGGGCCAGGCCTTCGCCCGCCTCGGCGTGCGCGTCACGATCGTGGAGGCGGCGGCCCGGATCCTGGAAAAGGAAGATCCGGACGTCGCGGACCTCGTCCGGCGCGCGCTGGAGGATGACGGGGTCGCGGTCCGGACGAGCGCAAAGGCGCGGCAGGTCGAGCGGCGCGACGGCCACGTGCGCATGGAGGTCGCCTCGCCCGCAGGCGACGAGACGCTGGAGGCGGAGACGCTATTGGTTGCGGCGGGACGGGCCGCCAACGTGGACGGCCTCGGGCTGGAGGCGGCCGGAGTGGCATTCACTCCCAAGGGCGTCACCGTGGACGCCCATCTCCGCACCTCGCAGCCGCACATCTACGCCGCCGGCGACGTGACCGGCGCCCCGCAGTTCACGCACGTGGCCGACCACCACGCGCGCGTCGTCGTGCGCAACATCCTGACCCCCTGGTTGAAATCGACGACGGACCTGGGCGTGCTGCCCTGGTGCACGTTCACGTCTCCGGAAGTCGGTCGCGTCGGGCTCAACGAGACGGAGGCGGGCAAGGCCGGGATCGCTCACGACGTCTGGCTCCAGCCGCTGGCGGAGGTCGACCGCGCGATCGTGGAGAGCGAGAGCGCGGGCTTCGCGAAGGTCATCACGGAGAAGGGCGGCGATCGCATCCTCGGGGCGACGGTCGTCGCCGAGCGCGGCGGCGACCTCGTGCACGAGCTGGTGGTCGCGATGAAGGCGGGCGTCGGCCTCAAGGACCTCTCCGGGACCATCCATGCCTACCCGACGTTCGCGGAGATCGCACGGCGCACGGGCGATCGGTACCAGAAGAGCCGGCTGACTCCGCGCGCCCGGAAGCTCTTCGAATGGCTCTACCGGCGGGCGCGCCGGGCGTGACCGAGGCCCGTCGCTCCTCGCGAATCCGCTGGGTCCTCCTCGGGGCCGCCATCGTCGCGATCGTGGTGGCCGCGCGCGTCCTTCCCGTGGGCGAGTGGCTGCGCGGCTTCCAGGCGTGGGTGGCCGGGCAGGGCGCCTGGGGTGGCATCCTCTACGGCCTCGTCTACGCCGCGGCCGCGCTCCTGTTCGTGCCCGGGTCGATCCTGACCGTCGGCGCCGGCTTCGTCTTCGGCCTCGTGTGGGGTGTCGTGATCGTCTCCGCGGCCTCGACCACGGCGGCCGCCCTCGCCTTCCTGATCGCGCGCTACGTCGCGCGCGCCCGGGTCGAGGCCCTCGCCCAGCGCAACGAGCGGTTCGCGGCCATCGACCGCGCCATCCGCGACCAGGGCTGGCGGGTGGTGGCCCTCCTGCGCCTGAGCCCGCTCGTGCCGTTCAGCGTCAGCAACTACCTCTACGGCCTGACCCCGGTCGCATTCGGGCCCTACGTCCTGGCGAGCTGGATCGCGATGATGCCGGCGACCGTCCTCTACGTCTGGATCGGGGCCGCGGGCAAGGCGGCGGCCGCGGCGGGGGAAGGCCACGGCCGGAGCCCTGCGGAATGGGCCCTGTTGGCGGCGGGACTGCTCGCGACCGCGGCCGCCAGCATCATCATCACGCGCGCCGCCCGCCGCCAGCTCGCGCGCGGCGGCGTGGGAGGATAGGGCGATGGACCTGCCCGCCCCGAGCTTCTACGACCGGACCACCGTGGGCACGGTCTACCTCGAGCGCGCGGCCCGCGTGGCCGAGGAGGCGGCCGCGTTCCGGACGGCGCACGCGATCGGGGAGGCGCGCGCGGACGGCGAGCGCATCGCCGCCTTCGGCATCGACTGCCAGGTGGCCTTCTGCACGCCCGGCGCCAGCCTGTTCGTGCCGGGGGCGGTCGAGGACTCCGTGCGCGCGATCGAATGGCTCTACCGGAACCTGGCCCGCATCACCACCCTCGTCCTGTCCCTCGACACGCACAGCGTGCACCAGATCTTCCATCCCGCGGCCTGGGTCGACGCCGACGGGCGCCACCCCGCGCCCTTCACCGTGATCTCGACCGACGACGTGCGCCAGGGACGGTGGCGACCGTGGCTGCGTCCGGAAGGCTTCCCGGAGTTCTCGGCGGCCACGGCCCGGGAGTACTGCGAGCAGCTCGAGAAGAGCGGCCGCTACGTCCTCACCATCTGGCCCTACCACGCGCTCCTGGGCGGGGCCAGCCATGCCCTGGTTCCCGCCCTGATGGAGGCCGCCCTTTTCCACGCGGTGGCCCGGGGGGCGGAGACCGTGTTCGAGATCAAGGGGCGGTCGGCGGTGACGGAGAACTACTCGGTCCTCTCGCCGGAGGTGCGGCGGCTCGGCGGCCGCACGGTCGGAGACTTCAACGCCCGCCTGTTCGATCTCCTCATGAGGCATGACCGGGTCTACGTCTTCGGCCAGGCCAAGTCCCACTGCGTCCGCTCGACCCTGCTCGACCTGATGGAGGAATGCCGCCGCCGCGATCCGTCCCTGCTCGGCCGGGTCCACGTGCTGGAGGACGCCATGAGCCCCGTCCCGCCGCCGCCGCTCGACCCCCTGCCCCCCGCCCTCGACTTCCCGCGCGTGGCCGAGGAGACCCTCCGGACCCTCGCCGCCGCCGGAATGCGGATCGCTCGTACCACCGACCCCCTCTGACCCGGGGGGCTTGCGGGCGCCCTTGTTTCGGCGACCGGCAGACCATACTATCTGCCATCCGCAAATCGACAATTGAGCGGAAGAGAGGTGATCGATGGGGATGATGCTGCTGGCGGCGGCATTCCAGGAGGACACCACTACCCCGGGGCAAGGCGGCGGGATCTTCGCCGCCCTGTTCGGGGGTGTGTTCGTCCTCATTTGGCTCGCCGTCGTCGTCCTGGTCTTCGTCTCCTTCTGGAAGATCTTCGACAAGGCGGGCAAGCCGGGTTGGGCCGGGATCGTGCCGATCTACAACATCATCGTGATGCTCGAGATCATCGGGCGTCCGCTGTGGTGGATCGTGCTCATGTTCGTGCCCTGCGTGAGCATCGTGGTGGGGTTCATCCTCTGCATCGACCTGGCCAAGTCCTTCGGCAAGACGGCGGGCTACGGTATCGGGATGGCGCTGCTGCCGTTCATCTTCTTCCCCATGCTCGCGTTCGGCGACGCGCGCTACGTGGGGCCGTCGGCGGGAACGCCCGCGCGCGCCTGACATGGTGAAGCGGTCCCGGGCGGCGGCGGCCGGAGGAGCGGCCGCCGTCCTCGGTTTCCTGGCGGTCCTCGTCTCCGCGGAGGCGAGGGCCGCCGACCCCCTGGTCGTCATCCGGGCCGGGCGGCTCATCGACGGCAAGACCTTCACCGCGCGCCGCGACCAGCTCGTCGTGGTGCGGGGGCGCCGCATCGAGGCCGTGCGCGACGCCTCGGCGGGGGCTCCTCCCGCTGGCGCCACCGTCGTCGATCTCTCGAGCGCGACCGTCCTCCCCGGCCTCATCGACTCCCACACCCACATCTTCCTGCAGGGCGAGGACCCGGCGGTCCTCACCTACGACGACCAGCTCTTGAAGTACCCGCTGGCCCTGCGGGCGGCGCGGGCCACGGTGTCGGCACGGCGCGCCCTCGAGCAGGGGTTCACCACGCTGCGCGACGTCGAGACGGAAGGCGCCGGCTACGGCGACGTCGGCATCAAGCTGGCGATCGAAAAGGGCTACATCCCGGGGCCGCGCCTGTTCGTGGTCACGCGCGCCATCTCGAGCACGGGTGGATACCCGCTCGAGGACTACGCCCCCGAGGTCGACGTGCCCAAGGGGGCGCAGATCATCGACGGGCCGGTGGAGGCGCGCAAGGCCGCGCGCGAGCAGCTCGACCACGGCGCGGACTGGCTCAAGGTCTACATGACCCACCGGTCGTGGGTGGACGCGCAGGGGCGCCTCGTGTCCCAGCCCACGCTCACCCTGGACGAGATCCGCGCGATCGTGGACGAGGCGCACGGCTGGGGGAAGAAGGTCGCCTGCCACGCCTACAACGGCGTCGGCCTCCATCGCGCCCTCGACGGGGGCTGCGACTCCATCGAGCACGGGCTCGAGCTGGACGACGCCGCGGTGGCGCAGATGGTGAAGCAGGGGACCTGGTACTGCGCGACCCTGACTCCGTACGAGCTCGGCTGGGCCCCGGCGGACACGCCCGCGGGCAAGCGCGACCGCGCCCGCGCCGCCGTGCACGGCCCCTCCTTCCAGAAGGCGATGAAGGCGGGCGTGAAGATCGTGTTCGGGACCGACGTGGGCGGGTTCGACTGGAAGCTGCCCATCGCCCAGGAGTTCAAGCGCATGGTCGATCTCGGCATGTCGCCCGCGGACGCCCTCCGCGCCGCCACCGCCTCCGCGGCGGAGATGCTCGGCATGGCGGGGGAGCTGGGCGTGATCGCGCCCGGCGCCTACGCGGACGTGGTCGCCGTGCCCGGCGACCCGCTGGCGGACGTGGGCGTGCTCGAGCACGTCTCCTTCGTCATGAAGGACGGGCAGGTGTACACGCGCTAGAACGGCCCGCGGCCGAGGTGCTTCTTCCAGACCACGCGGGTGCTCGCCCAGCCGTCGCCCCACCGCGGGCCGGTGGTGAGCTGGTAGGCGACGATCAAGGGCACGAACGGGATCAGCAGGGGGAGGTTCCGCTTGAAGGAGGCGCCGAAGCCCGCGCCCCGGCCCGTCTCCACGTCCACCACGCGGATGCCGGTGAGGATCTTGCCCGGCGAGTACCCTCCGAACCCATCCTTGAACAGGAACAACAGGAAGAAGAGATAGGGAACGGCCAGCAGCGCGGGCGGCGGGGTGACGTCGGCGAGCTTCAGGAGCGTGAGCAGCACCACCATCGCGATCGTGAAGACGAGGTACCAGGCCAGCACGTCGAGGACGTAGGCGAGGTGGCGGCGGTTCAGGAGCCCGTTCGAGCAGCGGCGGCAGATCCACACGCCGTACAGCATGCGCGCCCGCTTGCCCATCTTCTTGTCGCTCCCGCACAGCGGGCACGGCCCGTCGCGGTCCACCTCCGGCTGGGCCTCCCGCACGGTCGTCTCGCGGATGCGCGGCAACGACGCCGCCAGCTCGGGCACCGCGCCCGCCGCGATCCATTCCGGCAGCCCCGGCTTCCACACCAGCGTCTCGCGGCCGACGTGGCCGGCGCGCGCCCATTCCAGCACGACGCCCGGATCGACGGGCCCCTGCGGCCCGGCCGGCGTCATCACGTAGAAGGCCTCCGCCTGCAGGTGCGAGGCGATCTCGGGCCGCGTCTCCGCGGGGGTCCACTGGGCGAGTCCCTCGCGCCACACCGGCACGTCGCGCGGCAGCCGCGCGCCCCGGATCCAGGCGGCCAGGTCCTCGGCGGCCACGGGTCCGCGCTGCTGTCCGTTGTCCACGTAGAACCAGGAGGGGTCGGCCATGGGCCGGGATCGTGGGGCGGGGTACCGGCGGTGTCAAGAGGTTGCCGCCGCCCCACCGCTCGGCGAGGATGCGTCGATGCCGGGCCCGCCCGAGCCGCAGCTCGACGACGAGGAGCGCCGCCTGTTCTCCAAGGGCGTGGACGAGTTCAACCGCGGGCTCTTCTTCGAGTGCCACGACTCGATCGAGGACCTCTGGTCGGGCCTGCGCGGGCCGGTGCGCGACTTCTTCCAGGGCCTCATCCAGGTCTCGGTCGCCTTCTACCACCTCGGCAACGGCAACCTGGTCGGGGCGGGCAGCATGATGCGGCGGGCCCTCAAGCGCTTCGAGCGCTACCCGGACGGGTACTTCGGCTTCGACCTCGCCGCCCAGCGCGAGGAGCTGCGGCGCCTCCTGGAGGACATCGACCGCGGCCAGGTTCCGGCGCACGCCCCCCCACGCTGGAGGTTCCCGTCCCTCGACCCTCCTTGCTGACGGCGGGACGGCCGTGCTATGCAGGTCCTGACATGGAATACCGACAGTTGGGCCGCTCCAGCCTCACCGTCTCCGCGGTGAGCTTCGGGGCCTGGGCCATCGGGGGGGCCTGGGGAACCGTGGACGACGAGCGCTCGATGGCCGCGCTGCACGCGGCCGCCGACGCCGGCGTCAACTTCATCGATACCGCCGACGTCTACGGTGACGGGAGGAGCGAGCGGCTGGTGGCGCGCCTGCGCCGCGAGCGCCCGGGCGAGCGGATCCTCGTCGCCACCAAGGCCGGCCGCCGCCTGGCCCAGCAGGCCCCGGAGGGCTACACGCGCGAGAACCTCAACGCCTGGGTGGACCGGAGCCTGCGCAACCTGGAGACGGACACCGTCGACCTCCTCCAGCTCCACTGCCCGCATCCGAAGGTCTACGACCGGCCGGAGGTCTTCGACGTCCTCGACAACCTGATCCGGGCGGGCAAGATCCGCTACTACGGGGTGAGCGTGGAGACGGTGGAGGAGGCCCTGCGCGCCCTCCGCCATCCCGGCGTGCAGTCCGTGCAGCTCATCTTCAACATGTTCCGCCTCAAGCCGGCGGAGGCCTTCTTCCCGGCCGCGCGCGAGAAGAAGGTCGGCATCCTGGCCCGGGTGCCCCTGGCCAGCGGCCTCCTGACCGGGAAGCTGACCGCGGGCTCGACGTTCGAGGCCGAGGACCATCGGCAGTTCAACCGGCAGGGCGAGCGCTTCGACAAGGGCGAGACCTTCTCCGGCGTCCCCTACGCGGTGGGGCTGGAGGCGGTGGAGGAGCTGCGCGCGCTCGTGCCCGCGGGGGCCACCCTGAGCCGGCTCGCGCTGCGCTGGATCCTCATGTTCCCGGAGGTCACGTGCACGATCCCGGGCGCGAAGACCCCCGAGCAGGCACGGGAGAACGCGTCCGCGGCCGGAGTGGGCGTGCTGAGCGCGGCCACGATGGCGGCGGTCAAGGAGGTCTACGACCGGCGGATCCGGCCCCACGTGCACGGGAGCTGGTGAGGCGCGGGGCTCGGCTCCCGGCCGCGGCCTTGCTCGTGACCCTGGCCGCGACGGTGGCTTCCGCCCAGGCGCCCTCCCCCAGCCCCACTCCCTATCGGAGCAACCCCGTGGACACTGCGCACGGCGACCGCGAGTCGCTGCTCCTCTGGCCGGAGGGCGCGCCGGGCGCGCTCGGTGACGGGCCCGAGGACAAGCCGAAGATCACGATCTACCGGGCGCCCGCCGCCGTCGCCTCCGGCGCGGCCGCGGTGGTCTGTCCGGGCGGGGGCTACACCCGCCTGGCCAGCGACCACGAAGGCAAGCAGGTCGCGGAGTGGCTCAACTCCCTCGGCCTCTCCGCCTTCGTCCTGCAGTACCGCGTCGGCCCCCGCTATCACCATCCGGCGCCGCTGCAGGACGCGCAGCGCGCGCTGCGGCTGGTGCGGGCCCGGGCCCGGGACTTCGCGATCGATCCCGCGCGCCTCGGGATCGTCGGCTTTTCCGCGGGCGGGCACCTCGCCGCCACCACCGGCACCCACTTCGACGACGGACGGCCGGATGCCGCCGATCCCATCGAGAGGATGAGCGCCCGTCCCGACTTCCTCGTCCTGGCCTATCCTGTCGTCTCGATGAGCGCGACCTTCGTGCACCAGGGGTCCGCCCTCAACCTGCTCGGCCCCTCGCCCGACCCCAGGCTGGCCGGCGACCTCTCGAACGAGCTGGCGGTCAGCGCGCGCACACCTCCCGTCTTCCTGTTCCACACCGCGGACGACACGACGGTCCCCGTGGAGAACAGCCTCGCCCTCGCCGCCGCGCTGCACAAGGCGGGGGTGCCGGTGGAGCTGCACGTGTTCCCGAAGGGACGGCACGGCGTCGGCCTGGCCCCGGACGACCCCGTGCTGTCCCAATGGCCGAAGCTCTGCGCGGCCTGGCTGCGCGCGATGGGGTTCCTCCGTCAGTAGCCCATCGCGCAGCCGTCCTTGCGCGATTCGGTGGCTCCGGCCAGGACGCCGGTGACGGGATCCCGCATGACGGCCTGGTAGCCGCCAAAGGTGCCCACGGTGTCCGTCACGTGGTGCCCGAGGCGCACGAGGTCGCGCCGCACCTCCGCCGGCACCCCGCTCTCGAGGTGGAGCACGCCCCCGGTGGTCATGAGGGTGCCCGTCGGCTCCGAGGAGCCGGTGTGGTAGAAGCGCGGCGCGTCGCCCGCCTCCTGGAGGTTCATGCCGAAGTCCACGAGGTTGACGATCACTTGCGCGTGTCCCTGCGGCTGCATGTCCCCACCCATGACCCCGAAGGCCAGCCAGGGCTTGCCGTCCTTCATCGCGAAGGCGGGGATGATGGTGTGGAACGGCCGCTTGCCCGGCAGGAGGGAGTTGGGAAGGCCGGGCTGGAGGTTGAAGAGGGCGCCCCGGTTCTGGATCGCGAATCCCCAGCCCTCCACGGCGTAGCCCGACCCGAACCCGGAGTAGTTCGACTGGATGAGCGAGACCATGTTGCCCTCGGCGTCGGCGACCGCGAGGTAGGTCGTGTCCCCCGCCCCGAGCGGCGGATGGCCGGCGTCGATGGCAAGGGCGGCGCGGCCGGCGTCGATCAGGGCCGCGCGCTTGCGCGCGTAGTCCTTCGAGAGCAGCCAGTCCACGGAATCCTGGTGGAAGGCGGGGTCGGCCACGAAGCGCGCGCGGTCCTCGAACACGAGCTTCTTGGCCTCCACGAAGGTGTGCCAGAACGCGGTGGAGTCGCGGCCCATGGCCTTGAGGTCGAAGGTCTCCATCACGTTCAGGAGCTGGAGGGCGGAGATGCCCTGGCCGTTGGGCGGCAGCTCGAACACGCGGACTCCGCGGTAGTCGGTGGAGATGGGCTCGACCCAGTCCGGCCGTTCCGCCGCGAAGTCCTCCTCCGCGAAGAAGCCGCCGTTCTTCCGTGAGAACGCCACCAGGTCCTTCGTGATCACGCCGCGGTAGAAGGCGTCCTTGCCGTCGCGGGCGATCGCCTCGTAGGCCTTGGCCAGGCCCGGGTTCTTGAAGACCTCGCCCTCGCGCGGGGCACGTCCGGCCGGAAGGTAGGTGGCGGCGTAGCCGGGCTTGTCCTTGAAGAGGCGGGCCCCGCGCTCCCAGAGGGCGGCGATGACCTCGGGCACCGGCTCGCCCTCCCGCGCGGCCTTGATGGTCGGCGCGAGCAGGTCGGCCATCGGCGTGCGCCCGAACTTGTCGTGCAGCGCGAACCAGCCGCCGACCGCGCCCGGCACCGTCCACGAGAACGGCGAGGACTCCGGAATCGTGCCGTCCGCATCCGGCTTCACCTTGTCCGCGGTGAGCGCGCGGGGGGCATGGCCGGAGGCGTTGAGGCCGTACAGCCGCTGGGTCTTGGCGTCCCACACGATCGCGAAGAGGTCGCCGCCGATCCCGCACGACATCGGCTCCAGGAACCCGAGGGCGGCGTTGACGGCGACGGCGGCGTCCACGGCGTTGCCGCCCTTCTGGAGCACGTCCACGCCGATCTGGACGGCCAGGGGATGCGCCGCCGCCACCATGCCGTGCCGGGCGTAGACGACCGAGCGCATCGCGCCCATGGGTCCGGCGGGGCGGTCGGCGGGAGCGCCGGGAGGAGCGGACACCAGGATCACCAGGACGGCGGCCAGCGCGCGTCGCATCGAGCCTCCTTGGTCAGAGGCGTCATGCCTCGACTTCGAACCCGGCGGCGACCCAGGCCGCGGTGCCGCCGGCCACGTTCACGACGTCCCGGAATCCCCGGCGCGCGAGCAGGCTGGTGCCGGCGCTCGACCGGTATCCGCTCGCGCACACCACCGCCGTCGGGCGCGCGGGGTCGAGACGGGCGGCCTCGCCTTCGAGACGGTCGAGGGGCACGTGCACGGCGCCCGGCACGTGGCCGGCCGCGAACTCGGCCGCGCGGCGGACGTCCACGATCTGCAGGGCAGGGACGGTCCGGCGCCGCTCGCGCAGCTCCGCCACCGGGATCTGCGGCACGGCGGCCAGCGGACGGCCGGAGCCGCGCCAGGCTTCGACCCCTCCGGCCAGGCTGCCCAGCACGTTCTCGAGTCCCACCCGGGCCAGGCGAGTGGCCGCCTCGCGCGCGGACGCGTCGTCGCCGGCCACGATCACGATCGGCGTGGCCGGATCGAGCAGCGTGCCCGCCCAGGACGCGAGCTGCCCGCCCAGGCCGACGTTCAGCGCGCCCGGCACGTGCCCCTTCCCGAACTCGGCCGGCGGCCGGACGTCGAGGGCGATCGCGCCACCGGCGAGGTGCCGCTCCACCTCCGCCACCTCGAGCGCGGGCGGCGGCGGCAGCGACCCGAGCGGCCGCGCTCCCTCGCGGTTGAGGGCCACGTCCATCGGGAAGTAGCGCGGGGCCTCGGGCAGGTCGCGCGTGGTCGCCTGCACGAAGGCGTCGCGGCTCATCGGTTGCAGGGCCCAGTTCTCCCTCCGCTGGGCGCCGATGGTGGACGAGGTCTCGCGGGAGATGTTGCGACCGCAGAGCGATCCCGCGCCGTGGGCGGGGTACACCTCGACCGCGTCCGGAAGGGTGAGGATCTTGGCGTGGAGGGAATCGTAGAGGAGCCCGGCCATGTGCTCCGCGGTCAGCCCCTGGCCTCCGGCGAGGTCCGGACGCCCCACGTCTCCCACGAACAGCGTGTCGCCGGTGAGGACGAGCCTCGGCTCGGGAGAGGCCGCGGTGTCGATGACGAGCACGGACAGGCTCTCCGGGGTGTGGCCGGGCGTCTCCAGGAAGCGCAGCACGACCTCGCCCATCCGGACCTCGTCGCCGTCCCCGACGGCGAGGTGCGGCACCGTGGCCTGGGCACGCCGCGCGAAGACGATGCGGGCGCCCGTACGCTCCGCCAGCTCGCGGTGGCCGCTGACGAAGTCGGCGTGGAGATGCGTCTCCACCACGTAGCGGACGGCAAGGCCGTGCTCGTCGGCCAGGCGCAGGTAGTCCTCGACGTCCCGGCGCGGATCGATCACCGCCGCCTCTTTGCTCTCCGACCCGATCAGGTACGAGGCCTGGGCCAGGCAGCCGAGGTAGAGCTGTTCGAAGTACATGGGCCGCCCGCCATTCTCCGGCCGCGCACCCGGCGGAGGCAATCCCTGGGATAAGATCCGGCGCCGTGTGGACCTCTCTTCTCGTCCTCGCACTGGCCGCGGCGCCGGGCGCGGCCCCGTCTCCCGCGGCCTCGCCGCCGGCGGGTCAACGGCCGGGGGCGGAGCGGGGAGGCGTGACCCTGCTCCCCAACGGCTGGCGGATCGCTCCCGCCGGGCGCCACCTCACGCTCGGCGACCTGCCCCTGGCCATGGTCGAGTCCGCCGACGGTCGCTACCTCGTCGTCAGCAACGACGGCTACGGCAAGCCGACGCTGTCGGTGGTGGACGTGGGCCGAATGGTGGTCAAGAGCCGCGTGCGCGTCGACAACGCCTGGCTCGGCCTGGCCTGGCATCCCGACGGCACGCGGTTGTTCTCCTCGGGCGCGGCCGAGAGCAGCGTGCACGAGCTGGGCTGGGCGGGCGGCGTCCTGACCCCGGTGACGCGCTACGTCCTCAAGCGGCCGCGCGAGGAGAGCTTCGTGGCCGGCCTCGCCGTGAGCCCGGACGGCGAGCGGCTGTATGCCGTCCACGCCCTGGGCGAGCTGCTGTCGGCGGTGGACGTGCGCAAGACGGAGACGACGCGGGAGCCCGTCTCGGTGGCGCTCCCGGCGGAGGCCTACACGGTGGTGGTGGGCCCGGACGGGCGCACGATCTACGTCTCGCTCTGGGGCGGCGCCCGCGTGCTGGCCTTCGACGCCCGCACGCTCGAGCCGCGGGGAGAGGTCGCGGTGGGCGAGCACCCGAGCGCCATGGTGCTCTCGAAGGACGGCGCGCGGCTGTTCGTGGCCTGCGCCAACACGAACGCGGTCTGGGTCGTCGACGTGGCGACGCGGACGGCCCGGGAGCAGGTCTCGGTGGCGCTCTACCCGGGGGCGCCCGCGGGCAGCACGCCCAACGGCCTCGGCCTCTCCCCGGACGGCCGCACCCTGCTCGTGGCCAGCGCCGACAACAACGCGGTCGCGGTGGTGGACGTGAGCCGCCCGGGCGCGAGCATGGTCAAGGGCTTCATCCCCACCGGCTGGTACCCGACGGCCGTCCAGTTCAGCCGGGACGGCCAGCGCATCTACGTGCTCAGCGGCAAGGGCCTCACCTCGCTGGCCAACCCGCGCGGCCCCCAGCCGGGAGTCTCCTCGAGCGAGGGCCAGTACTCGGGCTCGATGCTCCAGGGATCGCTCTCGATCGTGAAGGCGCCCGACCCCGAGGAGCTGGCCGCCTACACGAAGAAGGTCCTGCAGGTGACGCCGTACACGGACGCGGGGCGTCTCGCCCCCGTGGGCGCGCCCGCCCGCACGCCGATCCCGCGCAAGGTCGGGGATCCCTCGCCCATCAAGCACGTCTTCTACGTCATCCGCGAGAACCGGACCTACGACCAGGTCCTGGGCGACCTGCCGGAGGGGAACGGCGATCCCAACCTGTGCCTCTTCGGCGAGGAGGCCACGCCCAACGCGCACGCCCTGGCCCGCGAGTTCGTGGTCCTCGACAACTTCTACGTCGACGCCGAGGTCAGCTACAGCGGGCACGCCTTCTCGACCGCCGCCTACGCGACCGATTTCGTCAACAAGGTCTGGCCGATGAACTACGGCGGGCGCGGGGCGAAGTACCTGAGCGAAGGCGGGGGCGCCAACCGCAACGCCTACGGCAACATCACCGCCCCCGAGCACGGCTACCTCTGGGACGCGGCCAAGCGCGCGGGGCGGACCGTCCGCAGCTACGGCGAGTTCGCGACGCGCGACGCGGGGAAGCTGAGCCAGGCCGCGGAGGCCGACCGCGGCGGCGGGGAGGGGCCGGTCGCCGCCTCCGTGCCCGGTCTCGAGGGCCTGGTGAGCCCGGACTACCCTCCCTGGGACCTCCGGATCCCGGACGGGCGCCGCGTCGACGTGTTCCTCCGGGAGCTGGCCGAATTCGAGAAGAGCGGCACGCTGCCCGCCCTCTCCATCCTCCGCCTCGGCAACGACCACACCGCGGGCACGCGCCCGGGCTATCCGACGCCCACGGCCATGATCGCGGAGAACGACCTCGCGCTGGGCCGGCTGGTGGAGGCGATCAGCCACAGCCGCTTCTGGAGCGAGTCCGCCATCTTCGTCCTCGAGGACGACTCCCAGAACGGGCCCGACCACGTGGACGCGCACCGCTCGGTCGCCCTCGTGGCCAGTCCCTATGCCCGGCGGGGGGTGGTGGACCGCGCGCTCTACACCACGTCGGGGATGCTGCGCACGATCGAGCTGATCCTGGGCCTCCCGCCCATGAGCCAGTACGACGCCGCCGCCGCGCCGATGTACGGGTCGTTCCAGCCGGCCCCGGTGCTGACCTCGTACACGCACCGCGCGGCGCGGGTCAGCCTCGACGAGAAGAACGACGCCTCCGCCCCCGGCGCGGAGGACTCGCTGGCCATGGACCTGAGCGAGCCCGACCTCGTGCCCGACCTCGAGCTCAACGCGATCGTGTGGAAGGCGGTCCGGGGCGCCTCGTCGTCGATGCCGCCGCCCGTCCGCGCCGCGTTCGTGCGGCCCCTGGCCGAAGGGGACGCTGACGAGGACGGGGATGGGGACGACGCCGGCCACCCGCGCCGGCGCTGAGACGCGTCTAGGGCTCCTTTTCCTCGGGAGCGGCCGCCTCTCCCGATCGCACGGCGGCGAGGACCTCTCGCGCCGCCTCCGCCTGCTCCGGCTGGACCCGGACGCTGATGCCCACTGCCATCGCGAGCGGCACGTGGACGCCGGCCAGGTTGTCGTTGAAGATCCAGGCCCGGATGCCGGCTTCCTCGAGGGCCATGTGGCACAGGTGCGCGTCCACGGCCAGGCCGAAGGTCGCGATCGTGGTGAGGGCCTGGAAGTCGACGTAGGTGTCGGCGGCGTCCAGGCTCTCGATGGCGGCGGCGACGTCCACGCCCCGGGCGCGCAGGATCTCCTCCGCGATGGGAGCCACCTCCGGCCTCAGCTCCGCGGAATCGCCCCCGCGAAGCGCGTCGAGCAGCTCCGAGGTCGGCAGCGACTCGAGCGCCTTCCGGATGTCGTCGGTCATTGTCTTCCGGCGGGACGGCGCGGCCGCTGCTTGGCCGAGATCGACTTGATCACCGTGTAGCCGCGGCCGGTCTTCGCGAGCGGCGTCTTGCCCTGGCGCACGGCCGCCTGCAGGAGCGTCTCGATCGCGGGGAGATCGAGCTGCCCCAGGTCTTCGAGACGGAGGAAGCGCCCCCGGTTGCCCTCGCCCTGCAGCAGCCCGGCCGGGTCAGGGAGCGTGGCGCCCCACATGAAGTACAGGTCCACTCCGCTGGCGTAGACGGCGAGCGACACGAACACCTCGGACGTGCGCTCGGTCGGCGCGAGCCCCAGCGCGAGCGCGTTGTAGTTGTCGTAGACGAGCTCGACCGCGGTCGGGAACCGCTTGCGCAGCGCCGCGCGCGCGGAACGCACGAGGCGCGCGACCCTGGGGTCGAACTTCGCGACGAAGCCGGCCACCTGCCGGGCGGGGGAGAGGGACGACGCGTTGCGGATGCGCGCGGCCGCCACCGGGACCATTCTAGTTCCACACTCAAGGCAGCCAGAGGGCGCCGCCCGAATCTTCGTAAAGGTGTTTGCCCGTTCCAGGACGGGTTGATGGCCGCGTCACTTCCCCATGATCGGGCGCAGGACGAGGTAGGACAACGCGGCCACCGCCGCCGAGAGCGGGATGGTCAGGACCCAGGCCCAGACGATGCGGCCGGCCACGCCCCACTTCACCGCCGAGATGCGCCGGGTCGCGCCCACGCCGATGATCGCGCCCGTGATCGTATGGGTGGTGGAGACGGGGATGCCGAGGCGGGTGGCCAGGAACAGCGTGATCGCGCCCGAGGACTCGGCGCAGAAGCCGCCGAAGGGCTGGAGCTTCGTGATCTTCGTGCCCATCGTCTTCACGATGCGCCAGCCGCCGAACATCGTCCCCAGCGCGATGGCGGCGTGGCTGAGCAGGATGACCCAGATGGGCACCTCGAAGGTGGGCAGGTAGCCGGCGGTCACGAGCAGGCCGGTGATGATCCCCATCGTCTTCTGGGCGTCGTTGCCCCCGTGGCCGAGGCTGTAGAGGCCGGCGGAGACGAGCTGGAGGCGGCGGAAGAGCTGGTCGAGCTTGAAGGGGTGCCACCGGCGGAAGATCCAGCTCACCGACACCATCAGCGCGAACCCGACGATCATCCCCATGAGCGGCGCCAGCACGATGAAGACGAGGGTCTTGGTCCACCCGGATATGAGGATCGCGCCCGGCCCCGCCTTGACCACCGCCGCCCCCGCGTAGCCGCCGATGAGGGCGTGCGAAGACGAGACGGGCAGGCCGTAGTACCAGGTGAACAGGTTCCAGGCGATGGCGCCGAACAGGCCGGCCAGGATCACATCGTTGGTCACCACCGAGAGGTCGATCATCCCACTGCCCATCGTCTTGGCCACCGCCGTCCCCATCACGAACGCGGCCACGAAGTTGAAGAAGGCGGCCCACAGCACGGCCTTCCGCGGCGAGAGCACGCGCGTGGAGACCACGGTGGCGATGGAGTTGGCGGCGTCGTGGAAGCCGTTGAGGAAGTCGAAGGCCAGGGCGACCAGGATGACGAAGACGACCATGCTGAAGGACGTCGACAAGGCGGGCTCCCGGCCTCAGGCGTTCTTGATGACGACGTTCCCGAGGACGTGGGTGAACTCCTTGCATTCGTCGCAGGCGTCCTCCAGGCCCTGGTAGATCTCCTTCCACTTCAGGATCTCGACCGGGGTCTTGCCGTCTTCGCCGTGGAACAGGTCGGCGATCACGCTGAAGTAGAGGGCGTCCGCCTCGTTCTCGAGCTGGGAGATGTGCACGATGGCGTCCTGGATCTTCTTCTCGTTCGAGAGGTCCCAGACCAGGCCCGTCGCGGTGTGGATCTCCTCCACCATGGCCACGATGATCTCGGCGAACTTGCGCAGCGGCTCCGGGGACTCCCGGATCTCGAACAGGATGAGGTACTGGGCCACCCCTTCCATGTAGTCGAGGATGTCGTCGAGGTCGGTGGCGATGGTCCGGATGTCCTCGCGGTCGAGGGGGGTGATGAACGTGGAGTTGAGGGCGTTGAAGATGTCGCGCGTGATGAGGTCGCCGTCGTGCTCGAGGGCCTTGAGCTGCGTGACCTTGGCCCGGCGGTCCTCCAGGCTCGTGCTGCGCGCGATCTCCAGGAAGAGCCGCGCCGACTGGAGGAGGTGCTGGGTGTCGCGGTCGAGGAGCTCGTGGAAGCGCTCCTCCTTCGGCATGAAGAACTTGACGATCTTGTCGCCTCGCACATGCCCTCCTCATGTCGTCCCGGTGACGGCAGTTCGACGGTAGTGTGATGACGGTGTGACGTTCAGGCTATCACATGCAGCGGGAGCTCGTGACCGACCGCGGCGGCGCGGCGCAGCGCCGCCGCCAGGCAGTCGCGTCGTGATCACGCGGCTGTGAGAAGAAGAGGCATGCCTTCTCTCGACATGGTCCGCATCCTCGTGCTGGAGCGCTCGTCGATGCGCGCGCAGACGGCTCGACGGCTGCTCGAGGGCTCGGGAGCCCGTGTCTCCCTCGCCGCCACGGCGTCCGCAGCCTGCGCGGCTGCCCTGTCCTTCCAGCCCGAGCTGATCGTCAGCGGCGCGGGATTCGCGTCCGCGGACTGGCACCCCGTCCTGCGCCTGCTCGCCGACGCGCCGCCGGCGCTGCTCGTGTGGAGGGCGACCTCCCCCCCGGAAGAGGTCGCCGAGCTCGCCCTGCGCCTCTACGCGGGCTCGCGACGGTAGGCGCGCCGCGGCCGTCCGCCGCCGCTACCGGGCCTGCTCGAGCGCGCTCCGACCGAGGACGCCCCGATGGACCAGCTCGGCCTCGATGACGTCGAGGACCTCGAAAACGGCCCGGTTCTCGGGCAGGGCCTCCAGCCGCCGCCGCATGCGGGCCCGGCGCACGGGATCGGCGGCCAGCGACGACACCGCGGCCGGGATGTCGCGCCAGTGGCGGACCACGACGCCGAGCTCGTTCTCCTGGAGGAAGACGGCGTTGAAGCGCTCCTGCGGGATCGTGTGCGCGTTGGAGGGGACGACGGTGGGCAGGCGGCAGTGGAACGCCTCCGCCAGCGTCCCCGGTCCCGGCTTGGTGGCAAGGACGTCCGTGGCGGACATCAGGTCCAGCACGCGGTCGGTGAAGCCGAAGCAGTGCAGCCGGCCTCCGGCCGTCTCCCCGAGCTCGCTCACCGACGAGAGCAGCCGCGGGTTGTCGCCGCAGATCGCGATGACGTGCCAGCGCGGCGAGAGCCGGAGCAGGGCCGCGCACAGCGGGTGAACCTCGGGCGAGCCCTTGCCCCCGAAGAGCACGAGCACGGTGAAGTCCTCCGCCCCGATTCCGAGCTCACGCCGCGTGCGCTGGCGGGCCGCCGGGTCGGGCGCGTGGAAGCGGGGGTGGAGGATCATCCCCGACGTGCGGGAGACGGCGGAGGGCGCGAAGCCCAGATCCCGCGCCTGCGCCACCGCGTGCTCCGTGGCCACCACGACCCGGTCCACGTCCTTCTCCATCCAGAAGTGGGGCGGGAAGTCGGCGAGGTCGGTCAGCACGACCAGGAAGGGGACGTCCGGGCAGGCCCGCCGGCGCGCGTCGGCCAGCACGCGGTTGAAGTTCGGGATGAGCGAGACGATCAGGACCGGGCGGACGGCGGCCAGGTGCTCGGCCACCAGCCGCGAGAGGGGGTGCCGCATTCGGCCGATGCCCCACTGGAGCGTCCGCAGCATCGGCACCAGGAAGCGTGTCCACTTCTTGCGGACCATCGCGTTGTAGGTGTGCTCCATGGGCCGGCCGGTGAGGCGGCGGGTGAAGTCGGCGGGAGCGAGCACGTCCTGCAGGTTGGCGACGCGGAAGCTCCATCCGCGCGGGCTCAGGGCGGCCGCGGCCTCGAGGGCCCGGGCCGCCGCGCGATGTCCCCCTCCCGCGTCGAGCACGTAGGCGAGGACTTCCGGCGCCGCTGCCATCGGCCGAAGCCTGCCTGCCCGCCGCGACGGCGCCGCGACGCCGGTGTGACGGCCGCGCCTTGCCACGGTCATCGTGCGCTCGCGCCGCCATCATGATCTCGCAACGCGGGCGCGCTTCAATCGGGCAGGCCCTGAGGCAGGACTTCAGGGGTGGAGGCCCCGATGAGCGACGCCCGGCGGTTGATGCGTTGCGATCTGCACGTGCACTCGCGGCACTCCGGCCCGTCGACGATCCCCGTGCTCGGCCGTCTCGTCCGCGAATGCTATTCGGATCCGGAGGCGGTCTACGAGGCCGCTCGCTGGCGCGGCATGGACTTCGTCACCCTCACCGACCACGACAGCATCGCCGGCAGCCTCGAGCTGGCGGGGCGGCCGGACACGTTCGTGAGCGAGGAAGTCACCTGCCTCACGCCGGACGGGCGCGAGCTGCACCTCGGCCTCTTCGACATCACCGAGCGCCAGCACGAGGAGATCCAGGCGCGCCGCCGGGACCTCGAGGCCCTGCTCGCCTACGCCGCCGAGCAGGGCCTTCCCGCCTGCGTCAACCACCCGTTCTCCTCCCTCACCGGGCGGCGCAGCGACCGCGACCTGACGCTCGCGTTCGCGGCCGCCACCCACGTGGAGACGCGGAACGGGATGATGTCGGAGCGCGTGAACGCGCACGCGCGGTCCGCGGGGCGCCGCGCGCGCCTGGCCGCCACCGGGGGCAGCGACGCGCACACGCTCTTCTCGGTCGGCCGCGCGTTCACCTGCGTCGACGCCGCCGACCGCGCGGAGTTCCTGGCCGGGCTGCGCGCGGGCCGGACCGTGCCCGCGGGACGCTCGGGGAGCTACGCGCGGCTGACCGCGGACCTGGCCCGCCTGGCCGCCTTCGCCTGTCGCGACCAGGCCTGGCGGGCGCAGGACGGCGACCCGGCCGAGATCGTCCGGCTGGCCGCGGTGGTGGCGCTCCTTCCGCTGCTGCCGCTCCTGCCCATCGTGACGGCGGCGGTGTACGCCGACGAGCAGCTCTTCGCCTGGCGCCACTCCCGGCGCTTCGAGCGCGAGCGGTCGCGCTCGCGGGCCGGGCGCCCGCCCTTACTCGGTGCGCCCGCTCCGGGAGCGACCACGTCGTGAGCCCGGTCCTGCTCGTGACCCACTCCGACGACTGGGTCTGGGCGCGACTCCAACGCTGGCGGCCTCCGATGTGGGTCGAGCGGTGGATGGTCACCGCGACCCGCCTGGGCGACGGCTGGGTCTGGATCGCGGCCGTCCTCGGCACCGGCAGCGCGGGTGTCGGCCACGGGCCGGCGCGGACGCTGCTGGAGACGACGGCGGCGGCGGCGCTGGTCAACGCGACCCAGCTCGCGCTCAAGCGTGCCTTCCGGCGGTCCCGCCCGGCGTCGCGTCCTGCCGGCCGCGCGGGCCGCACGGTGAGCGCACCCGACCGGTACTCGTTCCCGTCCGGGCACACCATGAACGCGTTCGCGGTGGCCGTCCTGGTCGCCGTCCACGCTCCGGTCGCCGGGCCCTGGGCCTTCGTCGCCGCCGGCAGCATCGGCGCCTCGCGCGTGGTGCTCCAGCTCCACTTCGCGAGCGACGTGGCCGCGGGGGCCACCCTCGGGTCCGTGCTCGCGGCCCTGGTCGTCGCCGCCTTCGGCGGCTGACCCGGACCGAGGACCCCCACCGCCGCATTCGACGTGTGTCACACTTTCGTCACACGAATGCGATATTCACGCCGTCCCGTTCCGATCTGGGCGGCGGGTCAAGGAGGACATCGTGAGCTACGAGATCGACGTGGCGTCGGTGAGGGCGGTACTGCTGGCGGACGGATGGCACCGTGTGAAGGGGCGCAGCTTCGGCATCGAGCCGTACGGATACGTGGCCGGCGCCGTGGACGCGGACGAGCCCAAGGCGGAGGGCAAGGCGGAAGGGAAGGCGGAGGGCAAGGCCGAAGGCAAGGGGAACGGCAAGAGCGCGAAGATCGCGAAGAAGAAGGCCGCCCTCACCCCGCCGCACGTGGCGGAGAAGGGGCTCACGCCCACGATGGGCGCGCGCTGGACCAAGCCCAACGGAGAGGTCATCGCCTGCCCGGTCGGCTCCGTCCTCGCCCTGCGCCACGCGCGGACGCCCGCGGCCAGGGCCTGAGGGAGGCGCCGCCCCGGGTCATCGCCGCAGCAAGCTCAAGGCGAGCTCGAGCACGATGAGGACCACGAT
Source organism: Vicinamibacteria bacterium (assembly GCA_041481445.1). Taxonomy (GTDB): domain Bacteria; phylum Acidobacteriota; class Vicinamibacteria; order Fen-336; family Fen-336; genus AA29. The sequence continues at coordinate 32,173 of JBGPBV010000029.1, forward strand.
GGTGGCTTCGAGCAGCACCAGCCGCCGGTCGCGCGAGACGTCGAGCACGAGCTCGAGCGCCTCCTGCACGCCGCGCAGCTTCAGCTCGAGGGAGCTGAACCGGTCCCCGAGGTCGAACTCGCCGCGGAGGTCCGCGTAGATCGCATCCATCGCGGGGTCGTCCCAGGCCGCGTCGGGCTTGTCCAGGAGATGGAGGACGGAGAGCACTTCGATGCGGGTGCCCACCCCCTCCCCGATGAAGCGATGAAGGGGGGCCGTGCGCAGGGGCGTGGTGCCCCGGCGCTCGAGGCGCTCGACGAGGCGGCGCGTGCGCTCGAACATGTCCTCGACGATCCGCTCGTAGTACTCCATCGACGCGCTCTGGGCCACGGTGAGCGCGATGATGCCGGCCCGCGCCGGGGTCAGCCGGTCGATGACGAGCACGCCCCCCCTCATCCCGGGTGAGGCAGAGGCGTCCTCGCGCACGAGGAGGTCCTCGCTCGTCCCCGCCCCCGAGAGCCGCCGCTCGCGCACGCGCAGCTCGTCCATCCGCCGCGCGCGCACCGCCGGCTCCACGTCCGCGAACACGATCGCCCCGAACGGGTAGAGGAACAGCGTCCCGCCTTCCGGAAGGGTGACCCGCACCTCGGTCATGCTCTTCTGCGCTTCCGGGAAGAGGGCGGCCAGCGCCCGCAGCGGCACGTTGTCGGGAAAGGCCAGGACCTGGAAGGAGTGCTCGGCGGCCATGGCGCAGTCTACCGTGGCCTTGACGACGGGCCTGCCGCTGATCGTGCGGCATTTAACCTGACCGTCATGCCGCCGTCATGGACGGCCGTTACGTTCCAGGACCGGCACTTCATGACGACGAGGAGGACTGGATTGAGCCAATTGAGCCACCCGACCTGGAGCCGCCGCCCGCGCCTGCTGCTGTCCACGCTGGCCCTGATCGCTCTGGCGCAACCCCTTCAGGCCCAGGTTACGCCCGCGGCCGGCCACACGCCGCCCGACGACACGCCCGCGGTGAGGGTGGGCGTGACGATCTTCACGGACTACACCTACACCGACGCGCCCACCACCCAGGACGCGGACAAGAACACGATCCATCCGAGCGCGTTCAACGTCAGCCGTGCCTACGTCAACGTGACCGGGAACCTCTCCCACCTAGTCGCGTTCCGCGTCACCCCCGACATAACGCGGGAGACGAGCACCGGGCCCTCCGTGAGCGGCAGCCTGGTCTTCCGCATCAAGTACGCGTTCGGGCAGGTGAACTTCGACGACTTCCTCACCCACGGCTCCTGGGCCCGCATCGGCGCGCAGCAGACGCCGTACGTGGACTTCATGGAGGGCATCTACCGTTACCGCTTCCAGGGCACGATCTTCGAGGAGCGGGAGGGCTTCCTCAGCTCCTCCGACTTCGGCATCTCCGCCCACTACAACTTCCCGGGCAACTACGGCGACCTGCATATGGGCGTCTACAACGGCGAGACCTACTCGAAAGCGGACCCCAACGACCAGAAGGCCTTCCAGATCCGCGGGACCCTGCGGCCGCTGCCCCTGGGCGGGAGCCTCAAGGGCCTGCGCCTGACCGGTTTCTACGACGCCGACAAGTACGTCAAGAACGGCCCGCGCAACCGGCTCATCGGCTCCCTCACCTTCGAGCACAAGTACGTCAACGCTGGCTTCGACTACATCGACGCCAAGGACAAGACCGCCTTCAACGCGATCGAGGTGCACTCGAACGGCTGGGGAGCCTGGGCCACCCCGAAGCTCCTCTCCCTCCAGGAATCGAAGTCGGGCCTGGAGGCCCTCCTACGTTACGACGACCTCAAGCCGAACAAGACCGTGGACGCGCGGCGCCACCGGCTGATCCTCGGCCTCTCGTACTGGTTCCCGGTCCTGCGCGGGCCGTCGGCGGCGCTGATGGTGGACATGGACCAGCAGAAGTTCGACGCCGCCCTCAAGCAGCCGACCAACCGCCGGTACGCGCTCCACGCCCTGTTCAACTTCTGAGCGGGGGGGATACCCAGCGTTCACACCGGCGTCACACGGCCGTCGCACGGCGTCGACATGCTCCGAAGAGAGAGACAACGAATGCGCGGGTCGCACCGCCAGCCATCTGATGAGGTGAATCGATGAACCGCCTGACGCTCGCCACCGTGCTCGCCGCCGCTGGAGTGGCGGCGACCGCCGCCGCCGCGCCGATCCAGATCAACGGCGCGGGCGCGACCTTCCCCTACCCGATCTACTCCAAGTGGTTCTCCGAGTACAACAAGCTGCACCCGGACATCCAGATCAACTACCAGTCGATCGGGTCCGGCGGCGGCATCCGCCAGCTCACCAACCAGACGGTGTTCTTCGGGGCGACCGACGGGCCGATGACGCCCGAGCAGATCACGGCGGCCGGGTTCCGCGTCCTCCACCTGCCGACCGTCCTCGGCGCCGACGTGCCCGTGTACAACCTTCCGGAAGTCTCCGCCGAGCTGAAGTTCAGCGGCCCGCTGCTCGCGGACATCTTCCTCGGGAAGGTGACGAAGTGGAACGACCCGTCGATCGTCAAGGAGAACGCCGGCGTCAACCTTCCGAGCTCCGAGATCACGGTCGTGCATCGGTCGGACGGCTCCGGCACGACGTACATCTGGGTGGACTACCTGTCGAAGGTCTCACCCGAGTGGGCGAAGAAGGTCGGCGTCGCCACCGCCGTCAACTGGCCGGTCGGGCTGGGCGGCAAGGGCAACGAAGGCGTGGCCGGCCTCGTCAAGCAGACACCGGGCTCCATCGGCTACGTCGAGTTGATCTACGCGCTGCAGAACAAGATCGCCTACGGGTCGGTCATGAACGCGGCCGGCAGCTACGTCCGGGCGAACCTCGAGTCCGTGACCGCGGCCGCGGCGGCGACCGAGGGCAAGATGCCGGCGGACTTCCGCGTCTCGATCACGAACGCTCCGGGCCCGACGGCCTATCCGATCACGTCGTTCACCTGGCTGCTCCTGCAAGAGAGCGCCAAGGACAAGGCGCGCTCGCAGGCCATGGTCGATTTCGTGAAATGGGCGCTGACCGAAGGGCAGAAATATGCGGGCGAGCTCGGATATGCCCCGCTCCCGGCCAGCGTCGTCAAGCTCGAGATGGAGGCCATCAAGCGGATCAAGTAGCGCCGGGCGCAAGAGTTAACGCGGCGTTAACTTCGGTGAAACCGCCAGTTAACTCCAGGCGGATAGGCTCGACCCGATGAAGGCTCCCATTCGACATCGACGCGCGAGCCTGAGCGACGCGCTCTTCCGCGCGGCCACGGCCGCAGTGTCCCTGCTCGTCATCGTGGCGGTGGTGGGCATCGGGGTCGTCCTCTTCAAGGACTCCTGGCTGTCCGTGCGCAAGTTCGGTCTGTCCTTCTGGCGCACGAGCACCTGGGACCCCGTGGCCGGGGAGTTCGGGGCCCTGCCCTTCATCTGGGGGACGCTGTACTCCTCGGTCCTCGCCCTCGTCCTGGCCATGCCGGTGGCGCTGGGCATCGCGATCTTCCTCTCCGAGCTGTGCCCGCGGTGGCTACGCCAGCCGCTGGCCTTCCTGACCGAGCTGCTGGCCGCCATCCCGTCCATCGTGTACGGCCTCTGGGGCATCTTCGTGCTGGCGCCGGCGGTGCGCGCGCTGGAGGTCCACACGCCGGACGTGCTGCGCCGGACGCCCTTCTTCTCGGGGCCGCCCCTCGGCGTCGGCATGCTGGCGGCCGCGCTGATCCTGGCCGTGATGGTGATCCCGTTCACGGCGACGGTGGCGCGCGAGATCCTCAAGGCCGTTCCCGTCTCCCAGCGCGAGGCGGCGTACGCCCTGGGCGCCACCCGATGGGAAGCGATCCGCCTGGCCGTCCATTACGGCCGCGTCGGGATCGTCGGCGCGGTCATGCTCGGCTTCGGCCGGGCCCTGGGCGAGACGATGGCCGTGACCATGGTCATCGGCAACAACCCGCAGGTCGCGCTCTCCCTCTTCGCGCCCCAGCACACCATGGCCGCCGTCATCGCCAACGAGTTCACGGAGGCGGCGGACGCCCTGTACCTGAACGCGCTCGTGGAGATCGGCCTGGTGCTGTTCCTGATCACCGTCGTCATCAACGGCCTGTCGCGCCTGCTCATCTGGCGGATGACGCGGGTCCGCAGCGGGCGGCTCGCGTCGCCGGTGGTGGCCCTTGCCGCCTGACGCCTTCGCCCGCCGCTATCGCGTCCGCAAGCTCACGTCCGCCGCCATGACGTTCCTGTGCGCGCTCTCGGTCGTGGTTGCGCTCATTCCGCTTGCCTTCATCCTCTTCTTCGTCCTGCGGCAGGGACTGCCCGCCCTCAACTGGGCCTTCTTCACCGAGATGCCGAAGCCGGTCGGGGAAGCGGGCGGCGGGATGGCCAACGCCATCGTGGGGACGGGGATCCTGATCGGCCTGGCTGCGCTCTTCGCCGTGCCCATCGGCATCACCTGCGGCGTGTACATCACCGAGTTCAACGAAAGCCCCCTCGCCCCCGCCGTGCGCTTCGCCGCGGACATGCTCAACGGCGTGCCCTCCATCGTGATCGGCGTCTTTGCGTACGCCATTGCCGTCCTCCCGTTCCGGCGCTTCTCCGCCCTGGCGGGTGGGGTGGCGCTGGGGGTGATGATGATGCCGATCATCGTGCGCACGACCGAGGAGCTGCTGGCCCTGGTGCCCTCGTCGTTGCGCGAGGGAGCGCTGGCGCTGGGGGCGACCCGGGGACGGGCGGTGGTCTCCGTGATCCTCCCCGCCGCCTTGCCCGGCATCGTCACCGGCGTCCTGGTCGCGCTGGCGCGGGTGGCGGGGGAGACCGCGCCCCTGCTCTTCACCGCCTTCAACAACCGCTTCTTCTCGACGAGCCTCGACCAGCCGATCGGATCGCTCACCGTGCAGATCTTCACGTACGCCATCTCGCCCTACGAGGACTGGCACCGCCAGGCCTGGGCGGGGGCCACCGTCCTCATCGCCGCCGTGCTCCTGTTCTCCCTCCTGGCGCGGGCGGTCACGCGGCGCCTGGAGCGGATGCATCACGGATGAACCGGGGGAGTGTCATGGAAGACGAGACCAGCGTGATGGAGCAGCCGGGCCTGCGGATCCAGACCGCCGTGCGCACGGACGTCGTGGCGGAAGCCGAGCGCCAGGCCATCACCATCCGCGAGGCGCAGTTCTACTACGGCGAGAAGCAGGTGCTGTTCGACATCGGGATGGACATCGGAGAGAACCGGGTGACGGCGCTCATCGGCCCCTCCGGCTGCGGGAAGTCCACGCTGCTGCGCTGCCTGAACCGCATGAACGACCTCATCGAGGGCGCGCGCCTGAGCGGCGAGGTGAAGGTCAAGGGCCGCGACATCTACGGCCCCGGCGTCGACGTGATCGAGGTGCGCCGCCGCATCGGGATGGTGTTCCAGAAGTCGAACCCCTTCCCCAAGTCGATCTACGACAACGTGGTCTACGGCCTGCGCATCGCGGGCGAGCGCAACCGCCGCGCCCTCGACGAGGCCGGCGAGAGGAGCCTGGTCCGCGCCGCCCTCTGGGACGAGGTCAAGGACCGGCTGCACGAGAGCGCCTTGAGCCTCTCCGGCGGCCAGCAGCAGCGGCTGTGCATCGCGCGCGCGATCGCGGTGGAGCCGGAGATCCTGCTCATGGACGAGCCCAGCTCCGCCCTCGACCCCCTGGCCGCGGTGAAGATCGAGGAGCTGATCTACAGCCTGAAGGACCGCTACACGATCGTGATCGTCACCCACAACCTCCAGCAGGCGGCGCGGGTGTCGGACAAGACCGCGTTCTTCTGGCTGGGGCGGCTGGTGGAGTACGGGCCGACCCCGCAGATGTTCACCAACCCGCGGGACAAGCTGACCGAGGACTACATCACCGGCCGGTTCGGCTGATACGGATCGAGGTGCGCTGAATGGAACGGCATCATTTCGAGACGGACCTGCAGGCCCTCAAGAACCGCCTCCTCAACATGGGGGCCCTGGTCGAGGAGCGCGTGCACGGGGCGATCCAGGCCCTCATGGAGCGCAACATCGAGGCGGCGGAGACGATCGCCCACGGCGACGAGGAGGTCAACGACCTCCAGATCGAGATCGACGACCGCTGCCTGAAGCTCCTGGCCCTGCAGCAGCCCATGGCCTCCGACCTGCGCCTCATCACCTCGGCCATGAAGATCAACGCCGACCTCGAGCGCATCGGCGACCAGGCGGTGAACATCGCCGAGAACGCCATCAAGATGCTCGCCCATCCGCCCCTCAAGCCCCTCATCGACCTCCCGCGCATGGCCGAGATCGCGGAGCGCATGACCCGCGACAGCCTGGACTCCTTCGTGCGCCGCGACAGCACCCTGGCCCGGGAGGTGCTGGCCCGGGACGACGAGGTGGACGGCCTCAAGGACACGATCTTTCGCGTCCTGCTCACCTACATGATGGCGGACCCCGGGACCATCGAGCGGGCCCTCTCCCTCATCCTGATCAGCCGCAACCTCGAGCGCATCGCCGACCACGCCACCAACATCGCGGAGGACGTGATCTTCCTGGTCGAGGCCCGCGACGTGCGGCATCGCCACGAGGAGCCGACCGCTCCGTGAGGACCCAGGAGACGCCGGCGACCCCGAGCCCCGGCAGCGGCCGCCGCCGCGTGGTCCTCATCGAGGACGAGCCGGACATCGCGGAGGCGATCGGCTACCAGCTCCAGAAGGTGGGGCTGGAGGTGCGGGTGGCCCGCACGGGGGAGGAGGGCCTGCACGCGGTGCGCGCGGGGGCGGACCTCGTCCTGCTCGACCTCAACCTGCCGGGCATGGACGGCCTCGAGGTCTGCCGGATGATCCGCCGCCAGACCACCACCGCCCACGTGCCCATCATCATCGTGTCCGCGCGCGCGGACGAGGTGGACCGCGTGCTCGGCCTCGAGATGGGCGCGGACGACTACGTGGTGAAGCCGTTCAGCCTCAAGGAGCTGGCCGCGCGCTGCCGGGTGGCCCTGCGCCGGCGGGGTCCGGAGGCGGAGCCGGCCCAGGGTTACCGCGACCAGAGCTTCGAGGTGGAGTTCGATTCCTTCGTGGCCCGCTACCGCGGCACCGACCTGCGCCTCACCGCCAAGGAGTTCGAGCTCTTCCGGGCCCTCATCGAGAGCGCGGGCCGCGTGCTCACGCGCGAGCGCCTCCTCGACCGGGTCTGGGGCCACGACGCCGAGGTGGACCTGCGCAGCGTCGACGCCCACGTGCGCCGTCTCCGGGCCAAGCTCGGGGAGGGCCGCCGGCACGTGGAGACCGTCGTCGGCCTCGGCTACCGGTTCGTCAAGGACGGGGGCGCGCCGAGCTGAGCCGTGTGTGCGGCGGCTCACCCGTGCCGGAGGGAGCCGGCGGGGGCGGGCTAGAATGACCCATGTCGGCCGCCGCTCGTCTGGCCCTCGTCCTCCTGCTCGCGTCTGCGCTCGCCTGCGCCAGCCTTCATCCCCTGACCGACGCGCTGCCGGCCGGCCTGCCCACGGCGGCCGCCCGCACGGGATGGGAGCGCATCGACGGCGATTACGACACTTCCTCCGAGCACGTGCGCTACGCGCTCTTCGTCGATCCCGGGCGGCCGTTGCTCTTCCGGATCACGCAGTATCGCGTCAGCCCCTGGGGCACGGGACGGGACGGACGCCGCCACCTCCAGGAGGGCGCGGAGACCGTCATCTGGAACGAGTCGCCCGGTACGCACCTGCCCCTCCGCTGCTATGCGAAGGAGCCGGCGGCGGGACGGACCGCGCCGCCGTCCGCGCCTTCGTCCTGGCGTGACGTGAGCCCGGCCACCCAGGAGTTCCTGGCCAGCATGCAGCGCGCGATCGAGATCTACGCGCACGTGCACCGGGAAGGCCGGGCCGGACCTCCCGTGCATTGAGCGGCAGGGAGATGCCCATGGAGGGCAAGACCTGCAGCCTCGCGATCTCATATCAAGGACGAACGGTGCAGACCACGCTTCTGGTCTATTCCAAACGCGAGCCGCCCGCGGCCGCCGAGGTGCAGAGGGCGTATCACGTCTGGGACACCCTGAAACGTATCGCCGGTCTGGCCGACTTGCCGGACGACTGTCGTCAGGAAGTCGAGATCTGGAGCATTCCGCCGCGGGACTGTCCTTGAATGCGGGCCCAGGCCGATCCGACTTGGGCTAGTCTGACATTTACTCGATTTACCCGTTCCAGGACGGGTTGGCGAGCCGAAGAAAGCATTTGAGTCGATCCGATGGGCGCCCCCGCAAGATGCTTTAGGTGTAAACAATCTCGTTCCGGAACGACGGCGCGGGCGTGAGCGATCCTGCCGGATCAGCGCGGCTTGCGCGCATGGCCCTTGCCCGGCGCCCGTGGGCGGCGCGTCTTGGCCGCCGGCCCCGCGAGCAGCCACGGCCAGGCGGAGAGCTGCTCCTCGGCCTCCGCCTCCGACAGGGAGGCCGCCTCCGCCGCGACGTCGGCCGGGACCCATCGCGGGAACGGCGTCGCCACCCGGCGGTGGGCGCCGGAGGCGGTGTGCTCCTCGGCCACCTGCGCGATCCCGTCCCTGGGGAGCCGCGCGGCCAGCCGCACCAGCGCCGGCCACAAGCGCCGATGGACGTAGGTGATCTTCCCCCCGGCCAGCCGGCAGACCAGGACCTCGCCGCTGTCGATCACGCGCCCGGCGGCCTGGAAGATCTCGCGACCTCGGGGGTGGCCCCACCAGCTCCCACGGATGGGCTCACCGGCGATGAGCTCGGCCAGGCTGGGTACAGGTCCCCGCGCCGCCTGCAGCACGATGCCCTGGCGGCGGACGAACGCGAGCGGGTCGGGCGTGCTCAATGCCTCGTGGGCGGCCCTACGGCGTCACAAAGAGCGTGATCCGGCTGGCCGTCTGGTTGCCGTCGGAATCCGTAGCCGTCAAGGTGATGACGTAGGTGCCGGCCGAGAGGGCGGAGCTGAAGCTCGTGCCCGTGCCGAGGGGGCCGCCGGGATCGCTCGTCCAGCTCAGGGCGGCTCCGGACAGCGTGCCGTCCTCCGGATCGGAGGAGCTGCCGACGAAGGGAATCGGGACGCCGGCCGTCCGCATCTCACCGTCCAACGGATGGTTGATCGTCGCCGTCGGGGCCTCGTCACGCCGCGCCTCGAACTCGTCTCCATAGACCGTGCCCGCGGCGCCACTCTTGACGCTCAGGGCCCCCAGGCGCGTGAAATCGACCCCGCTGAGGCTGTTGCCCAGGTTCGGCAACGTGGACACCACGGCATCGTCGATCCGGAGCTGGAACGCGCCATCGCCGGTGCCGGGCCCGCTCGCACGATGCAGGTCGATGCCGATGCGGTGCGCGGCGTCGGTCAGCGTGAAGAAGCCGGTGTCGGCCTGGGTGTCGTCATCGAGCCGCGCGCGGCCCATGACGCTGAAGACGCTGCCCTGACGTTTGAGGACGACGGCGGCCAGGCGCCGCGTGGGGGCCTCCTGGAAGGCGATGAAGATGCGCGTCCGGAAGTGCGACTGGGCTTCGCCGGGGTCGAACCCGTCCGGATCGAAGTAGAAGCTCGCCCGGTAATGGCTGTCGTCGTTCGGAGAGTCGTCCTCGACGTAGAGCGCGGCGGTGTCGTTCACGACCCCCTGCAGGCCCTGGGTGGTGGACGCCATGCTGGCGGCCGGAGAGACGCTCAGGTCGCCGTTGTCGGTGGAGGACGCCGACCAGCGGCTGAGGTCGCCCGACTCGAAGCCGTCGGCGAAGATGACCTTGGCGGGCGGCTGCGCCAGCGCCGTCGTCGCGGCGAGGAGGAGCGTGAAGGCGCCGGTGACCATCGACCGTGCGGCGGCTCCACGTGTCATTCTCCACCCTCCGACGTCACGCCACTCGTCGTCCCGTGCCAACGACGGTAGCGCCATCGGCGACCCGGGTCAAAGCGAGGCGCGCGGGCCGGGTCGAGCGTGGTGACGTGCTCTCTCAGAACTGCCGGGAGAACCCGGCCACGATGCCGACCCTGGGCGTGAGCTGCGCCTCGTTCACGTGCTGGTGCAAGGGTAATCCCGCGAAGACGTACAGGCTCATCCGGGGCGAGGCCCGATACGTCAGGCCGGGCGTCACGTTGACCAGCGTGGACCCCGTCGACGGGACGTCCTCACCGAGGTAACGGTCCCGCCCCCCGTGCCGCAGGTTGACTTGCAGGTTGGCCGTCCAGGAGCCGCCGAAGGTCTGCGTGAGGCCGGCCGAGGCCAGGCCCTCGTCGCCCATCCGGTATTCCAGGTTGCTCGTGCCGTTGTGCCGGTAGCCGCCGGTGAGGAAGATCTCGGTCCGTCCCATCGTGATCTGGTGCGAGTACGTGAACCCTCCGATCAGGTCGGTGGTGCCTGTCCCCGGCTGGAGGCTCGGCTCCGTGATCTCGCCCTCGCTGTCGAGGCGCTCGTGGGCGCCCGTGGGCAGCTTCACCGCCACGTACGGCACGAGCAGATCGCGGGGCGAGGCCAGGATGGAATACCGCGCGCCCACCTGGACGTCCCCGAAGCCGGTGGTGCCGTCCCCGTCGCTGAAATGCTCCTCCCCGTCCTCGATGACCACGTGCTCGTGGTGCTTCGCGGCCACGAGGGGCACGCTGGCCAGCAGGCTCAGGCGGCTGGTCAGGCCGAAGCTCAGGTCGGCCTCGACGACGTGGAACCCGGTCTTGATCTCCCGATGATGGTCCGGCTCCAGCTCCTGGTTCGCGAAGTCGACCCCGGGGGTCAGGACCTCGTCCGTGGACGACGACCCCTCACGCTTGCGGCTCTGGTCGACGTAGCGGTACGACAGGTCCATACGGAAGCCGTGCCTCGGCAGGGGACCGTCCTGGGTCAAGGTCGAGAGGAAACACGCCGTCGAACCGCAGGTGGCGTGCGCGGCGTCGGGAACGGCCAGCGCGAGGACGACCGCGCAAGACACGACGACGGGAAGGCGAAGTCTGGCCACAAGGCACCTCGGACGGATGGACACACCCGATCGGTTGCGGACCCCGCCGCGAGGCGGGTCCAGTGAGGGGAACGGGGAAGGCTAGAGGTGCTTCGGGGGCGGCAGGTCGATGCGGAGAATGCCCGCCAGCGGGCCGCGAGCGGGCGCCCGCTCCAACGGCTCGACGCCCGTGGCCATCGCGCGCGGGGCCTCATCGGGCGCGAGGCAGGGCCGGGTCGGCTCGAGCAGGGGCAGCTTGTGCCGGCAGGCCGCGCGGAGCTGGCAATCCGGAGGCGCGGACGACGCGGAGGCCAGATGGCAGTCCATCGAAGGAGATGCGGGCGCGGCCGGGGCGCGGCGGAGGCACTGGCAGATGTGGTCGGAGCACGCGTGGCCGGCCGGGCCCATGAGGGCCACGAGGTGGAGACCGGCCAGGGCGGGCATCAGGACGGCGCACGACCAGCGGCGCAGCCAGGGGGCCACGGCGGGATTCTACCGCCAACGGCCGGCGCCGGGCGCTACGCCGATCGAACCCCCATGTCTCGCCGCATCATCGGCAGCTTGACCGTGAACCGGCTGCCGCGCCCCGGCTCGCTGGCGACGGAGACGGCGCCCCCCAGGCTCTCGCAGAGGTGCTTGACGATGGAGAGGCCGAGGCCCGTGCCCCCCATCTCGCGGCTGCGCGCCTTGTCCACGCGATAGAAGCGCTCGAAGATCCGCGGCAGGTGCTCGGCCCCGATGCCGGGGCCGTCGTCCGTGACCTCGAAGACCGCCGTGCCGTCCACCGCGCGCGCGGAGACCGCCACGTGTCCTCCCTCCGTGGTGTACTTGAGCGCGTTCTCGACGAGGTTCTCGAGCACGCCCCGCAGCCGGTCGGGATCGGTCTCGAAGGGCGGCGCCTGGACGTCGGCCGTGACCTCGATCCGCCGGGCGGCGGCCAGCGTGGCCAGGCCGGCGACCACGTCGTCCACGACCTCCCCGGGGGCGACCTGCTCCCAGTGCGGCGGCCGCTCGCCCGCCTCCAGGCGCGACAGGTCGAGCAGGTCGGAGACGAGCGCGGCCATGCGGTCGGCGTGGATGCGGATCTTCTCGAGGAACCGGCGCGCGATGGAGGAGTCCTCGAGGCCGCCGTCCTCCAGCGCCTCCACGAACCCGCGGATGGAGGTGAGGGGCGTGCGCAGCTCGTGGGAGGCGTTGGCCACGAAGTCGCGGCGCACCTCGTCCACCCGCCGCCGCTCGGTGACGTCGAGGAAGGTGAGCACCGCCCCGTGCGGCATGCCCTCCTGGCCCGGGAAGGGGCCGGCATGGAGCGCGTAGGCGCGCCGCAGGTGATGGACGCGGATCTCCGCCGCCTGCGCGAGGCCGGTGCGCAGCACGCCCTCCAGGGCGCGCCCGACCTCGGGATGCCGGATCACCTCGACGTAGTGGCGCCCGAGGGGGTCGGGCAGGTCGAGGCTGCGGCGCAGGCTGTCGTTGGCGAGGATGACGGTGCCGCGGTGGTCCACCGCCAGCAGGCCGCCGTCGATGGCGGAGAGGATCGTCTCCGTGCGCGCGCGCTCGCCGGCCAGCTCGTTGAGCCGGGACTGCAGCAGGTCGGCCGAGCGGTCGAGGATGCGCGCCAGCTCGCCGATCTCGTCCCCGCGGCTCAGGCGCGTGCGCGCGGCCAGGTCGCCGGCGGCGAAGCGGCGCGCGGAGTCCATCATCTCGCGCAAGGGGCCGGCCAGGGGAGCGGAGAGGGCCACGGCCAGGGCCACCGCGACCAGGAAGGCGATGCCCAGGGCCACCGCCACCGAGCGCGCGACCTCCTGGGCCTGCTCCTCGACCCCGAACAGGGGGAAGGCCACGCGGGCGATGCCGATGATGCGTCCGTCGTGCCGGATGGGCACCGCCGCGTAGAGCAGGTCCACGTCCACGGTGGCGCTGTGGCGCACCGCGGAGCCGGTGTCGCCGCGCAGGGCCTGGACCACCTCCGGCCGCCCGGCGTGGTTCTCGACCGCGGCCAGCTCCGGCCCCGACAGCGACGAATCGGCGAGGACGCGCCCGTCGGGAGCGATGATGGTCACGCGGGCCCGCACCTCGCCCGCCGCGCTGTCCACCAGGGCGTCGATCTCGGTGGAGGAGGCGCCCTCGGCCAGGGGCCGCTCCACCACCCGCGCCATGAGGCGCGCCTCCGCGAGAAGGGTGTCGCGCGTGTGGCCGAGCGAGCGGCGGCGCAGCCCGGGCCCCACCAGGAGGAGCACGGCCACGAGGGCGGCGGCGGAGGCGACCACCGCCCCCACCGCGATGCGGTCGCGCAGGCGGAAGCGGGTCATTCCGCGTCCCGCGGGATCCGGTAGCCGAGCGACTTCACGGTCACGATCGAGGCCGCGAAGGCCGGCATCTTCTCGCGCAGCCGGCGCACGTGCACGTCCACCGTCCGCGTGCCCTCCGTGTAGGCGTATCCCCATACGTCCTGGAGGAGGGCCTGGCGCGAGAGGACGCGCCCGCGGGCGTCGACCAGGGCGGCGAGCAGGGCGAACTCCTTGGCCGTGAGGTGCACGGGCCTTCCCGCGCAGCGCACCACGTGCCGCCCGCGGTCCACTTCGAGCGTGCCCACGGTGGTGATCGCCTCCGCCTCGTCCTTGCGGTCGATGCGGCGCAGCAGGGCGCGCACGCGGGCCAGGAGCTCCTTGGGGCTGAACGGCTTCACCATGTAGTCGTCGGCGCCCATCTCCAGGCCGACCACGCGGTCGGCCTCGTCGCCGCGCGCGGTGAGCATCACCACCGGCACCGACGCGCTGGCGCGGTCGCGCCGCAGCTCCGCGCACACGGAGAGGCCGTCGAGTCCGGGGAGCTGGATGTCCAGGATCACGAGCTGGTACGCCCCCCGGCGCACCTTCTCCACCGCGCGCCGGCCGTCCGCGATGGCCTCGACCTCCCAGCCGTCCTTGGCCAGGTACACGGACACGAGCTCGACGATGTCGGCGTCGTCCTCGACCACCAGGGCCCGGCGCGTCACGCCGCTCTCACGCGCATTCCGCCGCCGCCCTGCGCATCACGCCACAAGGATAGGGCAGAATGAGCGCGCGTCCGTTCGGCGCCGTGTGGAGGAGGGTCGATGCGCGTGGTGGTCACCGGCGGCACCGGCTTCATCGGACGGGAAGTGGTGTCGCGGCTCCTCGCCGAGGGCGGGGTCGAGGTGGCCGTGACCACGCGCCACCCCGAGCGTCCCGACCCCTGGGAGGGCCGGGTGCGCAAGATCCAGGCCTTCGCCGGCGACCCGGTTTCGCTCGGCAAGGCCTTCACCGGCGCCGACACCGTGGTGCACGCCATCCAGTTCCCGAACCATCCGGTGGAAGACCCCTCGAAGGGCCGGACCTACATGGAGGTGGACGGGCGCGGCACGGAGGCGGCGGTCGGCGTGGCCCGGAAGCTCGGCGTGCGCCGCTTCGTCTACCTCTCCGGCGCGGGCGCGGGACGCGGGCTGGCCGCGCCCTGGTTCAAGGCCAAGGACCTCGCGGAGAAGGCCATCCGCGAGAGCGGGATGGAGTACGGCATCCTGCGCCCGTCCTGGATCTACGGGCCGGGCGACCACAGCATGAACCGGTTCGTCTGGTTCTGCCGGCACCTCCCGGTGATCCCGGTGATCGGCGACGGGCGCACGCCCGTCTACCCGGCCTACGTGAAGGACGTGGCCCATGCCCTGGCCGACCTCGTGCGCCGCGAGGACGCGCGGGCCACGGTGCTGGAGATCGGGGGGCCGCAGCGGCTGACCATGGACGACGTGATCCGCACCGTCCAGGAGGTGCTGGGACGGCGCCGTCCGCTCCTGCACCATGCGCCCCGGCTGATGAAGCTGCTGGTGGCTCCGATGGCCCTCTTCCCCAGGCCCATCCTCTCCCCGGGGGCCGTCGACTTCATCACGCAGACGGTGGAGATCGACACGCGTCCCGCCTTCGAGTACTTCGGGTTCCCGTTCCGTCCGCTGCGCGCCGGCCTCGACGAGTACCTCGCCCAGGAGTAACGTCTCCTCATGCCCGAGTGCGAGCGCTGCCGGGGGACGGGGTTCGAGATCGTCGTCGCCCCCGGGCCCGACGGCACGGAGGTGGAGGTCGCGCGCCGCTGCGCGTGCCAGGCCACCGCCGGGCCCGACGCCGCCGAGCGCCTGGTCCAGTCGCTGCGCATCCCCCCGCGCTACGAGCACTGCACGTTCGCGACCTTCGAGATCGAGGAGGGGATCCCGCAGCGCGACGCCCTCGCCCGCGTCATGAAGTACTGCAGCACGTACCTGGAGCGGGGGTCGGTGCACCCCAACGACACCGGGGTGGGCCTGCTCTTCACCGGCGGCAACGGCACCGGCAAGACCCACCTCGCGGTGGCCGTCCTGCGCGAGCTGGCCGAGCGCTACGGCGCCCGCGGGCAGTTCTGGGACTACCACGAGCTCATGCGTGAGATCCGCAACTCGTACAACCCCGCCACCGCCATCACCGAGTACGAGCTGCTCGAGCCCATCATCGAGCTCGAGGTCCTCCTCCTCGACGACCTCGGCGCCTGGAAGATGACGGACTGGATGAACGACACGCTCTTCTTCATCCTCAACCGGCGCTACCTGGCCCGGCGTCCGACCATCATCACCACCAACTATCCGGACCGGGAGGCCAGCGCGCGCGAGCTCCAGGACGCGGGCGCGACCGTGCGCGCGGAATACCTCGTCGACCGCATCGGCCACCGGCTGCGCTCGCGGCTGCTCGAGTCCTGCGCGGTGATCCGGGTGGAGGGCCGCGACCGGCGGCAGGTCGCGCTCCAGGCCTCGAACCAGCGGCTGCTCCTGTGAGCGAGGGCGGGAGCGGCCGCGAGTGCCCGCGCTGCCGGGGGACGGGGTTCGTTCACGTGGTGGCCGGCGACCGCGAGTACGCGCGGCGCTGCGATTGCCCCCGTGGAGGAGCGCGTCCGGCCGCCGATCCGGACCGCGATCCTCTTCACGGGCTCGGCGTCCCCGCCCGCCATCGCGAGTGCACGCTCGGCAACTTCGTCCCGCGCACGCCCGCCCTCCGCGCCGCCTACGGCCGCGCCCTGGCCTATTGCGAGCGGTTCACCCCCGGCCTGGCCGCGGACGGTCTGGGCCTGCTCTTCTGGGGCACGCACGGGACGGGCAAGACCCACCTGGCGGTGGCGATCCTGGCCGAGCTCGCCTCGAACCACGGCGTGCGCGGCCGCTTCTGCGCGTTCGGCCTCCTCCTGGACGAGATCGCGCGCTCCTACGACCGGAGGTCCCGGACCAGCCAGTCGCAGGTCCTGGAAGCCGTCCTCGCCGCCGACCTCCTCGTCCTGGACGACCTCGCCTCCCGGCGGATGACGGACTGGGCCGGGGACACGCTGTTCACGATCGTCAACACCCGCTATCTCGCCCGGCGGCCCACGCTGGTCACGACCGCCTACGAGGACGTGGACCCCGAGGTCGCGCGGGACGCGGACGCACGGCGCCGCCAGGAGTTCCTGGTCGAGCGCGTGGGCCGGCGGCTGCGGTCGCGCCTGCTGGAGATGTGCGTGTTCGTCCCCACGAGCGACGCGGCCGAGCGGGCGGCGGAGCAACGGCCGTCGCGGCCGTCCACGCTCGGCGGGCTGCGGCGGTCGCTGAAAGGGATCTAGATCTTCTCGCCGATCAGCTCGCGCAGCCGGGCGTGCTGCGGCCCCGTGCGGTGCGCCCACTGCAGGCCGTACCGCTGGGCCCCCGCCGAGTCGCCCGACGACCGCATCCACACCACGCGTCCGGCGGCCTGGAAGGGCTGGGTGTCGGGCGAGAAGACGAGTTGCAGGACCAGGCTCTCCCCGATGGGGAACCGGCCGTCGGTCACGACGCAGGCGCCGTGATCCGAGATGTTGGCCACCACCCCGAGCGACGCCGGCTGGCCCGGCTTGCCGATCTCGACGCGCACGGGGGTTCGGGGGTTGACCCTGACCGAAGCTCTTTCAAACATGCCGCCCTCACACCCGACGCTGGCGCCCTGGCGAACGCCCCGCCTCATTCACCGTCACCGCAGTGGGGGCCGCGGGAGGCGATGGAAAAAGCGTACGCTGGGCCGCTTCCTCCGTCAAACGCGGTCGCGTATCCTCTTGGAGTGAGCCAGACCTACTTCCAGAAGGGCTTCGGCTTGAAGAAGGCCGTCGGCCCAGTGCTGTCAGAGAGTTACGCAAGCGGGGTCGTGGACCGCCTGCGTGGCCTGGGTCACTCCGCGCGGGCGGGCGACCTCGTCCTGAAGCTGGCTCGCGAGTTCGGGTTCTGCTACGGCGTCGACCGCGCGGTGGAGTACGCCTACGAGACCCGGCAGCAGTTCCCCGACCGCCGGATCTTCCTCTCCGGCGAGATCATCCACAACCCGGACGTGAACCGGCGCATCGAGGGGATGGGGATCCGGATCCTCGCCGAGAAGAGCGACGCCGCCGCGCGCTATCGGGAGGTGGGATCGGGTGACGTCGTCATCCTGCCCGCCTTCGGGGTGACGGTGGGCGAGATGGCCGAGCTGCGGAACCGGGGCTGCGTGCTGGTGGATACGACGTGCGGCAGCGTCCTCAACGTCTGGAAGAACGTCCACAAGTACGCGAGCGACGGGTTCACGGCGGTCATCCACGGCAAGCACTACCACGAGGAGACCAAGGCCACCGCCTCCCAGGCCCTGACCCACGAGGGCGGCCACTACCTGTGCGTGCGTGACCGCGAGGAGGCCTCCGCCGTCTGCGCGTTCATCCGCGGCGAGAAGGGTGCCCCGGAGATCCGCGAGCGTTTCTCCCACGCGGCCAGCCCCGGCTTCGACCCCGAGCGCGACCTGGCCCGCATCGGCCTGGCCAACCAGACCACGATGCTGATGAGCGAGAGCCTCGAGATCCAGGAGATGCTGCGGCGGGCGATGGTGGACCGCCACGGCGAGGCGGAGGCGGGTCGGCGCTTCCGGGCCATGGACACGATCTGCTCCGCCACCCAGGACCGCCAGGATGCCGTCCTCCGGATGCTGGACGACGGCGGCCTCGACCTCATGGTGGTGATCGGCGGCTACAACAGCAGCAACACGCAGGCCCTGGCCCGGATCTGCGCGGGGCGCCTGCCCACGTACCACATCGACGGAGCCGACTGCATGGGGGCGACCCTGCGCCATCGCCCGGTGGGCGGCCACGACGAGACGGCGACCACGGACTGGCTTCCCGCCGGTCCCGTCCGCCTCGGCCTGACCGCGGGCGCCTCCACCCCCAACAACGTGGTGGGCGAGGTCGTCCGCCGCCTGCTCGCGCTCCGCGGGCACTCCGTCGACGACCTGACCGCGGCCTGAGCGCCGCGGCGTCCATCGCCCGCCCTTCGCCGACATTACCGCCCGGGGACCTCCCCTGGGATAACATCGGGTTTTTCGGAGGGACGTGGATGCTCCTCGAAGGCAAGACCGGGCTCATCCTCGGCATCGCCAACAAGCGCTCGCTGGCCTGGGGCATCGCCCAGTCGGTCGCCCGGGAGGGAGCCCGCCTGGCTGTGACCTATCAGGGCGACCGCCTCGAAGAGAATGTCCGCGAGCTGGCCGGGGGCCTCGATCGCCCGGTGATCCTGCCCTGCGACGTGACCCGGGACGAGGACCTGGAGGCGCTGGCGGCGTCGGTCAAGGCGGAGCTCGGAGGCCTCGATTTCGTGGTGCACGCAGTGGCCTATGCCCTGCGGGAGGAGCTGGACGGCGAGTTCATGAACACCTCGCGCGAGGGCTACCGCGTGGCCCAGGACATCTCCTCGTACTCGCTCACCGCCCTCGTGCGGCGGACCGCGCCCCTGATGGAGGGCCGCGGCGGGAGCGTGGTCACCCTCACCTACCTGGGCGGGGAGCGCGTGGTGCCGCACTACAACGTCATGGGGGTGGCCAAGGCCGCGCTGGAGGCCTCCGTGCGCTACCTGGCCGCCGACCTCGGTCCCCGGGGCATCCGGGTCAACGCGATCTCCGCAGGCCCGATCAAGACCATCGCCGCCTCCGGCGTGCACGGGATCTCGAAGATGCTCGAGTACCATCGCGCGCACGCCCCCCTTCGGAAGAACACGGAGCAGGAGGAGGTGGGAGACGCCGCCCTGTTCCTCGTCTCCCGGCTCTCGCGCGGGATCACGGGCGAGGTCCTGCACGTCGACGGCGGCTTCCACGTGATGGGAATGGCGGCGGATGTGGTCTAGACGCGCCGCCGTCCTCGTCGCCCTGGGCCTCGCCCTCGCCATCGGGGCCTCGCACGCCGGGGCGCAGGCCCCCGCGGCCGGCGGCGGGCACAAGGGTCACAAGCGCCGCGGCAACCCTGAGGCCAGCCCTTCGCCCGGGGACGAGGCCTCGCCCTCGCCCGGCGAGGCCAGCCCTTCCCCGGGAGCGTCCCCGTCGCCCGGCGCGCACGCGAGCCCGGCCCCCGCGGCCTCCGGGTCTCCGGGCCCCCAGCCCGCCCCCTCTCCCACCGGCGATTGCAGCCCCGACGCCAGCGCCTGCGTGAGCGCGGGCCAGTTCGAGCGCTTCGGGGACGGCCATTCGCAGTTCCGCGGGTTCGTGGACCTCGTCTTCGGCGACACCCGCATCCAGACGGACAAGCTCGACCTCTACGAGATGCAGCGGCCGGACGGCCAGACCGCCCGCCGCCTGGTCGCGGAAGGGAACGTGCTGTTCATCCGCGGCGAGGAGCGGCTCTCGGGCGAGAAGCTCGACATGGAGCTCGACAGCAGCCGCGGGACCTTCGAGAACGCCTTCGGCTACGTCTCGCCGGGCGTGATGGTGGAGGGCAAGCGCATCGAGCGCCTGGGCCCGGCCCTCTACCGCATCGAGGACGGCAAGTTCACGTCCTGCATGCAGCCCAGCCCCCGCTGGAGCTTCAGCGCCAGCTCCGCCACCATCCACGTCGACGACAAGGTGAAGGCCAGGAACGTCGTCTTCAGGGTCAAGGACGTGCCCGCCTTCTACGTCCCCTATTTCATCTACCCCATCCAGGAGGACCAGCGCTCGACGGGGTTCCTGCTGCCGCACTACGGCAACTCGGACGCTCGCGGCTTCGACATCGGGGGCGGGTTCTTCTGGGCCATGGGCCGCAGCTACGACCAGACCTTCTACCTCGACCACTACTCGAAGTACGGCTGGGGCTACGGGCACGAGCTCCGCTACCGGCTCCCGTCGCCCTCCCGCGGCACCTTCCGCACCTTCCTCTTCCACCGCATCGACGGGCAGTGGGAGCACGACTTCAACTGGGACGCCACCCAGCAGCTGCCGGGCAAGGTGCGGGCGAGCCTGCGCGTGGAGGAGTCGAGCACCGTCCAGTTCCAGGAGCAGTTCCAGGAGAACCTCGACCTGGCCTCGCGCCGCAGCCGGTACTGGACGGCGGCGGTGCAGCGCGGCTTCGGCCCCGTGCTCGCCCAGCTCCAGGCCAACTCCACCGACACCTACTTCTACGACCCCACCACCCTCGACCCGCACACCTTCGACCGCCGGCGGAACCTGCCCCTGCTGATGCTGAGCCAGTCGCCGCGCAAGATCCGACGCTCGGGCCTCGTGTTCGGGTTCGAGGGGCGCGCGGAGGGCCTCCAGATCGGGAACCAGGACCACGTCGACAAGTACAGCCGCTTCGACATCAACCCGCGCCTGTCCCGGCCCTTCTCGCGCTCCTTCATCCAGATCACGCCCCAGCTCCAGGCCCGCTACACGCACTACGGCGCCGAGGTCAACCCCGACAGCGGCGAGCTCGACACCACGACCCCCATCGAGCGCAAGTACTGGGAAGGGAACGTGGAGCTGCGGGGACCGAGCTTCTCCCGCGTCTTCAACACCCCGGGCAATTTCTACTCCGAGCGCTTCAAGCACGTCATCGCGCCCCAGGTGAACTACACCTACCGCTCGAAGTTCGAGGAGTTCGACTCGATCCCGCGCTTCGACTACCTGGACTTCTTCCCGGGCACGAACGAGATCCGCTACGGCATCATCCAGCAGCTCTATGTCAAGCGGCCGGGCCGCTCGGGCAAGCTCGAGCCCTACGAGTTCATCAACTGGCAGGTCAACCAGACCTACTACGTGGACATCGCGCAGAACCAGAACCAGTTCGACCCCAACTACTCCTCGGCCGTGTTCGGGCCGGGGGGAGAGCCCGCCCATCTCTCGCCGCTCCAGTCGCGGCTGCGCATCCGGCCCACCCCCCGCATCTCCACCAACTTCGACCTCGAGTACGACGTGAACTTCAAGGAGCTGCGCAGCCTGAGCCTGTCCACCACCCTGAACTACGACCGGCTGGGCCTCGACGCGCGCTGGTACCGCGGCACGTTCCGGACCCTGATCGGCGATCCCGGCACGCCGCGGAACACCCTGCGCGGCTCCGTCCGCTTGCAGATCCTCCCGCATGCGCTCACCGCGTCCGGATCGGCCGACTACGACGTCATCCAGAAGAACATGGTGCAGGCCACCGCCCGCCTCCGCTACCAGGTCCAGTGCTGCGGGTTCATGGTCGAGATGGTCCAGTCCGACTACAACTTCAAGGACCGCCAGTTCCGCTTCGCCGTCGATCTGGCCAACATAGGCTACATGGGCAGCTTCCTGGGCCAGGACGCGATCGCCAGCAACCGCAGCTTCCTCTCCGGACGATGACGACGGTGCGGGCGCGCCGGTGAGGCTCCTGGTCACGGGCGCCCACGGGTTCGTGGGCGGGCACGTCCTGGACCAGGTGCGCGCGGAGCATCCGGAGGTCGAGGTCTTCGCGCTCGTCCGCCCGCGCGGCGGCGCGCCCGTGCCGCGGGCCGGGAACGCCACCGTCCTGGAGGCCGACCTCGACGACGCCCCCGCGGTGGCGGGAGCGGTGGCAGCGGCCCGACCCGACCGCATCGTCCACCTGGCCGGGCAATCGAGCGTCCACCATTCCTGGATCGATCCCGGCGCCACCCTCCGCACGAACGTGATGGGCCTCGTCCACCTCATGGACGCCGTGCGGGCGGAGGGCCTCCGTCCGCGCGTGCTCGTGGTCGGCAGCGCGGAGGAGTACGGGATCGTGGACGGCGCCTCGGGGCCGGTCCGCGAGGACGCCCCGCTGCGGCCGCTCTCGCCCTACGCCGTCAGCAAGGTCGCGCAGGGCCTGCTCGCCCTCGAGTACGCGGCCCCGGGGGGTCCCACCGTCGTCCGCACGCGGACCTTCCCGCACACCGGGCCCGGCCGCGGCGAGGCCTTCGCGGAGAGCTCGTTCGCGCGCCAGATCGTGGAGGTGGAGGCTGGGCACCGCCCGCCCGTGCTCTCCGTGGGCAACCTCGAGGCGGTGCGCGACTTCACCGACGTGCGCGACGTCGCGCGCGCCTATTGGGCGCTGCTCGAGCGCGCCCCGGGGGGCGTGGTGCCGCGCACGGAGACGGTCTACAACGTGTGCAGCGGCCGCGGCGTGCGGCTGGCCGACCTGCTGGCGCGGCTGATCGCGCTGGCCGGGGTGGAGGTGGACGTCCGCCAGGACCCCGCCCGCTTCCGGCCATCCGACATCCCGGTCCTGGTCGGCGATCCCTCGCGCCTCCGCGCCGCCACCGGATGGGAGCCCCGCATCGACCTCGACCGCACCTTGCGTGACCTCCTCGAGGACTGGCGCGCCCGCATCGCCGCGCACCGCCCGGCCTGATGAAGGTGCTGCTGACGGGCGGGACCGGCTTCCTGGGCAAGAACGTGGCCCGCGCGCTGGCCGCCCGTGGACACGAGGTGCGGCTGCTCGCGCGGGAGGGGAGCAACCTCTCGGGCCTCGCCCCCGCCGAAGTCGTGCGCGGGGACGTCTGCGACGCCGCCGCCCTGAGCCGCGCCGCCCTGGGCTGCCAGGCCGTCCTGCACATGGCGGCCCTGGTCAAGATGTGGGTGCCCGACCGTGGGGACTTCGAGCGCGTGAACGTGGACGGCCTGCGGGCCGCCCTCGCCGCCGCCCAGGCCGCGGGCGCGCGCCTGGTCTACACCTCGTCGTTCATGGCCATCGGTCCCACGGGAAAGGAGCCCGCCGACGAGTCGCGGCTCCATCCCGGCCACTCGTTCCGGAACGACTACGAGCGCACGAAGGCGCAGGCGGACGTCGTCGCGCGGGCGGCGGCGGCGGCCGGGCGGGACGTCGTCCTCCTCTACCCGGGAGTGGTCTACGGACCGGGCGACCGCACGGCCGGGAACATCGTCGTGAACATGATTGCCGACCACCTGCGCGGGGCCCTGCCGGGCGTGATCGGACCGGGCGACCGCCTGTGGTCGTACGCCTACGTCGAGGACGTCGCCGCCGGGCACGTCGATGCGCTGGAGCGCGGGCGCGCGGGCGAGCGCTACCTGCTGGCCGGCGAGAACGTCGGGATGAACGACTTCTTCCGCCTCCTCTCCGAGGTGGGAGGTGTGGCCGCGCCGCGCCGCCACATCCCGTACGCCGCCGCCTCCTCCCTGGGCTGGCTGCTCCATGCCTGGGCGGAGCTGACCGGCCTGCCCCCGCTGCTCACCCACGAGGTCGTGGGGGTGTTCCGCGAGCACTGGGCCTACACGAGCGCGAAGGCGGAGCGCGAGCTCGGCTACCACGTGACGCCCCTGCGGGAAGGGCTGCGGCGGACGTTGGAGTGGCTCCGGTCCGGGGCGGCGGCCTGATCCGATGCCCCTCTCCTCCGGCGAGATCGGGCGGAAGGTGGTCCACATGGGAGTGGGGGCGTTCGCGCTGCTCCTGCGCTACCTGACCTGGCCGGAAGCGGCCGGCCTGGCCGTGGCCGCCTTCCTCTTCAACTGGCAGGTGCTGCCGCGCGTGGGCGGCCGGCGGTTCTGGCGCGAGGCCGATCACGGGGCCGGCTATCCGATCGGCATCCTGCTCTACCCCCTCAGCGTGCTCGCGCTCCTCCTGGCCCTGCGCGAGGACAAGTGGATGGTGGCCGCGGTGTGGGGCCTGCTCGCGGTGGGAGACGGCATGGCCTCCCTGGTCGGGCAGGCGGTGGGAGGCCCGCCGCTGCCCTGGAACGCGCGCAAGCGCTGGGCGGGGCTCGTCGCCTTCGTCGTCTTCGGCGGAGCGGCGGCGGCCCTTCTCGCCGTGTGGACGCTCGCCATGCCGCTGCGGGCGGCCCTGTCGCCCTGGATCCTCACCGTCGTCGTCCCCCTGACCCTGCTCTGCGCGGCGGTGGAGTCGGTCCCCACGACGCTCGACGACAACCTCACGGTGCCGCTGGTGGGCGGGATCGCGGTGATGCTCCTCTCGCGGGCCGACCCCACGATCCTCTTCGGCGACCCCGGCCTGCCGCGTCGCCTGGCCCTCGGCCTCGCCGTCAACGCGGCCATCGCCACCGTGGCCTGGCTGGCCCGATCGATCGACGTCGCGGGCGCCCTCTCCGCCGTCGTGATCGGCACGCTCATCACCGCCGGCCTCGGGCTGGCCGGCCTCGCGGTCATGATCGTGTTCTTCGTCGTGGGGACGGTGGCCACCAGGACCGGCTATGGCAAGAAGGCGGAGCGCGGGATCGCGCAGGACAAGGGTGGCGCGCGTGGATGGCGCAACGCCTGGGCCAACGGCGGCGTGCCGGCGGCCCTGGCCCTGCTGGCCGGGCTCGCCGCCCCCGACGAGCGCGCGCTGCTCGCCCTGGCCTACGCGGCCGCGGTGGCGACCGCGGGCGCCGACACCTGCTCGTCCGAGATCGGGAAGGCCTTCGGGCGGCGCACGTTCCTGATCACGACGCTGCGCACGGTGCCGCCGGGGACGGAAGGCGCGATCAGCCTGGAGGGCACCGCCGCCGGGCTCCTCGGCGGGATCGTGATCGGCTCCGTGGGGGCCGTCTGCGGGCTCTACGGGGCCAGCGTGGCCGCCCTGGTGGCGGCGGCCGGGTTGCTGGGCAGCCTGGCCGAGAGCGTCCTGGGCACGGTGGCCGAGCGGAGGGGCTGGCTCGACAACGACCTCCTCAACGCGGTCAACACGGCGATCGGCGCCGCGCTCGCCGTCCTGATGGCGCGGGCCTCGGCGTGAGCGCACGCCCCTTCGTGGGGCTGGCCCGGCCGTTCACGCTCCTCCCGCCCGCGCTGGGAGTGGTGAGCGGGGCGGTCACGGCCTGGGGCGCCGGGCATCACAAGCTCCCCGTCACCGCGAGCCTGGTCCTGCCCGTCGTCTACGGCGCCTTGATGGCGGCCGTCCTCAACGCCGCCAACAACGCGGTCAACCAGATCTTCGACCTCGACATCGACCGGGTGAACAAGCCCGCGCGTCCGCTGCCGAGCGGCGCGCTGAGCCTGCGCGAGGCCTGGGCCTTCACCGTCCTCACCTGCGCCGTGGCCTGGGTGCTGGCCTGGCTGGCCGCGCCCCCGGGGAGCGAGCACCGCGAGTGCTTCTGGATCGTGGTGGTGACCACCGGCCTGTGCTGGATCTATTCCGCCCCCCCGGTGTGGACCAAGCGCCGAGGCATCTGGGCCAACGTCACCATCGCGATCCCGCGCGGCGTGCTCTTGAAGGTGGCCGGCTGGTCCACGGTGAAGACGATCGTCGGCCTCGAGCCGTGGTACATCGGCTCCATCTTCGGCCTCTTCCTCCTGGGCGCGGCCAGCACCAAGGACTTCGCCGACATCGAGGGCGACCGGGTGGGCGGCTGCCGCACCCTGCCCATCGCCTACGGCGTGAAGGCGGCGGCCTGGATGATCGCGCCCTTCTTCGTCCTGCCCTTCGTGCTGATCCCGATCGGCGTGTGGCGCGGCGTGCTCACCGGCAATCCCGTCCTCCTCATGATCCTCGGCCCCGCCCTCGTCCTCTACGGCATCTACACCGTCTACCTGCTCGTCCGGCGGCCGGAGGACCTGGCCACCACGGAGAACCACCCGTCGTGGACGCACATGTACCGGATGATGATGGTGGCCCAGGTGGGGTTCGCGCTGGCCTATGTCTTCTGACCCGGGCGAGGGGCGGCCGTCCGCGCGTCGCGTCGCCGCCTGGCTCCTGGTCCTCCACGCCGTCCTCGCCCTCCTGACCAACGCGTACTGGCTGCGCTTCCTCGAGCCCGCGGTCGGCCGCAAGACCCTCGCCCTGGCGAGCGTGCTCGCGGCGGCGGTGGCGGTGCTCCTCGACCGCGGGACGCTCCCGCGCTCGGGCGAGGAGGGGCGGGCGCTGGTCCGGCGCTGGGCGGTTCCCGCGGCCGTGCTCC
>JBGPBV010000030.1:0-57196 GCA_041481445.1 Vicinamibacteria bacterium
AGGAAGGGCGCCATCTCGGCGTCCGTCGGACAGACCACGTGGACGTCGAACTCCTCGTGGTCGAGGCTGTGAACGAGTCGCTCGACGTACTTGACGGCGCCGCCGTAACCGGCCGGGTCCAGGTAGTAGACGAGGCGTGGTCTCATCCCCGGTCGGCTATCTCCACCGGCGCCGCGCTCGAGACCAGGCGGCGGTAGAGGTCCTCGTACCGGTCGACCGCCGACTCCAGGCTCAGGGTGGTCCGGATCTTCTCGCGCGCGGCGTGGCCCAGCGGCCGCAGCCGTTCGAGGCCGCCCAGCGCGGACTCCAGGGCCGCGGCAAGCGCGCGCGGATCGCCGACGGGAACGGTGATGCCGGTGACCCCGTCGGTCACCAGCTCCCGGTTCGCGGGCAGGTCGGAGACGATGCAGGGCAGCTCGTGCGCCATCGCCTCCATCAGCGCGAGCGACATCCCCTCGCCGCGCGAGGCCAGGACGAACAGGTCGGAGGCGAGCAGGTAGCTGCTGACGTCGAGCACGCGCCCGGGAACGACGAGGCGGTCGCCGAGCGTCGCCCGGGCCGAGGCCACCGCCGGGTCCTCGGGCAGCCCCTCGCCGAGCAGGACGAGCCGGCCGGGAACGCCGCGCGCGACGACCGTGCCCCAGGCCTCGACGAGGATGTCCACTCCCTTCTGGGGGCTGGCCCGTCCCACGAAGAGGGCCACCGGCGGATGAGCGGACAGGCCGAGGCGCTCCCGTGCGGCCGCGCGCGCCTGCGGCGTCACCACCGGTACGTCCACTCCGTTGGGGATGCGGAGGACGGGACGGGATCCGCCCGCGGCCGCGCGCACGTCTTCGACCACGGCCGTGCTCACGCCCACGAGGGCGTCCGCCCCGGCCAGGATCGCGCGCAGCATGTGCGAGCTGCCGACGGGCAACGTCGCCATCCCCTCGCGCATCTGCCGCACGTCGCCGAAGTCGCCGGCGGTATGGACGGTCACGACGACGGGACGGCCACCCAGGCGTCGCGCCAGCACGGAGGCCCAGGCGGGATGGAACGCCTGCTGCGCATGGACGAGGTCGTGGCTCCGGCGTCGCGCCACGAGATAGGCGGCGACCTGGCCGGTGAAGGTGTAGGGGGTCACCCGCCAGAGCCCGCGCGCGTTGCCGAAGGAGAAGAAGCGTCGGACCTCCACGCCCTCGAGCGCGTCCGCGGCCGGCGTGCCCCGCGGGCGCGTGCTCAGGATCTCCACGCGATGACCGCGCCGGACCAGCGATCGTGCCAGTCGGTGGGTCTGGATCTCCGCCCCGCCGTGCCCGAGGTCGAACTGCGCGATGGGCATCACGATCCTCATCGGGCCCGCGGCAGTCTAGCATCGCGCTCCGGAAGGCCCCCGCGGACACGCGTGGCCAGCGAGCGGCCCCCGATGGCGGCGAAGGCGGCCAGGGCGGGCTCCCCGCAGTAGCGCAGCCGGACGTCGTGGAAGAAGAGGACGGTGGACAGGACGACGGCGGCCAGCCAGGCGTAGAGGAAGGCCGTGACTTCTCCGCCGTCCCGGCGGTAAGCGACGAGGAGGCCCGCCCCCGCGGGCACCAGGGCCAGGGCCAGCCACCACTGGAAACCGTGCACGCTCTCGAAGGGCCACAGGAACAGCAGGGCCTTGCGCCCCATCAAGAGCGCCTGGGAGATCGGCCCGCGGCCACGAATGACGTCGATGGCGGCGCGGACGAAGATCGCGGACTTCTCCGGCTCCGGCCGCGACGCGAGCTCCGGGTGGCGGGCCTGAAGGTCGGCCATCGCCGGCAACCGCTCCCACTGCCCGTTCCAGCTTCCGCGCGCGCCTTCATGGTTCCCGAGCCAGAGGCCGAACCCGATCTGCGAGGTGAGGAACAGGCCGTCCCCGAACACGAGGTGATTGCGCCAGGTCCAGAGGCCCGGCGGCACGAGGGCGCAGGCCACGAAGACGGCCATCCGGGGAGCCCACGTCTTCAGCGGTCTCCGGCGCGCGGCCGCCATCGCCACGAGCAGGGGAAGCATCAGGATCAGGTAGGTCCGCGCGAGGATGGCGATGCCGAGGAGGAGGCCCGCCGCCGCCCCCGCGGCCAGACCGGGGCGGCCGAAGCACCACAGGGCGAGGAGCAGGGCGGCGATGGCGAGGTTCTCGCTCAGGAGATGGCCCGAGGAATAGAACGTGAACAGGGCGCCTGGCCACAACGCCCACGCGAACCCGGCCAGAGCGCCCACCTCGCGTCCGCGCTCGCGGGCGAGGGCCAGGCCGAGCGCAGCGGCGCCCAGGGCGTTGAGGACGACCAGGACGCCGGCCACCGCGTCGGGCACACGGCCGCCCGCCGCCTGGTAGACGCCGGCGATGAGCAACGGCAGGCCGGGCGCGCGGAACGCCGTGGGCTGGCCCGAGGGCGCCACCAGCATCAGCGAATGCGCCTCGGTCGCGTACGGCAGGCGGAGGGCCAGCTGCCATCCCAGGGCCTCGTACTCGACGGCGTCGTGCGTCTGCGGAGTGCGGGCCCAGGGGGATCCGAACAGGAATGCCGCGCGGGCGGCCAGCGCCACGATGAAGAGGAGGAGGCCCAGGCGCGCCGGAGCCGGGAGCGGTCCCGCGCGCGTCGTCGTGCCGAACGTGCTCATAGGGCGGGCCGCACGCGGGTGGCTGGTGGTGTCGGCGACAAGTCTAGCGGACAATGTCCGGCGGCCGCGCACACGCGGTCACTCCTGCTCGCGTATTCCCCCAACCCAGGCGCCCCGACGATGTTCCGCACTCCGGGATGGCCCTTCGTCCTGGCCCAGCTCAAACGGGCCCTCGGGGACTCGCTCCTGGCCACGCGTCTGGCCCTGGCCGCCTGGAACGGCGTCGGCTGCGTCGCCCTCGCCCTGCTCGCGCATCGCGTGTGGTCGAATCGAGACGTCGCCACCGCCGCCGGGTTGCTGTGGGCCTGCTGGCCGGCGGCGGTTTCCTATCCAGGCACCCGCTCCGCCACCCTCGGCACGGAGAGCCTCGCCATCCCGCTGATGGTCGTCGCCGTCCTCGTCCTTGCCCTGGGGGCGGCGCGCGACGGACGCCTGGCGCTGGCCGGCGGAGTGCTCCTCGGCGCGTGCGGGCTCGTGCGCTCGAACCTGTCGCTCCTGATCCCCCTGGCGGCCGTCTGGCTGCTCGCCTTCGGCGAGGGCAGGCTGAGGCAACGGGTGGGACACGCCCTCCTCGTGTTGATCGGGGCCGCCGCCGTCGTGGGTCCGTGGATGATCCGCAACTACGAGCGGCTGGGGACCTTCGCCCTGGCGTCCCAGCGGGACGTCCTCTTCCTCGGCCACAACGCGTGGGGACGCGGCTCGTACGACGGGGACTTCTTCAACAGCCAGAGCGCGCAGGTCCAGGCGCTCATCACCCACCATCCCGGCTTCCTGCAGGCGAGCGAGATCGAGAAAGCGGCCGCCTACTCCAGGGAGGCGATGGCCTCGATCAGGGAGTATCCCGCGCGCGAGACCTGGCTCCTGGCCAGGAAAGCCGCGCTCTTCCTGTCTCCGCTCCGCGAGACGGAGGACGGGGACAGCGCCTACGACTGGGTGTTCGCCACGGTCGCCGTCGTGTGCGTGGCGGGCTGGCGGTGGCGGCTGCCCCGGCACGCCCCCGGCGAGTGGCTCCTCGCGTTGCCCATCGTGACCGCCCTGGTCACGTGCCTGCTCGTCTATTTCATGCCGCGGTACCGCTATCCGGCGGAGCCGATGATGGCCGCCTTCGCCTGCCAGGCCGTGAGCCTCGCCTGCGCTCGCCACGGCGCGGCCACGGTGGCGGGTGCGCTCGGACTCCTGCTGGCCGGCAACCTCGCGATCGCACTGGTGCTGATGTAGCGAGCGCGCCGGCCCGGCCTAATGCGCGTTCAAGCTCCGCACCGCGTCGCGCAGGCCCGGCCGCTCGGGATCGAGGGTGATCGCGTGACGCGCGAGAGCGGACGCCTCCTCCCGGCGTCCGGCGCGATCGGCGGTCCAGGCCGCCAGCAGCCAGCCTTCGGGGTCCGCGGGCCGGCGCGCCACGTACTCGCGCGCGGCGCGGTCCGCCTGGCTCAGCCGGAGCCCCGTCCCCTCGTGCGGCGCCGCCGCCTTCGCGGCCAGCGCCTTCGCCTGCTCCAGCAGTGAGCTCGACGGTGCCGGCCGCCACCACGCGGCGACGGCGCACGCGGCCAGGGCGGCCAGGAACCACCGCCGATGCGCGCCCACCTGGACGACGGATCCCAGCGGCGCCATCGCCAGGGCGACGAGAACCAGGAACAGGGCCGCGTTCGACGGGATGCGGAGGTTGAAGTCGACCAGGCCGTGCACGAGCAGCCCACACGCGCCCGCGATCCCGCCCGCCACGACCCCGCGGAGGACGCGGTCTCGATCCCCGCGTATGCCCGACGTCGCCCGCACGAGGGCGGCCGACAGCGCGAACGCGACCGCACCCAGCCCGATCAGTCCGCCCTCCACGGCCATCTCCAGCGGCTCGTTCTCGGGATGCTCCACCCGGAATGCGCCGGCCGTGGTCTTGTAGCGCGGCAGGGTGTCCGCGAACGCCCCCATCCCTTGTCCGGCGATCGGGCTCGCCGTCCAGGCGCGGAACGCCTCACGCCAGGTGTCCATGCGGAACACGGCGGAGCGGTCGTCGCGCCGCGTTCCCAGCAGCCGGTCGTGGACTTCTCCCGGCAACGCCACCGCCAGGGCGACCAGGAGCGCGGCCATCCCCACCGGCACCAGCACGCGCCCGATCGGATGGGGGCGCCGGCTCGTCGCGAGGTCGAGGATCGCGAAGACGGCCAACCCGGACACGAGCCCCAGGACGCCGCCCCGGGACAGCGACAGGAGGACGGCCATGCCCATGCCGGCGGCGGCGGCGAAGGCGGCGAGGGACAGGGAGCTCGCCCACGAGCTCGACCCTTCGCGGGCGCCCGCGGCCTGGCGGGAGAGGCCGCGGCCGAGGCCGATGGCGAGCACGGCCGCCATCTCGACGTAGCCGGCGAAGTGGTTCTTGTTGACGAACGGCCCGAACGGGGCCACCGTCGGGACCGCGATGCGCCCGTAGAGCAGCGACCCCAGCGCGGCGCGCGCCACGATCGCATAGACGGCCAGCACGCTGCCCGCGGCCACCACCGCCCATGCCGTCCGCATCATGCGGGACCGCTGCTCCAGGGCGGGGACAGCGAGCAGGGCGACGGCGACGAGCCCGCCGGTCAGGCCCAGCCACGCGTGCGTGGCCTCGGGATCGATCGAGATGGGCCGCCAGACGTCACCCAGGAGGGCCGCCGCCTCCGGCACGGAGGGGTGCCACACGCCGGCGGAGCCAGGGGCGGCCAGTGCGTGCACGGCGCGCGGCAGCGGAACGAGCTGGAGGAGACCGAGACCGAGCAGGACGGCCACGGTCCCCAGCGGCGCCCGAGGCAGCCACAGGCCGCCGTGCCACGCCTGGTGCGACGCGACGGCCAGGGCCGTGGCCAGCGACGCCGTGGTCATGACGTCCACCCCCCACGGCGTGACGCCGCCCAGGGCCCAGGGCGCCAGGAGGGCCAATCCGACGAGGCAGGCGAGGGCCAGGCGAGCGGAACGCGGAGCCGAGGGCGCGGGCGACGCGGCCACTTCGGCCGGCCCCTCGCGGCCGCGCTCGGGAGGCGCCATCCGCCCGCGATTGTAGCCGATGCCGGTCGAGCGGCCGCCCCCTGTGAGCGCCATCACGCCGGATCCACCCATGTTGCCGCGCACATGTCGGACCACCCGCCAATGGCGTACACTCATATTCCGGCGGCCGTCCTCCCTCTTCGCCGGATGGGTGCAAGACACTCGGGACCGCTTGCAAATGGTCTTGAGTTGAGGCACAGTTACGTACCAATAGGCGAGGACTTCGATGAAGAGGGCAGCCACTCTGTTGCTGGTGTGCGCACTGGGCGCGCCCCCGGTGGATGTCGTGTCCGCGCCAGAGATGGGAACGATCCGGGGTGCAGTGACCGTTTCCAATCGGCCGGTCCGGGGAGTATCGCTCGCCTTCGTCGACCTGGCCTCCGGGAACATCTATCGGGCCACATCCGAACAGACGGGCGCGTTCGAGGCGCGAGTGCCCGCCGGCCGTTACGTCCTCACCACGGAAAACGGCGCCGGGCTGACGGTGGGTCGCGCCCCTTCGCTCATCGCGGTGGGGGCCGGACAGATCGCGACCGCCGACGTCGACCTCGCTCCCATCGGAGGGGCCACGGTCGCCCGCGCGCAGGATCCGCCACCACTGGCGCCCCCGCCCGCGAGCGACACGCCGAGCCAGCCCGCGCCCGAGACTCCGCCCACCAGCACCGAGATCCATCACGACCCGATCGGTTGCATGGTCGCCGGCCAGTTCCCCCTCGTCGACGCTGTGATCGAGCCGGCGGCGAGCGTGGCGCGCGCCCGCGTGTACTTCAAGGCCGCGCAGTCCGACGCCTGGTTCTACGTCGAGATGACGCCGGCGGAGACGGGCTTCGTGGGAAAGCTCCCGCGGCCGAAGCTCGAGGCCAGCCCGATCGAGTACTACATCCAGGCCACCACCCTGGAATTCGGCGAGAGCCAGAACGCGCAGACCTCGTCCATCGTGGTCCTGGACGCGAAGGACTGCCCGGGTGACAAGAAGATCGCGGCCATCGGGCCCCCGGGCGAGGTGACCGTCTTCTCGGCCACCACGGGGGCGGCGATCGCGCCCGTGGGCTTCGCCGCCGGCGGCCTCGCGCTGACCGCGGGCACGCTGGCCCTGCTGCTCGGGGGCGCGGCCGCCCTCGGGATCACGACCGCGGTCGTCGTCACCCCCGAGACCACCACCACCTCCACCACGCCGACGACGACGGTCACGTCGCCCACGTCGCCGCCGGAGACCACGACCACCACGACGACCACCACGACTTCGCTCAAGCCGCCGACGCCCTTCCGCTGATCGCGCACTCCGGAGCCGTCCGTCCGCCGGCTTCGGGGCGCCTCTCCTTCGCCGTCACCCTGCTCTCCCTGGGGGCGGTGTGGGCGCTCCTGCTGTCGTTCTTTCCGCCTTCGCTCCTGCTGCTCGACACGATGACGGCGGGCGGCGACACGCCGTCCTTCCATCATCCGATCGCCTACCTCCGCGACGTCCTGCTCCCCGCCGGCCAGCCCCAGGGGTGGGACCCCGGCAACTTCGGCGGGTACGCGCCGTATCGCTCGTACTTCCTGCCCCCCTCCCTCCTGGTGGCCGTCCTCTCGGGCGCGCTCCCGTTCAACGTCGCGTTCAAGCTCGTGACCGTGGCCGGCATCTTCCTGCTGCCGCTGGCCACCGTGCTCTGCCTGCGTGCCCTGGGCTATGCGCACCCGCTGCCCGCGGTGGGGGCCGCCGCCTGCCTCCTCCTCCTGTTCAACCAGGGGAACTCGATGTGGGGCGGCAACATCCCGAGCACGCTGGCCGGGGAGTTCAGCTTCAGCATCGCCTTCGCGCTCGCCGTGGCCTTCGTCGGCCTGCTCTACCGCGGGATCCGGGAGGGCCGGCATCGCACGCGATTGGCCGTGCTGCTGGCCCTGGCCGGCCTCTGCCACCCCGTGCCCTTCATCAGTGCCGCCGGCGCCGGCCTCTACTTCCTGGGCGACGCCCCGCGCCTGCGCCGGAACCTCGCCTACCTCGCCTCCCTCTACGCGACGGCGGCCCTGCTGATGGCGTTCTGGCTCGTCCCCCTGATCGCGGGCCTCCCCTACTCCACGTCGATCCACTGGGCCTGGCAGTTCCAGTCCTGGACGGACGTGCTCCCGCCCATCCTGTGGGCGCCCGCGCTGCTCGCCCTCGCCGACTCCGTCCGTCTCGCCCTTCGTCCTTCTCCCGGCGGGCCCGGCCGCTACCTCCTGTTCAGCCTGCTCGTCAGCGCGGCCGCGTTCTGCGCGGCCAACAGCGTCGGCGTGCCCGACATCCGCTTCATCCCGTTCGCGCAGATGATCGTCGTGCTGCTCGCGCTCGACCTGGTGTCCGTCGTCCTCGGGGCGCTCCCCGCCGCCGGCCTGCCCGCCCTGGCCCTGGTGGCGGCCATACTGGGCCAGATCGAGGCCTCCTCCGGCTACATCCCCGACTGGGTGAAGTGGAACTACGAGGGCGTGGAGCTCAAGGCGGGCTACCCCGCCCTGCAGCAGATCGTGGCCACCCTGCGCGGGAGCCTGTCCGATCCGCGCGTGGGGTACGAGCACTCGCCGAGCTACGAGGTCTTCGGGAGCATGCGCATCTTCGAGAGCCTGCCTCACCTGGCGGGCCGGGCCACCCTCGAAGGCGTGATGCTGCAGACGGCGGCCACCTCGCCCTTCGTCTACTACCTGCAGTCGATGATGTCGGAGCAGGGGACGAGCGTGATTCCCGGCTACGCGTACCCCGACTGCGATCCGGTGCGCGGAGCCGCGCGCCTGGACCTGTTCAACGTGCGCGAGTTCCTGGCCGTCTCCGCCAAGGTGAAGGCCGCCCTCGACGGCGATCCGCAGTGGGCGCGGCAGTGGGCCCTGGAACCCTACGTCGTCTATCGCCGCACCGCTCCGCCCGGCGGCTACGTGCGCGTGCCGAAGTTCCGGCCGGTGCCGGTCGAGACCACGAACTGGAAGAAGGATTTCCATCGGTGGTTCGACCGTGACGACCTCCTGGAGGTGCCGATCGTGGCCGCCTCCACCGTGCCCGCGGAGGCCCGGCGCTACTTCGCGCCGGTGAGCCGGTCGGCCACCGACCTGCCGCGGGTTCCGGTGGACGCCTCGTGCGCGATCAGCGAGGTCGTGGCCCCGATGGCCATCGAGTTCCACACCACCTGTCCCGGCGTCCCGCACTGGATCTCGATGACCTACCACCCGAACTGGCGGGCGGAGGGCGCGGCGGGCGTGTTCCTGGCCAGTCCCGCGTTCATGATGGTGGTCCCGGAGCAACCGCAAGTGACGCTGCGGTTCGTGCGCAGCGGCACCGACTGGCTCGGCCTCGTGGCCACTCTGGCCGGCCTGGTGGCGTGCCTGGCCATGGCGCGCGCGGGGGCGGTCACGGCCGCCGAGCTCGCCCCTGCCCTGGCCGGACGCGTCCGGCGCGCCACCGCGATCGTCCTGGTGGCGGCGCTGGCCGCCACCGGCGCCATGCTCGCGCGCCGGGTCGGTTCCCAATACTTCGCCTGGCGTGGATGGCGCGCCTTCCAGGCCGCCGACTTCCCGGGGGCGCGGCGGGAGTACGATCGCGCCCTCTTCTTCGGCCGCGGCCATGCCTCGTCGCTGGACGTCATGTTCTACCGCGCCTCGAGCCTGTACCGCCTCGACGACCTCCAGGCGGCGATCCCCGCCTACGAGGAGCTGATCGCGCGCGCGCCGGAGAGCATCTGGGCGGCGGAGAGCCAGTACCAGATCGGCATCTGCCGCCTGCGCCTCGGAGACCGCGCAGGGGCGGCCGCGGCCTTCCAGCGCGTGCGGGCGGCCCACGAGAGCAGCCGCTGGGCCCAGCTGGCCGGGGACCGGCTGCGCGAGCTGGAGGCGCCGCCCGCGAGCGGGGTGCGCCGGTGAGCCGCGTCCTCGTCACCGGGGCCACGGGCTTCATCGGTACGGCCCTGGTGCCGTCGCTCGTGTCCGCGGGCCACGTCCCGAGGCTGCTCGTCCGCCGGCCGCTCGCGTCCGCGCCCGCCCCGCCCGTGGAGGTCGTGGTCGGGGACGTCGCCGATCCGGCCACCCTCCGCGCGGCCGCCCGCGACGTGACCGCGATCGTGCACCTGGCCGCCGCCACCTCTGCCGGCCGCCTCGATCCGGCGACCGCCTATCGCGTCAACGTCGGCGCGGCCTCGGCCCTGGTCGAAGCCTCGCGCGAGTCCGGCGCCCACGTCGTCCCGATGAGCACGCAGCACGTCTACCTGCCGGAGCCCGGCCTCTACGGCCGCACCAAGCGCATGGCCGACCGCATCCTGCTCGATTCCGGTGTGCCCGCCACCATCCTGCGCCCGAGCCTCGTCTACGGCCCGGGAACGAGCGGCGTCTTCGTGCGCCTGGCCGGCCTCGTGCGGCGGCTGCCCGTCATCCCCGTGATCGGCCCCGGGACCTGGCGGATGCGGCCCCTGTTCCTGGACGACCTCGTGCGCGTGATCTTGGAGGTGGCCTTTCGCCCCGACCTGGCCGGACGCACCTACGACGTGGGCGGGCCCGACCTCGTGACCTACGACGAGTTCCTCTCCGCGATCTGCGCCGCCGTCGGCCGGCGGTGTCGTCGCCTGCACCTCCCGCTCGGGCTGTCCTACGGTCTGGCCTGGACGCTGGAGAGGCTCCTTCCCCGCCCGCCGCTGACCACCGACAACGTGCGCGGCGCCCAGCGCGACGCCCATTGCGATCCCCGGCCGCTCGAGCGTGACCTGCGGCCGCGCCTCACGCCCCTGGTCGAGGGCCTGCGGCGGACGTTCCCGGAGGGTGCGCATGCCTGATCCCGCTCCGCTCCGCTGCGCGGTGATCGGGGCCGGCCGCATGGGGATGGTCCACGGCCACCTGCTCCAGGTGTACGCGGGGACGGAGCTGGTGGGCTTCGCCGACCCCCAGCCGGGGGCGCGCGACCGCCTGGCCAGCCAGGGCCTGAAGGCGCCCGTGTTCCCCTCCGTGGCCGCCCTCCTCTCCGCGGCCGCGCCCGACGCCGTGTTCGTGTGCACGCCCACGCACACCCATCTCGCGGTCATGCGCGAGTGCCTGGCCGCCCGGCCCGTGCACGTGTTCATGGAGAAGCCGGTGGCCACCTCCGTCCGCGATGCCGAAGCGATCCTGGCCCTCGCGCGGGAGCGGGGCGTGATGCACGCGGCCGGATACGTCTATGCCCATCTCCCGGTCGTCGAGGAGGCGCGGCGCCTGCTGGCCGCGGACGCTCTCGGCGAGGTCCTGCGGTTCAGCGCGCACGGCTACATCAGCGAGGTGTTCGGGCCCAAGAGCGGCTGGTTCTTCCAGCGCGAGCTCTCGGGGGGCGGCGTGGTGGCCAACATGGGATCGCACGTCCTCTTCATCCTGGGCTGGATGTTCGGGCCCATCGCGCGCGTGATGGCCACCACCCGCTCGCACGCGAGCGCGGTCGAGGACTCCGCCCAGGCCCTGCTGTGGTTCAAGGGCGGGGTGACCGGGATGCTCGACACGTCGTGGAGCATGCCGGGCGCGCAGATGCTGGACTACGGCGTCACCATCGACGGCCGGCAGGGCACGCTCGTCCTCGAACGCGAGCGCATCCTGCTGCACCTGCTGCGCGCCGCGGCCGGGCAGCCGTCGGGGTGGAGCGAGATCCCGGCCAGCGACCTGCCCGCCGACACCGCCTTCGACATCAGCCCGCACATCGGAGGCGAGGCCTTCTACCGGCAGCTGCGCGTGTTCGAGACGGCCTGCCGCGCGCGCGTCCTCCCGTTCTGCTCGCTCGAGGAGGCGCTCAACACCCAGCGCATGATCGAGGGCATCTACGCCTCGGCCGCGAGCGGCCAGCCGTTCGAGGTTCCGTGATGGAGCTGGCCCTCGACCTCAGCCCGCCCGAGAGCAAGCACTACCGGACCTGGAGCGAGCGCCTGTCGTCGGTCGCGCGTTACAGCCAGCCCGACGAGATCCATGCCGCCTGCGAGATGGCGCGGGCCCGCGGCGCGAGCGCGGTGCTGGCCGTGCTCGACCCTCGCGCGGAGACCGCCCTGCGCGCGCTGCAGACGTGGCGCGACCTGTCCTTGTGGGTGGTCGTGCCCAACATGTACGCGTTCATCCGCGACCTGACCGACCGCGGCCTGGTCGGCGCGGCGTTGTCCCGGTTCCGGCGGCTGGGGCCGGGGGCGATGGTCGCCACCGGCCTCGCCGCCCTGCGTGACCTCGGCCCCCTGGCCCGATCGGATTTCGTCGCCGGCGCGCTCTGGCTCGCCCAGATGGAGCTGGCGGCCGCCCGTGGCCTCCGGATCCGCCGTGTCTTCCTCCATCCGCAGCTCACGGAGATCGCGCTGGCCGGCCGCGTGCTCACCCTCTTCACCGAGTTCGCGCGCCGGGCCCGCGCCCTCGGGCTGGAGGCGGGCCTGATCACGCACAATCCGGTCGTGGCCGCGGAGGTGCTGGGCGGGGAGATCGAGCGTTTCGCCGCCGTCGTGTCCCCCTGCAACGCGAAGGGCTACAAGATGGTGCCGGGGCGGGAGGCGTGCGAGGCGGTGTTCCGGTCGCACCCGCGCCGGTTCTGGGCGAGCGAGGTGACCGCGGGCGGAGCGGTCCCGCTCGCGACGGCCGTGGCCGGCGTCGACGGGCTACCGCTCGGGGGCGCCGTCGTTCCGGAGGTCCCGCCGATCTGAGCTCTCCGCACCATCGCGGGTCCGGGCCTCGTCCTTCACCGCGAACACCCGAACCGTCCCGAAGTCCGCCGACCAGGGCTCGAATCCTGGCGTCGCGGCCAGCCAACGCAACGCGGGCGCCATGTCGATCGGATCGCGCCAATGGAACGACAGCGTGGAATCCTGCACGACGACGTGGGTTGCCCGCACGTCCTCGATCATCCGTCGCAGCCGCACGACGTCGAAAGGCGCATACCCCCACGCCGACACCGCGTTCGTGAAGCCCTGGCGCGGCGCGAACAGGAAGTATTCCTCGGCGCTGATTCCCCCCAGGTGGATGATGCGCGAGCCGGGAGGCAGGCGCTCGGCCAGGCGGACGTAGGGCCGTGTCTCGCCGGTCGCCGGGATGGCGAGCGCCCGCTCGGTCTCGGAGCTGGCCTGCGGCAGGATCGCCCAGCCCAGGAGCGCCGCCGCCGCGATGCCTCCCGCCCTCGCGCGGGACGACCAGTCGGCCAGGAGCGCGACCAGGGCGGCCGCTCCGAGTGCGAACGGCGGCGTCAGGAAGCGGTCGGGGACCGCCGCGCTGGCCTGCCACCGCACGAGGAAGAGGATGGGCGTGGCCATGGCTACGCTGAGGAGGGCGACGGCGGCGATTCCGAGCGCGAGGCGGTCGGCTCTCCGCCTCGCGCGCCAGAGGGCGACGCCCGCGGCCGGCGGCCACAACAGACCCGCGATCGAGAACCTCTCCGCGCGCGTCGCGACCTCAGGAGAGTATCGGCCCGGCCAGCCGACGGGCTGCTCCCCGGGCAGCGGGCGGTCCAGGGTCGTCGCGGCCAGCAGGCGTGTGGCCAGGTCCCCGAGGCGGCGCGCGGCGCCGATCGGCAAAGACGGCAGGTCGAGGAGGAGCAGCGATGCCCGCGCGGCGTGCTCGGCGACCTGGCGCGGGGAGATCTCGGCTCGTGGGATTCGACGCATCGCGGCCGGGCCCATCGGATGGCCGTACCGCGCCTGGTTCCACACGAACACCTGGCCCAAGCCGGAGCACGCCATGGCCAGGATCGTGCCGGCGGCGGCGGCGCGGAGGACCGGCATCCGGGGACCGAGCGCGGTGAGGACGATGGCCAGGACGATCAGCACGGGGAGGAGCGTCAACTTGGCGTTCACGCCCAGGACGGCGAGCACGAGGCTCCAGAAGGCGGCCGGCCGCGCCGATCGCTCGTCCCGCACGGCACGGACGAGCCAGAACGCCGCGCCGAGCAGGTACACCGTCGCCCAGAGGTCAGGCTTGATACCGAGGGCCTGCGCCCGCACCATCGGCGTCCAGACCAGAAGGGCGGCCGTTGCACAAGCCCATGCGCGCCCGAGGCCAAGCTCGCGGCCGAGGGCGTAGCTTCCACCGGCGAGGGCGGGAAGGGCCAGCCACATCACCATGCGCGCGAGCCGCTCCCACCGCGCGAACAGAAGCGACCAGAGGAAGAAGATCTCGCCGCCGTACGGAAACACGGCCTGCAGGTCGTAATTGCTGGTGTACGGGGCGATGGCCCGCTGTTGCAGCCAGAAGAGCACGCGCGGTCCATGGTAGGCCACGTCGTCGAAAGCCTGGACGGGCGTGCGCCACTGCCGGGCCGCGGAGAGGACGAGTCCCGCCGCCACCGCCGCCAATACGAGGCCACGCACGAGGGCCAGGGAAAGGGCCGTGGCCCGCCGAGGCGAGGGGACGACCGCCGCGCGGTCCGAAGGAACGATGACCCGAGTCACGAGCACGGGGACGAAGGCCAACAGGGCCTGGGCCGCCAGCCAAGGCCCCGCTCTCAGGGCGTGGAACGCCGAGAGCGACTGGGCGGTGAGGCCGAGATCGAGGGCGACGAAGGCGAGGGCGGTCCAATACCGCGCGCCGACGTCGCTGGACGTCCGCACGGCGATCCACCACGCCGGCGCCACCGCCGCCACTACCGAGACTCCGAAGAGGGTGACTCCGGCGACAGGCACGGTCAGCCCGCTCACCTCGCCCTGTCGAAGGCGGAGGCGCACTCTTCCAAGAGCGTCGCGATGCGCCCGCAGTTACGCTCGCGGGCGAAGTGCTCGTGGGCGTACTCGAGCGCGGACCGGCCTCGCTGCCGCCGCTGGGTCGCATCCCGCGCGCTCTCGATCGCGGCCAGGAGCGCATCGACATCGCCCTCCTCGACGTTCCAGCCGCCGCCCGACTCCGCGATCCAGTCCCCGACCTCGCTGTCCCGCGGCCCCACGAAGATGACGGGACGGCCCGCCGAGAATGCCGCCTGCAGCTTGCTCGGGACGATGGCTCCGCTCCAGCTCCGTCGCAGGCTCACGAGATGGACGTCTGCCGCGCAGAGGCTCAGCGGCAGGTCGGCCGCGGGCACGTAGTCCAGGAGCGCGATCCTCGCCGAGGGGTGGCCCCGCCGGAAGGCCTCGACCTCGCTACGCCGGCGGCCGCCGCCCACGAAGGCCCAGGCTGGTCCCCGGGGACCCAGCCGGTCCGCGGCCTGCAGGAACTCGTCGAGCCGGTGCCCGCGGCCCATGTTGCCGGAGTACAGGAGCACGAGATCGTCGGGAGCCCAGCCGCGGGCGGCACGGAAGCGGCCGATGGCAGTGACATCGGTGGCCAGCCGGTCGACGTCGCTCCACAGGGGTACGGCGCACACGGTCGCGCGGTCGAGCAGGTGGCGGGCCAAGCGGGCGGCCACATGCCGGCCCGGGGCCAGGACGAGACGGGCGGCACGGAATTGCGCCCGCGCCACGCGCTCGAGCGCCCACAGCGCCGGGGCGAGCCAGGGGCCGACCGCGTGTGCGCGCAGGACGTCCGGATACAGGTCCATGGCCCATTGCGCCTGGGCCCTCCCCCGCACCGCCGCCGCCAGCGCGGCCACCGCACCCACGAAGGGCGGGCTGCTCGCGGCCACGACCACGTCGGCCCGGGCGGAGAGGGCGACCGCGCCCGCTTCCGCCATGAACAGGAGGTTATCGGCGGCCCGGGCGAGGATCGCGGGCGAGCGCAGCGGCAGGGCGACCATTCGCCGGACGGCCACCCCGTCGCCGGCGGCGCGCGGCTCCCGATCGGCCGGCGACGCATATGCTCCGCGAGAACAGACGACCTGGACGGAGTGCCCACGCCGCACGAGCTCGGCGGCCACGTTCTGGAGGAGGCGGCCGGTAGGCGCGAGGTCGGGAGGATAGAACTGGTTGATGAAGAGAAAGGTCCGCTTCATGACGAAGCGGGCTCGAATACGACCTCCAGTCGGGGGTCGCTCACTTCACCGCCTCCAGGTTCAGCGAGACCGCGAAGCTCGTGCCCCCGATCTCGATCGAGCGCGAGGCCCAGTCGTCGAATGCGTGATGCTCGACGCGTCCCGGGTCCCACGCCCGCACCTCGCGGAAGCCGGCCCGGGCGAGGGCCACCTCGAGGGAGCGCCGGTTGAACACCGTGAAGTGATAGTTCGACGGATAGTCCTGGTGTCCGAGCAGCATCGGCATCACCGCGTCCACGTCGTCCGCGCAGGCGTGATAGATCCGCAGGAGGAGGTCGAAGTCCGGGACGGAGAGCCTCAACACGCCCGACGGCTTGAGGACGCGGCGCCATTCCCCGAGGACTTCCTGCTGTTGCCGGAAGGAGACGTGCTCGAGCACGTGGCAGGCGTAGACGAGGTCGGCGAAACCCTCCGTGAACATGGGCAGTCGCTCCACCACGTGCACGTGATGGATGTGCGGCGCGTGCCTGACGTCGACGTTGATGAAGCCTGGCCCGTCGATCGCCCCGCAGCCCAGGTGGACG
Organism: Vicinamibacteria bacterium; assembly: GCA_041481445.1. Taxonomy (GTDB): domain Bacteria; phylum Acidobacteriota; class Vicinamibacteria; order Fen-336; family Fen-336; genus AA29. Next base: position 16,036 of record JBGPBV010000030.1, read on the forward strand.
AGCCGGCGACCTCCGGGCTCCCGCGGATAGGCGCGCGGGGCCAGCCGATGTTTCCACCGCGCGTAGCGGATGCGCATGCGGTCGAGGATCCGCGGGCGGCCGCTAGCGGGCATCCGGGTGGGACGCCCGCGGCGCCGTTCTAAAGCTTCCGCGCAGGGCCGTCCACACCGCCCGCGCGAGGGCCTTCGGCTCGGCCACCGGAGAGAGCAGGCCGACGACGACGCCGGTGGCCAGGATCCTCCAGGCCAGGTCCGGCCGCTGCGCGTCGACCGCGGCCAGCAGGGCACGCCGCAGGTAGGCGCGGGCGGCCGACCCGAAGGCGTCGAGCCGGTCGGGCGGGGCACCGTGCGCGCGCGCCCAGCGGTACGCGTGGCCGACCGCGCGGACCATGGGCACGTGGTTCTCGCAGCCGGGCCGGAACGTGTTCCGGCTGTGGCGGCGGTAGACGCTCACCGGCTGGTCGAGGTTGCCGGGCGCCATGTCCGTGACCGCGGCCAGGCGGAACCAGAGATGGCAGTCCTCCGCGATACGCAGGTCCTCGTGGAACAGCCCCGTCTTCTCCAACGCCTCTCGCCTCACCAGGACCGCGCTCGTGTGCCACACCCGCTGCGCCACCAGCGCGGTGAGCAGCTCCGGACCGCGCAGAGGCTCGGTGAGCCCGAAGATCTCTCCCGAACCTCCCCACTCCGCCCGCGCCTCCGCGGTGTCGTACCGCACCTCCGCCAGCTCGTACACCCCCGACACCTCGGGTTGGGCGGCGAGGATCCGGGGCGCCAACGCGAACCGGTGAGGGAGGACGAGGTCGTCGGCGTCGAGAAAGCACACGGCCTGGCCGGTGGAGCGTGCGATGCCGGCGTTCCGCGCCGCCGAGACACCCTTCTGGCATGCCAACGAGACCACGGACACCGACTCCGGATACCGTGCCTGCAGCGCGCGCGCCACGGCGAGGGTGGAGTCCGTGGAGGCATCGTCGACGATCAGGACCTCGAGATCGGGCTCGGCGGTCGCGATCAGGGACTCCACGGCCTGGCGGAGGCAGCCGGCGGCGTTGCGAGCGGGCACGACGGCGCTGATCCTCATCCGGCGGGCAGGGACTCGGGCCTCGCCCCCCCCTTCCTGCCTCCCTCTCGGAAGGCGGAGATGGCGCTCTCGTAGACTTCCAGGTACCGTCGGGCGATGGTCTCGCTGCCAAAGCGCAGGGCCGCGGAAGCGGCGGCGCGATCGCCCATCTCCCGCAGCTCGGAGCGATGGGCCAGGGCCCATTCCAGCGCCCGTGTCAGCGCCGAAGCGTCGCCTGGCTCGATCAGCAGGCCCGTGTGGCCCTCCTCCACCACTTCCGGGAGCCCTCCGGTGGCGAAGGCGATGACCGGTGTTCCACAGGCCAGCGACTCCGCGGCGATGAGGCCGAAGGTCTCGTAAGTGGACGAGATCAACGTCACGTCGGCGGCGCGATAGCACGTCGCCAGACCGGCCGGGCTCTGGAACGGCAGGGCCAGGACGCGACGAGGCCGGATTCGCTCCGCCGCCGTCTCGGCGGAGCGGCCCACCACGAGGGCCAGCAGATCGGCCGCCTGGACTTCGCGGACCGAGTGGATCCCCTCCATGGCGATCCCGGAGCGCACGCCCTCGACCGTCTGACCGGCCAGGAGCACCACGAAGTCGTGTGGCGAGATGCCGAGGTGGCGCCGCGCCGACGCCCGGGGCGCGGGCTTGAACACGAGGTCGTCGATCCCGTTGTGGACGACCGCGATGTCCTTGCCCGCCAGCAGCGGGCTCTCCTCGGCCCGCGCCTTCAGCCACCGCGACACCGTCGTGACGTGCACGCGCGCCTTCCCCAGCGCACGTGCCTTCCGCCGCCAGTTCACCCGGGTGGCATCGCGCTCGACGGCCGGAGTCAGGGTCAGGTCCGGGCAGCGACCGCAGCCCGTCCGCCAGCGCTCGCAACCCATCGGACACGCGCAGTGCCCCGTGGTCAGCCAGGCGTCGTGCATCGTCAGCACGGTCGGATACCGCCGCGAGAGGGCGACGAGGCCGTGCAGGTCCGCGTACTCGGCGCCGCCCCAGAGGCTGTGGACGTGGACGACGTCGGCCGCGAGCTGCCCCGCCAGTCGCCGGAATCCTGGGGCGTACAGGCCTTGAACGCCGCTCCGCGCGCCGATCCATCGCGACAGGCGATTCAGGCCTGGAAAGATGCGGGGGCGGCTGATCTCGAAGGTCGCCTCGCCGCTGCCATTCCGGCGTCCCACGTGCAGCTCGGACGCGTGCCCCAGGCGGCGCAGGGCACGATGGAGCACGACCACCGCGGACTCCGCGCCGCCGCCCTCGTCGCCGGCGTGCACGAGGGCAACGCGGAGCGAACGCACGCCCGAATCAGGGCCATCCCGCCGGGTAGAGGGAGGGAGCTCGATCGGTTGCGCCACCACGCCCTTCTGGTTCACCATCTGGTCTGGCCGGCGGGCCGGACCGATTATAGGGGTGGGCGAGGTAAGGCTGAGACAGCAGGGCCGAACGGCGACGACCGCGATCGTGGTCACCACGATCTACGAGCCGAGCTTCCTCTCCGACTACCTGGCCAATCTCGCCCGATTCGGTCACCGCGACGACACCGTCATCTACGTCGTCATCGACCGCAAGACGCCTCCGTCCGTCGCCGTGGCCGCGGCGGAGGCCGCGCACAGCGGCTTCCAGGTGCGTTGCCCCGATCTGGCCGAGCAGCAGGAGTTCCTTTCCCGGCTCGGCGTACCCGCGGACTTCATCCCCTGGAACAGCGACAATCGGCGGAACATGGGGTTCCTGTCCGCGCTGGCGGATGGGTGCACGGCGCTCATCTCGATCGACGACGACAACTTCTGCCGTCCGGACGCCGATTTCGTGGGGACCCATCTCGAGGCGCTGCGGCCGCGGGACGAGCGCGCCCCGCGCGACGGCGAGCGCCGCCTGGAGGGGCATGGATGGTTCAATCCGTGCGCGATGCTGCGATACGGCCGCGACGACCGCGTCTTCCCTCGTGGCTTCCCCTATGCGGCGCGAGGCACGGAGATCACGGTGGGGGCAAGCACCGGCGCCGCGACGTCCAATGCGGTGGCCATCAACGCCGGGCTGTGGCTCGGAGATCCCGACGTCGACGCCATCACCCGGATGGCCCTCGCCCCGCGCGCCACGGCCTTTGACCCTCCCTCCCTCCTGCTAGGGGCGGACGTCTGGATGCCGATCGACTCGCAGAACACCGCCCTGACCCGGGCCGCGGTGACCGCGTACTACTACGTCCGCATGCTCTATCCGGTCCGGGGGCTGATCCTGGACCGCTTCGGCGACATCTTCAGCGGGTACTTCGTCCAGAAGTGCGCCAAGCACCTCGGAGAGCTCGTGCGCGTGGGGACGCCCGTCGCCGACCACCGCCGCAGCGCCCATGACCTCGTCCAGGATCTCTATCACGAGCTGGCGGGCATCGCGCTCCTCGAGGACTTCGCGCCGTGGATACGCGAGGAGCGGCTGGAAGGGACGACCTATGGGGAGGCCTATGCCTCCCTGGCCGACCATCTGGACGCGGCCTCCGCGCGATTCCGGGGCCGCTTCTGGGACGAGGGCGGGCGCGATTTCCTCTCTGCGACGGCCGGCAACATGCGGGTCTGGCTCGACGCCTTGAAGCACGTCGGCTAGCCGGCGATGACGGGGCCCCTTGTCTCGATAATCGTTCCCAGCTACAACCAGGGGCGTTTCATCGCGGACACGCTGCGCTCCATCCTGGCCCAGGACTACCGTCCACTCGAGATCCTCGTCCTCGACGGCGCATCCTCCGACGAGACCGTCGACGTGCTGCGCTCCTTCGCCGGCGCACCCGAGCTGCGGTGGTGGTCGGAAGCGGACGCCGGAGTCGTGGACGCGGTCAACAAGGGGTTCGCGCGCGCGCGGGGGACAATCGGCGCCATCCAGAGCTCGGATGACGCCTACCTGCCCGGCGCGGTGGCGGCGGCGGTGGCCGCCTTCGAGGAGGAGTCCGAGCTCGCGCTCGTGTACGGCGATATCACCAAGATCGACGCCGAGGGCCGTGAGATCGGACGCACGAACTTGCGGCCGTACACCCTCGAGGCCCTCCTCGCCGTGGACACCTGGATCCCCCAGCCCGCCGCCTTCTTCTCGCTCGCCCTGGCCCGGGACCTCGGCGGGTGGCGGGCCGAGGTTCCCTACGCCGCGGACACCGACCTCTGGCTGCGAATCGCCCTTCGCGCCCGCGTCCGAAAGGTCGATCGCGTCCTGGGACAGCACCGCGTCCATCCCGACCAACGAGACCGCCGTGGGGAGAACGTCATCCGCGATTACCGCCGCATGTTGAGCCTCCTGCCTGAGCTTCAGGCCCGTCCGGACCTGAAGCGTGCCGCGGAGGCCGGGCTCGCGCTGATCGTCGGCCGCTACAGCTACGGCGCCGGCCACTTGACGAAGGTGCTGCGAAACTGGAGGTCGGTGTGGCTGCGGCCGCAGCGTGCGGCCGCGATCGGGGCCACGGGGCTGGTGCCGTTCGTCGGCCCCCTGCGCGCTCTCCTCTCGCGGGCGGCGCGCCGGCTGCGGCCCCGGGCGAGGCCGGCATGACGCCGCGTCATTCCGCACGCCAGACGCTCGGTGCCGCCGTGCTCGACGCGCCCCGGTTGCTCTGGCGTCTTCGGGGGCGCGCACGCTGGCCCGGCTACGCGAATCGGCACGACCGACTGCACGCCGCCCCCGACGGCAGCGGCGCCTACTGCGAGGGGCCCTGGAGCAGCGACCTCCACGTGTGCTCCGTCTTCCCGGTGCTGGGCCGGCTCCTCCTCCAACGTGCCCTGCACGACTGGCCGTTCTCGTTCCAGCCACGCGCGGGCGAGGGCAAGCCGGAGGTCACGTTCGTCGTTCCCTTCCGCGGCCGCGAGCGCCTCGCCGCCCTGGAGGCCACCGTCGCCTCTCTCCTCGCGCAAGAGGGCGCCCGCGTCGAGTGCATCGTGGTGGAGCAATCGGCGGAACGCTCGGTCACGGCGGTGCCCGAAGGTGTGCGGTACCTGCATCTTCCGCATCCGTCGGATCCGCTGGGCTGGCGCAAGGCGTGGGCGCTCAACGTCGGCGTCGCAACCGCGCAGGCCCAGGTGGTCGTCTGCCACGACGCGGACCTGCTCGCCCCCGCCGCCTACGCCCGCGAAGCGTTGCGAGTGACGGGTCAGGGGGCGGACGTCGCACAGCTCGGCCGTTTCCTGTTCTATCTCGGGCCCGGCGCGTCCGCCGGCGTGGTCGCCTCCCGATCGTTGCGCGGAGTGGGGGCACCGGAGCGCGTCAACCAGAACTGGCCGGGTGGCACGATCGTCGTCCGCCGCCGAACGTTCGAGGAACTCGGCGGCTTCGACGAGGAGTTCGTCGGCTGGGGCGGCGAGGACAACGAGTTCATCGATCGCTGCCTGTCGCGCCGCTTCTGGCGGCACGCCCATCTCCCGTTCGTCCATCTCTGGCACCCCGAGCAGCCGCGCAAGGACGATCCCGCCTACCGGGAGGAGACGCGCGTCCGTCTCGAGCACGTCCTCCACCGGGACCGAGCGGAGCGGATCGAGACCCTGCGGCGGCGTCGGATGACGACGCGCCTCGCCGCCCCCGTGACATGATGACGGCCGCCCCGCCGCGGCCGGGCCAGGTCCGGAGCGGCCTCGTCTCCACGATCATTCCCGTCCACAACCGGCCGCGTCTCGTTCGCGAGGCGGTGCAGAGCGTGCTCCGCCAGGAGTACCGGCCCATCGAAGTCATCGTGTGCGACGACGAGTCCACAGACGATACCGCGGCCGCCGTGGAGGAGCTCGCCCAGCACAATCCGGGGCTGGTCACGCTTCTGCGACTGAGCCACCGTGGCCAGGGCCCGGCCCGGGAGGCCGGACGCCTCCTCGCCGCCGGCGAGTTCCTCCAGTACCTGGATAGCGACGACCGGCTGCGCCCTCGGAAGTTCGCGGTCCAGGTCCAGGCCCTCCGCGACCACCCGGAGTGCGGCGTGGCCTACGGCCTCGCCGCCTTCTGGCGGAGCGGACGCCCGCCCGTGGACGAGCCGTACAAGTGGACGGGTCACGGCCTGCCGACCCTGTTTCCGTGGCTGCTCGTCGACCGCTGGTGGACGACGGAGGCGCCCCTGTACCGGCGATCGCTTTGCGACGCCATCGGCCCCTGGTCCGACCTGAAGATGTTCGAGGACTGGGAGTACGACGGGCGGGTGGGCGCCCTCGGGACGAGGCTCGTCCACTGTCCGGAATTCGTGAGCGACCACTGCCGGCACGAGGGCGAGCCTCACCTGACCGACCCCGCCGACTGGGGCTCGCTCGACCGCCTCCGCGACCGCACGCGGTTCTTCGGCCTCATGCTCGCGCATGCACAGGCCGCCGGAACGACCCCCGAGGCGCCGGAGATGCAGCACTTCTCGCGGTGGCTCTTCGCGGCCGCGCGCGAGTGCGCGGCGGCCGGCCTGGAGGAGCAGGCGCGGCGGTGCCTCGAATGGGCGCGCTTGGCGGCGGGCCCCGCACGTGCCGGAGGCAGGGACTTCCGGCTCTGGGATGTCATGGTCCGCCTGACGGGGGCCAAGGCGGCCGGCCGGCTGGCCAGGTTCTACAGCCGGTTGCGGGGCACCACCGGCCCGGCCACACTGAAGGAGTCGTGGATGCCGGGCGCGGCGCCTCGTCTCCCGCTCACGGGGGCGCATCCGGAGATCGGACCTTGACGAGGGTCCGGCGGACGCACGGGAGCCCACTCCGGTGAACTCGGCGGCCGGGCGCCTGCTCGGGCGGATCGCGCGCGCGCTCGACCAGATCGGGCTGTTCGGTCTCGTGCGGCGCCTCCCGGAGAGGCGGCGGGTCGACATCGTGGCGGACCTCGTCCACACCACCCTCACCCGCCGCACGTTCGTCGAATGGGAGGCACGGCGGATCCACGTCACGCCCGTCCATTTCTACCAGCCGATCCCGGACACGGCCGCGCTTCCCGAGCGACTCTGGACAAGGACGTCCGACCTCGGTGGCGTCGCCCTTTGCCTCGACGCGCAGGAAGGGTTGCTGGGGCGGCTCTCCGCCTACGAGCGCGAGTACGACGCGCTCCCCGACGCTCCCGTCGCCGACCCTCTGCAGTTCCACTTCGCCAACCAGGCGTTCGGGCCCGTCGATGCCGAAGCGCTCTACGCGCTCGTCCGCCTCCTTCGTCCCCGCCAGGTCGTCGAGGTCGGCGCCGGCTGGTCCACGCGGTTGATCGCCCAGGCCCTCCGTGCCAACGCGGGGGAGGACGGAGGCGGGGCCGGCCGTCTCCTCAGCATCGACGTATCGCCCGACCCGGTCCTGGAGCCCCTGGGCGAGATCCTGACTCGCCGCATCCAGGACGTGGACGCGAGCGTGTTCGCCCGCCTCGGCGCCAACGACATCCTCTTCGTCGATTCGAGCCACGTCGTCCATATCGGAAGCGACTGCGTCTACGAGGTTCTCGACGTGCTCCCCAGTCTGGCCAGCGGGGTGGTCGTGCACTTCCATGACGTCTTCCTGCCCGCGGAGTACCCGCGAAGCTGGATCCTGGACCACCACCGCTTCTGGAACGAGCAATACCTGCTGCAGGCGTTCCTGGCCTTCAATTCGGAGTTCGAGGTGCTCCTTGCCACCGGCGCCTTGCACTCCTTGCGTCCTCATCTGCTGCGGAGGGCCTTCCGTCGCTACGTGGAGGGCGTCCAGCCGGCGAGCCTGTGGCTGCGGCGCCGCTAGGCGGGCGAGCCGGCGCCGCCGTCGCGACGAGCGTCAGCTCGCGCCTCTCGCCCGCCGCACGCGGTCCGCGGTGCGCAGCAGGTCCAGCAATGGCCGGGTGAAGCAGAGGTAGTCGATCATCGCCCTCTGCCGCCCGACCACGCGCCGGTAGCGCGCCTCGTCCTGCTCGAATTCCCGGATTCGTTCGACGACCTCGCCAATGCTGCGCGCAGAGCTCTCCTCCTCGAACAGGAACGGGCAGGAGTGTCGGGCCGGATCACCGATGGCGAGGCAGCCGGCGGCGATCGCCTCCACCATCGAGTTCCCCCAGACCGGCCGCCCGGCGGCCTTGACGAAGTACTTGCTTCCCAGCAGGCCATCCAGGTACTCGCGCAGGGAAACCGCGAGCGGATCCGCGCCGACCGATCCCGCGGCCCCCCGGACCACCAGCGGAACCACCCGGATGAGCGCCGCCCGCTCCGCCGGCTGGAGTTCCCGGTCCGTGTGATGCTCCAGGAACGCGCCTCGCCGTTGCTCCTCCCGCTGCCGGCCGAGAAGCTCGTGGAAGCAGCCGTAGTACTGAAGGAAGTATGGAAACTCCACGTTGTGCGGGCGGCGACTCGCGGTTGGGACCACCGGTCGAAAGCCCTGGGTGAGGTGGACGTCCTGTCCGTCCAGGGGCGCTTCGAGCGACCGCGAATAGGCGCTCGTCTTCACCTCGCGCACGTAGTAGCACCACACCGTCCGGGGGTACTGCCTGGTGATCCGGGCCGGCACCGACACATCGGAGCTGACCACGAGGTCGTACTGGCTCCAGTCGATGCTGTCCGCCGCCACGGCGAAGGCTCCATTGCCGTACGGACGGCCGGGCAGATGATCCCGGAATCCCTCGAAATACTCGAGAGGGCACCAACGGCACTCCGTCCACTTCTGTTCCCAGATCCGGCACTCGGGATCCGCCTCGGCGTGGACGAGGCGGAAGTCCGCGCCGAGGCGGGTGAAGAGGGCCACCGGACCGGACCGAAACACCGTGGAGAGCACGATCTCGGCGGCGGTGCGGCCGGGTGGACACGCGTAGAGGTCGTCGTGGACGTCCTGCTTGACGACGGCAACCCGCGGCCGCCCGCCTTCCTCGAGCCGTCGCGCAAGCGCCTTCGCGTCGCGAGCGGCCAGCCGGGGGAGGGCGGCGGCCTTGAAGAGGCGGACGCGGAGGCGGTCCAGGGCGGCGGACGCTCGCCCGCGGATGCGGGCGATCACGGTTGCCGTTCCAGCTCGCGGCGAATGGCGGCGGCCACGATCCGGTACCCTTCGGGGGTGTAGTGGCCGGGCGTGTCCCGCGTCACCATGAAGAGCGACTCTGGATCGCCCCGTTCGAGGAATGCCGCATCGACGTCGACCGATCGAATGCCGAGTCGCCGCACCGCGTCCAGGATCCGGCGGCGGCCCGGATCGGCGGTCCCGGGGCGGCCGTAGCGCTCCCAGGCCGGAAGGTACACGAAGACGACCCGCCGAGGACCGCCCATCTCCCGCCCGGCCCGCTCGAGGACCTGCTCCAGGTGCGCGTAGTCCTCCTCGCCGGGCGCGGGAGGGCGTTCGGAGGTCGCGTCGGGCGGCAGTGACGCCATGTCGTGCGATTGCCGCAGCCCGGCAAAGGCCGCGCGCACGAGCCGCCGGATATTCCTGAGCTTCAAGACCGACATCAGGTTGTCCAGCCGTGGCGGGGAGGGGGGCGCCTCCCTGGCGACGTACGCGCGCAGCGCCCCATCGACCTCGCGGGCCACCGCGTCGAGTCCCTGGCTGAAGCCGGGGTCGAGATACCGCCTGAGGATCGGGTCGGACATCTCCCGCCGAAGGTCGAGGAGATCGTTGCCCTCGTAGTACACCCAGAGCAGCACGCGTGGCGCCAGGGCGGGCCGGAACTCGACCACCCCGCCGAGCTCGGTGAGTGGTCCGTTTCCACCCATGCCGAGACTGACCGTGCGCGGCCACCGGCGGCGCAGCTGGCCGCCGATACCCTGTTCGGTGGTCACGCACTCGCCGTGCGTGAAGGAGTCGCCGACGAGGAGGAGGTCGATCGACGGTGTCCAGAGGCCGGGAGGATTGTTGAATCCCCTCTCGTCGCTCCGGTACACGACGATCTGGTTCCCCTCGTTGCAGAAGACGGTGGTCGCGTCGGCGATTCCGCCCAGCGGCAAAGCCGGCCGCCCGTCCAGGATCAGCTCGTGCGGCGCGCGAAAAAGGAACGGGTAGACGGCCGGATACGCGTCCACGCCGCGCGCGCGCAGCGCGCTGGTGACGTGCAGCTTGGTCAGGAACCCGTCGTGACGGATCCTTTCCGTCCCCAGGCGGGGAGTGAGCGCGACCTCCGCGCCATAGAGGGTGACCAGGACGGCCACCGCCGCCAGCGCGTACTCGCGCCAGCCGGCCGCGGGCGGGTCGGGGCGAGCGTCGGGGGAGCGCGCGATGGCGCTCACCGGCGTCGCAGCACGCGAGCGGGGACTCCAGCCACTACGCTGCCGGCGGGGACATCCTCTCGCACCACGGCGCCCGCGCCCACCACCGCTCCCGAGCCGATGGTGACCCCCGGCAGAACGACGGCGCGGGCGCCGAGCCAGACGTCGTCTCCGATGGACACGGGCCGGCTCGTGCAGCCCTGCTCGTCGATGCGGGCGTGGGGGGCGATGTCGTGGGCGTGGTCGGTGATGAACACGCCGGGCGCAACAAGCACGTGCGCGCCCAGGGTGACGCGCTCGGAGGCGTCGATCTCCACCCCGCGGCCGAGAAAGGCGTACTCACCAACGACGACGCGGGCGGAGGGGGAGACGAGCTTGAACCAGACGTCGGCTTCGATCTGGGACCGGGTCCCGATCTCGACCCTCCACGGGTAATCGATCCTGACCCGCGCTGCGAACAGGCATTTCGGGCCCACCTTCGCCCCGAGCATGCCGTAGCCGATGGCTCGCAACCGCGCGCGTGCGATCCGGGCCTGAGAGACCAGGTCGTACCACGGCGGTGCGACCGGTGCCGGCGCCTCCGCCGGCACTTCAACGCTCAGGGGAACTCTCCAGTCCGCCGCCGTCGGCGCTCGAGGAGATGACGGTAGAAGTGGACCGACTCTTGCGCGAACCTCTCCCAGGTGAGGTGCACCACTGCCTCTCGTGACGCGCGGCCCATCTCCATCACGCGGTCCGGCTCGCGGAGGAGGGCGCGCGCGGCCTGTTCGAACTCGCCGACGTCTCCCGGCGTCACCAGGCGGCCGGTCCGGCCGTCCTCGATGGCCAGGCGCGCCGCGCCCAGCCGCGAGCCCACCACGCACATGCCTCGACTCATGGCCTCCACGACGACCTTGCCGAAACCCTCGAACAGGGAAGGAAAGAGCAATATGCCATGGGCGTCGTACGCTGTCATCAGCTCCGCCTGCGACATGGGGCCACGCAGATGCACTCGTTTCCGCAGCTCCGGGCCCACCAGGCTCGCCGCCCCTTCCAGGTCGTCCGCCGGGAGCACGAGGGTCGCCGTGGCCGCCTCCTCGCCGGCCAGGAGGGACGCGAGGACCGCGCGGAGGACGTGGACTCCCTTCCATATCCGAAGGGGGCCGATGAAGAGCAGTCGGCGCGATCGTTCGCCCGTGAATGCCGCCGGCGGCGCGGCCTGGTATTCCGGAGGCGGAGCCTGTGGGATCGCGGCCACGCGATCTGGCGGGACCCCGTACCGCTTCGTGATGAAGTCCTGGTCCTCCGGGCTGCTCACGAGCAGGCCGTCGGACCATCGGGCGGCCTGCTCGCTCGCCCGGCGGATAAGCGAGTCGATGGCCATCCCCGGCAGCCGGGTCGCCCATCGGCGGGCTCGAGTCCCCAGGCGGCCGTGCCAGAGATCGAGCGTCGCCAGCGCGTTCGCCTCGAAGCCGTGGCTGCGGGTGACGAAGACGCCCTCCAGGCGGCGTTCCTTGTGCGCACGGGCCGCCCGCTGCGCGAAGACCTGGTTGAACTGGTAGACGTCGTAGTGGCGCTCCGACGCGCGCAGCAGCAGGTCGTCGTAGCTGCGCGTCAGCTCGAACACGGAATGGAGGTTGGCGTGGCCGATCCGATGGGGGAAGGACGAGGCCCAGCAGGTGTCGACGTGGTGGCCTAGGCCGCGCAGGGCACGGGCACCCTGGTACTCGGACCCGGCCGCCCCCGAGTTCGGATCTTCGGGGACGTCGGCGGCGATGAGGATCCTCAATCCGCGATCGGCCACGCTAGCGGATCAAGAGGGAGCGGGCCAGGGCGGCCCAGATCCGCGGGCTCAAGGGCTGAGCGCGGAGCGCCTCCAGGAGATACGGGCGCGACCGGAGATCCCGCCTCTCCAGGAGACAGCGTCCGACGAAGTATGCGACCGACCCGCGAGGCGCGACGGGGCCGGGCGGGGCGCCGGCCAGGCGCTCCGCCTCCGCGAGCAGGGGGGCCTCGTCCCTTCCGGCCCGGCGCGCCTCTCCGCAGGCGCGGGCCAGGCGGTCGAACTCCTGCTGTCGGGCCGGCCAGGCGGCGCCGATCGCAGCCGGATGCACGCGAAACCGGTACAACACCGGCTCCAGATAGGCCAGAAGCCCGTGCTGGACGAGTCGGCGCCAAAGGTCGCTGTCCTGCGCGTACCGGAAGGCGGCCCGATACCCGCCGACCGCCTCGTAGAACTGGCGTCGGAACATCACGCTGCCGTGCACGGGCCCGTCCACGCCCCTCACCAGGTCTCGCGTGGCCTCGTCACTGTCCATCGTGCGCGCGGACGCGTAGAGGACCTCATCCTTCGGACCTATGCATTCGGTCGCGCAGGAGACGAGGGCCAGCCCCGGATCGCCGGCCAAGGCCGCCGCCTGGAGGCGAAAGCGGCCGGCCAGGGACACGTCGTCCGCGTCCTGGCGCGCGACGAGCGGCGCCTGCGACTCCGCGCAGCCGCGGATGAGGGCCCTGGTCAGGCCAGTGTTCTCCTGGGTGATCACCCGCAGCCGGGGATCGCCGACGGCGCGGGCCCGGAGGATCTCCGGCGTCTCGTCCGTGGACCCGTCGTCCACCACGATCATCTCGAGGTCGACGTCTTCCTGGCTCAGTACGCTCTCGAGCGCCGCCTCCACGTAGCGGGCGCCGTTGTATACGCCCATCACGACCGAAACGTGTGGTGGCGTCATCGAGGGGCCGCGGTTGCCGCGCCGGTCGGGGCCGGCGCGTTGCCGGAAACGAACTCCTCGAACCGGCGGTGACACTCTCGCGCGCTGAACTCGCCGACGGCGAGGCGGGCCAGCGCCGCCCGCGACCGTTCTTCGCCGGCCGCGTCCACCGCGAAGGCATCGAGAGCGGCGGCGATGCGCTCGGGATCCAAGTCGACACACAGTACGCCGATGGGATGCTGTTGGGCGAAGAGGGCCAGTGCCGACTGGCGAGGGGCGTGCACGAAAACCGGGCGGCCGGCCGCGATGTAGCTGCTGAGCTTCGCCGGGAACGAATACGACGAGAGATCCGCCAGCCGTTCCTCAAACGGCATTGGAAGATAGAGGAGGTCGGCCGAGCGCAGGACCTCGTCACGAATGGCCTCCGGCTGGAAACCCAGATACTCGATCTGAACGGGCTCCGTCGACTCCATGCGCAGGAACGTGCTGAGCACGCGCACTCGCACCGGCCGGTCTCGCACACGCCACCGGCGCAGGGCCAGAGCGGCCAGCAAGGAACGCCATGCCGATGTCGCGTGGAGCGATCCCGCGAACGCGATCGTGTATTCGTCGCCGCGCCGCGCATCGCCCACCGGGTCTTCCGGGGACACCGGAGTTCGGACCACGATCGTGCGCGCCGCGTATCGAGCTTCCAGCACCCGCGCCATCGGCTCGGACACGACCGCGACACGCTCGGACCGTCGCATCGAGTCCGCGAACCGCGCTCCCAGCCTCGCCCGAGTGAGCCGATCCAATTGCGCATGCCTCAAGAGGTAGTCGGGCATGTCCCAGACCAGCGACAACAGCGGTTGGCCCAGGCGTTTGGCGACCGCGCTTCCCATCGCGAGGGTGGCCGGGCAATCGAGGACCATCCAGACCTTCCCGACGCCGTGATGCCGGCCCAGCTCGACCGCGTGGTCCACCGCCGCGGACACCTCGCGTTCGAACCGCCATCGCCGGTCCAGGACGGCGGCGATCCGACCCAGCACGCCCCCCGGGCGCCCTCCCCGCCCCTCTTCGGGCCGCGGGTGGAGGACGATCGGGTGGACGGTGGTCGAGCCCGATACGTGACGGTATCCGGGCGGTGTCAAGGCGAGGCAGACTACGCCGCCTTCCACGTAGCCAGCGGTCATCTCACGGAGAGCGATCTCGCCGACGTTCGCCGACCCGGGTGGGATACCCGAAACGAGCAGAACGCGGACCGGAGCCGTCGCAGTCACGCTACGGCCTCCGGTTCAATCGTTCACGCGCCTCCGGGCAGAGGTCATGGACCATCATCGCGAACTGACCGACGTTGGCGCCAACGTCGATCACGGTTCGGATCGAGCGGCCGTGGATAAAGCTCCAGGCCTTCCGCCAGGCCTGGACCGCAGACCGGCGCCGTTGCGCTTCGACCCTTCGCGCCAGCCGGACATCGAGTCCGGCGCGCCAGAGCAGGCCCTTGGCAATGGACCGCAGCATGGTCATTGCCCGGCTAACCCTCCGCCCTCGCCGCCGGGGGCGACTCCCAGCGGTAGTCCGCAGCCACGAGGTAGCGCTTCGTGGAGGGAGGGAGACCCGAGCCGTAGACATCCCGCTCGACCGTCGTCAGTGGACACAAGTGGTCCGCCCAGCAAAGGTAGTGGACGCCGGGCACCGCGATCCCGGCGCCAAGGGAATAGGTGCCGGCCGCGAACGGCCATTGCGAGAAGACGCAATCGATCACGTGCTCGCCCGGCTCGATGACGAGATCGAAGGCGGAGTCCGGACGCGTCGAGCACAGCGCCACCACGACACCTTCGGGACTTTGCAACTGGAACACGATCGAGCCACTCCGCAGCCTCTCCTTCGCCCGGTAGTGAATGCGGATCCGCGCCCGGTCCCACGTGCGGAGCACGGGTTGCGGGGCGCCTCCGGCGTCGAGGACCTGGATTCCGGTGATGGAAAAGTCCGACGTCTCTCCGTCCGACTCCCGAAAGATGAACCCGGGCGGGAGCGGTCCCTGTTGCAGGTCGGCGACGAGAGAGGATTCGTAGGCATCGCATACCGTCGCGCTCGGGCCGGCAAGGGCCAGGACCCCGTGATCGAACAGTAACGCGCGATGGCACAGCCGCCGCACCGCCGCCAGATTGTGGCTCACGAAGATGACGGTGCGGCCCCCGGAGGCCATGTGGGACATGGTGCCGAGGCACTTCTGCTGGAAGGCGGCGTCGCCGACGGCCAGGACCTCGTCGACGGCGACGATGTCGGCCTCGAGGTGCGCGGCCACCGCGAAAGCCAGGCGGACGTACATTCCGCTGCTGTACCGCTTGACCGGAGTGTCCACGAACTTCTCGATTTCCGCGAAGGCTATGATCTCGTCGAACCTGGCGTGGATCTCCCGCCGGCTCATCCCGAGGATGGCGCCGTTGAGAAAGACGTTCTCGCGACCGGTGAGGTCGGGATGGAATCCGGTGCCCACTTCCAGCATGCTGGCCAGTCGGCCGCGGACGCGGATGGTTCCGGCGGTGGGGGCGGTGATCCGCGTCAGCAGCCGGAGCACGGTCGACTTCCCGGCACCGTTCCGGCCGATCAGTCCGAGCACCTCGCCCGGGGCGACGTCGAAGCTCACGTCGCGCAGGGCCCACACGTAGTCGCGGTCGTCGTCCCCGCGGGGCGACGACCGGCGCGCGAGATGGCGCAGGTCGGCCCGGAGACTACGCGCTCCCAGCTCCCCGAGGCGATATCGCTTCGAAACGCCCTCGGCGGAGATGGCGTTCGCCATTGCCTAGATTGTATCGACGAAGGTACGGCTGGCGCGCCCGAACAGGGCCAGCCCGACAGAGAGAACGAGTACGGTGGCGCAGGCGCTGTAGAGCAGCCAGCTACCGGTCACCGTGCCCGCACCAAGGGCCCCCCGGCGGAAGGCCTCGATCAGCGGGCTCATCGGGTTCAGCATCAGCCACCACCGGTGCTCCGGCGACAACAGCGACGCCGGATACACGACGGGCGTGGCATACATCAAGAGGTTCGTTCCGAAGCTCACGACGTAGGTGAAGTCCTTGTAGCGCGTGGCCAGGGCGGCCACCAGGGCGCCGAGGCCCAGGCTGAGCCCTGCGGTCAGGACGAGCACGAGGGGCAACGCCAAGATCCAGTGGCTCAGGACGAAGCCACCATGACGGACCGCGTGCGTCACGCCCAGGGCGGCAAGCAGCACGAGTTGCACGGCCGTCGCCATGAGGTTCGACCCCAGGGAGGCGATCGGCACGACGATCCGCGGGAAGTAGACCTTCGCCATCAGGGCACCGTTCGTGATGAAGGTGTTCGAGACGTGGACGACGGTGCGGGCAAAGTACAGCCAGGGGATATAGCCGGCGAGGTAGAAGAGGAGCCGCGGCCGACCGTCGGTGGACAGCCCGGCGATGCCGCCAAACACGACCGAGAAGGCCGCCGTGGCGAGGAGCGGATTGATGAGGTGCCAGGCCGGACCGAGGAGCGTCTGCTTGTACTGCGCCGTGAAGTCACGATGGATGAGCAGCACCACCAGGTCCCGGTAGGCCCAGAGCTCGCGGAAGGAGAGGTCCGACGCGGAGTCGGCGCGGATGATCGTCTCGCGAGCGGCTTCGCCAGCGGGCGGGCGACTCAGGGGCGTCCCTCCACCGCTAGCCCTCCCTCCGTCGGCCGGCGCATCGTGACGATCAGGTGGTCACGCAGATGCGACGCGGTGATCATGGACGTCGAGTGGGCGAAGGCGCGCCAGGGCGGAAGCCGGCGAATCAGGCCGCGGAGGAGTCGCCAACGGCGCGGGCGTGCCGTCGAACCGAAGTAGAGGACGTTTACGGCCTCGCCCGGGCGCAGGTGCCAGCCACCCCGCTGATGCGGTATCCGGACCATGCGCTCCAGGGAGACGCCGGCCGTGGTCGCGAACCAGCGGAAGAAGCGGCGACTCGCCACGGAGACGTGCTGCGGGGTCTCCAGGTACCAGTGGGCGGTGTTCGCCCAGCGCCAGGTCCAGGCATCCATGTCGCCGGTGCTCACTACGACCACGCCACCCGGCCGGAGGGCCGAGAGGGCGGCGCGCAGCTCGCGGGCAGGATTGGGGACGTGCTCGAGAACGTCGAAGAGGCAGACGGCATGGAACTCGTCCCCGTGAACGAGGGCGGGAAAGGCCGACCCCACGACCGCCACGCCGCGCGTCCTCGCCACCTCCGCCGCTCGCACCGAGGGTTCGAGGCCGAATGTCCGCCACGATCGGGGAAGTGAGCACAAGAACTGGCCATCATAGCAGCCGACATCGAGGATCGCCGGTGACGGAACGGAGGAGAGCTCGCGAAGCAGGGCCTTCCTGGCCCAGTCCCAGGCCGCATTGAGGGAGGCTTGGTATTGCAGAGCGCCCTCCGGCAGCTCGCGGTACATCGCCTCCAGCTGAGCGGAGTCGGGCATCGGGATCCTTTGCCCCAGCCCGCAGCCGCGGCACCGATAGAGCCTGCCCTCGAGAGGCCTCGGCCCGCCGGCGCGTTGGGCGACGTCCAGGGCACCGGCAGCGAAAGGACGGCACGGACCGAGGTCGGCCAGGTCCCGGGCACCGCAGGCGCGGCAGGTCGAGCCGCCATTCATGCCCGCCGCCGTCCTCTGTCGCCGCCGCGGATCCAGGCGTGCGGGCTCGTGCGGCCCAGCCAGTTGCGGCCGATCAGGCGGATGTCGCGAAGCGCGAGATCGCGGGCAATATAGCGACAGTCGTCGTGGTCGGGCTCGCGGGCGTGTCCCTGGAAGGCGGGCCTCTCGTACCAGTCCTCCACCTGGCTCCACTTCGCGCGCCCGAGGGGGACGGTGATCCTCTTCCGGAGGTTCACGCAGTTCGGTGTGCCCAGGATGAACGTTTCCTCGATTTGCCGCGCATCCAACCTCATTGGGTCGGGGGGACAGCCGCGATCCTCGTCGAGAGCGCCGGCATCGGGCCCTCGGGCGCTGGCCTCGGCAGGAACGCCCGGACAGCAGTGCGCAGCCGCTGCCGGTAGATGAGGGCGAGAGCGAACAGCGCCGAACCGTACAGAAGCAAAGTCCCGCCCGCCATGTACCAGCGGGAGACGAGCACCCACGGCTTCAGGATCGTGGCGGCGGCGAACGCCGCCACACAGACGAGGAGTCCGGGGCCGAACTCGCGACCCATCTGTCGCAGCGTCTCCGACAGGCGCCACTCCATCAAGCGATGGAAGCGCCGCAGGTAGGAGGCGTGCGCGAAGAGCATGCCGAGCGCGCAGGCCGCCGCCGCGCCGTTCTTCCCGAACCGGCCGACGAGCAACGCGGCCAGGCCGAGGTGGACGACCAGGCCGCGGAACACCATTGTCGCTTCCAGATCGGTGCGGCCCAGCGCCTGGATGAAGCTCGACACGGGGGCCATCATCAGGTCGACGGAAAGGGCCACGCCGATCCACACGAAGACCCAGCGGCCGTGATAGCCGACCTGCCCGGCCCAGGCGAAGAGGAAGAACTGGGCGATGGTCAGAGGGAGGAGGAGGAAGACGAGCACGCCGTAGCCTGTCGCCTCGCTGAGCCGGAGATAGAGGTCGCGAGCTCCGTGCAGTTCGCGCTGCGCCACCGTGGGCAGGAAGATCCGCAGGGCACCACCGGGGAGGTTGCGGAGCGCCTGCGCCGGCCGTGCGCCCACCTCGTAGCGGGCGACCTCCGAGAGGCCCGAGAACGCGGAAATGAGAGACTTGTCGAGCTGGAAATGCGCGAGATAGACGAGGGTGCTGAACTGGAGGAAGAAGCCGTGCCGGAGGAGGGCGACCATGGTAGCGGGCCGGAGCTCGGTGAGGCGTAGGCTCCAGGACGTCAGGCGGCGGGCGGCCACGCTCGCGAGGGCCACCACGACGAGCTGCACCCCCCAGTAGGCGATCACGACGAGGTCCAGCCGGCGCCATTTGACGGCCGCCAGCCATGTGGCAAGGTTCGCCGTCCCCGATTGGACGATGCCGAGGAGCGCCACCAGATGGAAGCGGCCCTGGGCGTCCAAGCCGGAGAGGCCGAGCTTGAACAGCGACGTCAAGGCGGTGGCCGCGCAGACCAGGACGATCAGAGCCGCCGCCGAGAAGAGCGGAGTGGACGGCAGGCGGAGCCATGCGGCGGCCGGCCGCGCGAGCGCCACCACCGCCACCATCCCGACCGCGTAGCTGCCGGCCACGACGGCGAGGGCGTTGGTATGGAGATGGACGTCCGCCTCCGACCCCTGTGCCGCCGGGCGGGCCAGGAAGCGCACCAGCGTGGTCGGCATGGCCATCTCGAGGCAGTAGAAGACGAGGCTCCCGCCGGTAAGGACGGCCCAGGCCGCGAACTGGGCATCACGCAGACTGACGAGCAGGATGGGAATCCCGACCAGCCCGAGCCCCATGGCGAAGGCGCGCGCGATCATCAAGGCGGCGGCGGAGCTCACGTTCGGCGCGTCCAGGCGATAACCCCCGCGAGTCACGCTATAACGCCGGCCCGAGGAGGGGCAAACCCGGGCGACGAAGAGTTCCTGGTGAGTCCCAGGCTCCGGGCGATAAGGAGTCCCAGCACCACGTTCATCGGGAAGGCCTCGGGGAGGTTGAGCACGAGGCTGGCCAGCGCGAACAGCGCGTAGAGGGGGCGCGCCTCCGGATCACGGACGGCGGCCAGCGCGATCAGTCCGTAAACGAGGACCATTCCCACCAGCCCCACCTGAGCGAGCAGAAGTGTGGGCGTCGAATCAGCCACGAACAAACCGCCGCCAGGCGCTCCCTCGCGCGACCAGTCGCGGAGGAGGCTGTTCGCGGTGTTGGTGGCGGCGCCGAGACCGTACCCGAAGACCAAGATCCGGGCAGGCGCGTCCGAAAACCTCAGGGTGACGGCATCGACCCGGCCCCAAAACGAGTCCAGGATGTCCGGCCGTCCGCTGATGCCGGGCAGCGCGACCAGCATCAGCACCAAACCGAGCACGGTCCCCAGCAGGGGCCGGGCCCCCATCCGACGCTTCCTCGCGAGGTCCCACGCGATCGCCGTCGCCAAGAGCAGCAGGGCCGTCCCGGAGGCGGTGAAGAAGACCACCAGCGTGGCGGCGCCGAGGACCCAGGGATCACGCCTCTCCTCGCCGGCGAAGACGCGGTGGAAGACGTAGACCGTCACCGCCAGCACCCCGAGCGTGGTCGGCTGGAGCATCGTGCCCACCACGCGGTCTCCGAAGGGCGTGCCGAAGAAGTGCGCCCGGAAGAGATGGATACCGCGCCAGAGCTCGATAGGCACCAGGGCTGCCTGCAGCAGGAGAAGCGCCTTCAACACTCGCGCCAGGAAACGGAAATCGGCGCGGCTCGCCGCCCAGGCGGCCAGCGCGGCCACGAACAGGAAACCCATCGAGCGCAGGCCGGCCAGCGCCATCACCCAGCCGACCCGGGGCACCGAAGCCACGAAGGCCAGTATGGTCAGACCCAGTGCACCCAGCGCGAGTGGATGGACGCGACGCACCGGGACCGACCAGAGCACCGCAGCGGAGACGGCGAGGAACACTAGCGTCACCGCGTCCTTCATCGCCTTGCCCACGATCAGCCATCCGTCCGGGCGGTAGAGCCCGGCGGTGAATCGTCGGACCGCCTCCAGCTCCTCCGGAGGGACGAAGTACCGCTCGGTGTGGTGGAACCGGGTGTAATAGAGGTGGTGCCGCTCCGGGTCGAGAAAGCCGACGCGCCGCAGCCAGAAGAACGACCCGTTCAGGACGGCCGCGCAGGCGAACGCCACGAAGAACACGCGGGCGAGGCGCGAGGCCGGCTCGGGCGTCACGACGGAGGCGCGGGTCAGGGTGGCGACGCGGCGGAGGCCGCCCCCGCGGGCACGCTTCCCCGCAACCACCGCGCGACCTGGGCCGGCCATGCGCGGCGCATGAAGGGCTTTTCCGTCAACACAAACAGGGCGGCGCAGGCGGCGACGGTCACGGGAATGACGGCCAGGGACAGGATGAGGACATTGGCCCAGACGGGCGCGCCCGGCGTGGACAGGCGCGGGAGGAGTGGGTTGCCGATGAGCGATATGACGAAGAAGTGGTAGAGGTAGATCGTGTAGCACATCCCTCCCACCAGGTACACCGGCGCCCAGGTGAAAAGGCGCGGCCAGAGCACGCCCCGGAAGGCGCCGACGTAGGCACCGAGCACGACCAGCGGAAGGAGGAAGTGGAGAGACGGCCACCCGGCGAGGAGCATGGGCAGGGCCAGCCAGCACGCGGCGGCGCCGAGATCCCAGGTCGCGGACGGACGTGGAGCCTCCGCCCAGTCCGCGAGGTACAGGTCGGCGAGCAGGAGGCCGGCCAGAAAGTAGGGCGCGTAGAAGAGAAGGGAGAGCTTGAACCGCGCGAGGTCCACTGGCCCGGCCTGGGCCGCCGCGGACCAGGCCACGAGCACGCCCACGAGGAGGAGCCGGCGGACCCATGGCGAGCGGATCTGGAACACCGTCACCATCGCCGGGGCCAGCACGTAGAACTGGCACTCTACCTCCAGCGACCAAGCCACCCCATTGATGGCGCTGAAGACTCCGTAGAGGAGCGTATGGGAATAGACGAGGCTGGCCCCCAGAGGCGGGAGCAACGCGGTCAGGGAATCGTGCTTGACCAGCACCAAGGCCGCAGCCACCAGGAGCAGGTTGAGGATGTACGGTGGCTCCAGGCGCGTCAGCCGACGCAGATAGTAGGCTCGAAGCGGCGGGGCGGCTCCCCCGGAGAGCTGCGCGCGTGCAAAGGGCAGGGCGATTACGAAGCCGCTGATGACGAAGAAGAGGGGCACTCCGAAGTTGCCTAGCTCGAGGATGCGGGCGGGGGTGTCGGGCGGGCGCCCGCTCTTGACGAGGTAGAACCCGCACAGGTGGTACAGGATGACGGACATGATGGCAACGAAGCGCAGGCCGTCGATCTCGGGGATGAACCCGGTCGAGGCCGTCTCGCGCCCCAGCCAGCGGTGCCAGCGGCCGGTCGGGACGATGCGCGGTCTCGCGTTCATGCCACCAGGGCCGCCGTCAAGGGCCGGGAGCAGTCGTCCCACCGGAAGCGGGCGGCGTTGGCGCGAGCGGCCGCGGAGAGCCCGCTCCACGCCCGCTCATCGGTGAGGAGGCCGGACAGCGCACCGGCCACCGCCTCCGGATCCCCGGGCGGCGGATAGCGGCCGCCTTCGGCGCAGACCTCGGGAATGGCGCAGCAATTGGAGCTCACCACCGGCGTCCCGAAAGCCTGGGCCTCGACCGCGGGGATTCCGAAGGATTCGCAGCGGCTCATGAGACAGAAGACGCGGGCCTCCGCGTAGAGGCGGTACAGTTCCTCGCGGCTGACCTCGCCCAGGAACGTGACCGCCTCCTGGAGGCGGAAACGGCGGACGAGAGCGCGGATCGAGCGCTCGTAGCTCGGCCGGGGCCACGGTCCCGCCACCTGGAGCTCCGCGGGCAGGCCGCGCCGGTGGAGCAGGGCGAGAGCCTCCACGACCGTCTCCACGCCCTTGTGGGGCGCCATCACCGAGACGGTGAGGATCGTGTGCGGCCGGCGCGGCGCCCCCGACCTCTCAGCCGCCGCTTCATGGATGGCGTCGTCTATTCCCTGGTACACGACCTGCGACGTCCCACGCTCGCGGCCACCCGCATTGGCCCGGTACGCCTCCCGCATGTACTCGGAGTTGAAGACCATGACGTGGGCCTTGTCCATGGCCACCCGGTAGGCCTTCCTCTGGATCCACGCCTTCACTGTCTCGGCGGGCGTGCGCGGTAGCCCCCGCACGAGGGACCAGGGGTTCTGCGCGAAGGAGATCTGCGGGATGGCGAGGCGCGCCACCACCGTGCCCGCGGGAGTGAACATCCGGTCGGCGCTCCACTGCCGGGCCAGACGGGGCAGCTCGCTCATCTCCCAGACGGATCGGGCGGCCCAGTGCCGCGTGCTCGCCGGACACTCGATCCAGTCGACGTTGGGACCCAGGTCGTTGCGCAGCCGGCGGTTCGCCGCGTGATGGAGGACGAGGAAGCGGTGCTCGCTGCGCGTCCAGCGGGCCACTCGCCCCAGGTGGCCCTGGAGCACGTGGTGGCCACTGGCGTTCGTGACGGACAGGGCGTTGACGAGGATGTTCACGGGCGCCGTCCGCGGATGCGGTCCCGCAGCATCTGCTCGTACAACCGCCGGCGCCGGCAATACTCCCAGCCCCTGGGGCCATCGAGAAGGCCGAGCCGGAGGAACATCAGGTAGCTCCAGACGAGCCACGGCCGGATCGCCCACCCCCCGAGCATCTGGTTCACCCAGGTCCGCCGGCGGATGGGATCGCGCAGGAGGTCCCAGCTCGGCGCGTGACGTGGGCGGCGGCGGAGCTCGTCGGCCTCCCTTTCCGCGTACCGTTCGTGCCGCTGCTTCCATTCCTCGAACCCCTTCTCGAAGGGATGGTGCTCGTAGGGCTCGTGCAGGCTCGGCAGCGCGCCCAGATGCTCCGGGGCCTTCTGGCCGTGGCCGAAGAGCGCGAACTGGAAACGGCCGGCCCGCGTCAGCCGCGTCTGGTAGACGGGAAAGCTCGAGGCCCTCCGAATGGGCGTGCGACCGAGGAATACGAGGGGTGCCGCATTGTAGGCGACGGTTTCCGGCCCCGGGTCCAGGGCGGCGATCTCCCAGGCAAGGGCCGACGTCAGGCGTTCGTCTGCGTCGAGGTGGAGCACCCATTCGCCGGGTTCGAAGAACTCGCGCAGGCCGAAGTTCCGCTGGTCCGCGAAATCGGTGAAGGGCCGGAGGGCGACCGTGGCCCGCGGAAAGCCGGCGGCGACGTCGCGCGTGCGGTCGGTCGAGCCGGAATCCAGCACGACGATGCGCTCCGCGGGCCCCAGCGACGAGAGGCACTCCGCGATGTGCCGCTCCTCATCGAGCGTCAGGACCAAGGCGCCGAACTTCACGGCTCGCGTTCCGGTGGCCCCACTCGCCCTTCGCCCTCGATGGTCCGTACGCCTATGGGGCGAGCTGGGTTGCCGGCCACCACGGACCATGGCGAGACGTCGCGCACGGCCACCGCCCGCGCGCCGACGACCGCGCCCTCCCCGACGGTGACGCCCGGTCCGACGAATGCGTCGGCGCAGATCCAGGCGTCACTCCCGATCGAGATCGGGGGCTTGAGCAGCGGCATGTCCGCCCGCCGGTGGTCGTGAGTGCCCGCGCACAGGTACGCACGATGCGAGATCGTGACGCGCTGCCCGAGGCGGACGTGGCCGAGGTTGTAGATGAAGACGTCGTCGCCCAGGGCCGACCAGTCCCCAACCTCGAGGTTCCAGGGCAGGAAGACGCGCGCCGACGGGTAGACGTGGACATGGGCGCCGACCGTGGCCCCGAAGAGCCGCAGCAGGGCACGGCGCCACGCGAACATCGGGCGCGGGCTGAGACGGAAGAGCGGCCGCGCCAGCGCCCAGAGGGCGCGCCCGGCGAGGGCACCTCCCGTGTATTTGACCGCCCGCCGGTTGGCCGCGATGTCGAGGCTCAGGGGGCCACCTCGGAGAGAGCATCCGCGGTGGCCACGTACACGTCGGCCAGGCGGCGGCCCATGTCCTCGAGGCGGAAGCCCTTCGCGCGCTCGCGGCCCCGGGCGCCGAGGCGCCGGGCGAGATCGCCGTCGCCGAGGATGGCCAGGACGTGCTCGGCCAGCCGCCGCTCGTCGGCAGCGGGAGCGGTCAGGGCGACCTCCCCCACGACCTCCGGGAGCGACCCCGCGGTGGAGCACACCACCGGGCAGCCGCTGGCCATCGCTTCCAGGGCCGGCCATCCAAAGCCCTCGTAGAGGCTCGGCATCAGGAGGAGGGAGGCGCGGCGATAGAGCGCGGCCAGCTCGGCGTCGGTGACGCGGGGCCGCATCTCGATGTCGCCCTGGCATCCGAGCCTCGCGGCCAGGCGATCGAGGCCAGAACCGAGGCACGAACCCACCACCACGAGGCGTACCGGAGTCTGACGACGGACCTGGCCGAATATCCTCAGCGTCCCGGGTCCGTTCTTGTAGAAGCCCCCGTTGCCGACGTGCAGGATGAACCGTCCCTCCGAAGCCGGACGGTCGCACGTGCCGTCGTCGAAGGCCGGCGGTACCGCCAGCGGCAGGGTGACGACTCGAGAGGCCTCCACCTGGGCCAGCTCGATCGCGTCCTCCGCCGTGCGCCGGCTGTCCGCGACCAGGCGGCGAGCGCGGACCAGATCGAGGGCGGTCCGCCGGATCACCCGTCGCGCGGCCAGGCTCGGTCGCGGGCCGCCGTCGAGGCGCCCGCGGAGCTGAAGGAGCGGGATCAGATCGTGGATCGTGGCCACGACCGGGACTCCCAAGCGGAGCCCGAAGGAGAGGCCACTGCTCGCATCCAGCACGTGCACGACGTCCGCACGCGCGCGCCCGACCGCCATCGCCCCGAGACGCCCCCAGACCCGCCGGGCCCACGGCTCCAGACGCGCCGGAATGGCCGAGGACACGCGAGGAGGGGGGCCCAGCTCCAGCCGGCGAAGGTCCCACTCCGCGCAGCCGGCGGCCCGCAACGCCGCCATGACCATGTCGCCGTATCGTCGCATGCTGCCGGGACGATGCCGCGGGGAGGTGTCGACGAGCAGAACCCGCAGTCGGCGCGCGCAGGCGCCGCTCATGCGCGGCCGGGCCGCATCCATCGCTGCCCGCTCAGGGCCACGCCCACGAAGATCGCGCTGAGGGTCACCACCAGCAGGTCGCCGAAGACCTGGTGGGAGATGATGAACGACATCGCGTTCGCCGCGCTGAATGCGATGACGCCGATGAGCAGCTCGCGGTCGAGCCCGGACCCGCGGGCCAGGCAGGCGAGCAGGGCCGCCGCCAGCGTCCAGCCCAGCACGAGCGCCCAGGCGAAACCCGGGATGCCCAGCTCGATCATGAGCTTGGAGAGGCCGCTCTCCTGCCACGACCGCTCCCGCACCTCGCTGACGTACTGCGCGCCTTGCGAGGCGGCGCCGAGGCCTTCCCCGAGGAAGCCCGACTGCTGGAATGTGTACCAGAGGTCGTTCCACGAGCCAGACAGGAGGCGGCTGGTCGTCTCGTCCTGCACGGACCGAGCATATTCGTAGTAACTGGCGCTGACCGCGATCTCGCGGCCGGCGAAGAACAGGCCGAGCGCCGTCACCGCCCCGATCGCGGTCACGGTGGCCGCGCGCGAGATCCGGCCCGCGCGCACGTTCGCGACCGTCACCACGACCAGCCACACCACGGGCATGACGACCATCTTGCGCCGGCCCGCCACGAGCAGACACACCGCGCCCAGCACCGCGGGGACCATCCAGCGCATGTCCTTCCGGCGCCCGCTCAAGGCCAGAGTCAATGCGAGCATGACCAGGGCGGCGGCGTGCCAGCCCATCAGGTCGGGGCTGCGGAAGAAGCCCGAGATCAGATCGAAGACCCCGCCCCCCGCGTAGCGCACCCACCGCATCCCAAGGCTCTCCGTCCCGATGGCCGCCCATCCCTGGAGGAGGCCGGCGTATTCCAGGAGCGAGCCCGTCATCATTGCGCTGGCCATGAGGCAGTAGCGGACGATCAGCGCGCGCAGCTCCTCCGCGCTCCGCGCAAAGGAGTACCCCATGACCACGCCCACCAACGGGGCGACATAACCGAGGAGCCCGATGACCACGAGGCGCCAGGCGCCAAGCCCGTACTGGAAGGCCAGGAGGGCCGGCGGCAGCAGGAGGAAGACGAACACGATCATCCGGCGCGCGACACGCGGCCAGTCCTGCTGCAGCCGGAGCCAGGCCCCCGCGGAGGCGACACGCAGCCGCAGCAGCACCGCCAACCAGACCGGGAACGAGGACACCGCCATGATGGCGGGCGTCCCCGGCGTCATCTTGCGGACGGGGTCCTGCAAGAGCCCGACCGCGATGCCCCAGAGGACGCCGTGGCGCCAATCCCGGAAGGCGAGGACGGTGCCCAGGATGATGACGCCGAGGAAGGCGTAGGTCACCATCTCGTCAGGCCGCCGTGACCCGGGAGGACGGCGCGGGCACGTAGCGTGGGCCGCGGCGCGCCAGGCGGACGGCCCAGACCAGGGCGCGGGCCTCTCCCACCAGCTTGGGCACGATCCACCACGGCCGCCGGAGGTGGAACCGGGTCCGGACGTGGCGGATCGGACGCCACAGGATGTAGCCGACCGACTCCAAGGTGAGGCCGTGCCGCAGCGCGAAGTAGTAGTCGCCCACGCTGTGCGCGGGCGAGAACGACGTGAGGTGGCTCCCGTAGGAGCGCGTGCCGCCGCGCTCCGCGCGCAGGTGGTGGATGCGGGCCCGCGGCTGGAACAGGATGCGTCCTCCGGCCGAGCCGAGCCGCCGGCAGAACTCGGTCTCGAAGCGGAAGGCCGCGCCCACGAAGTTCTCGTCGAATCCGCCCACCTCGAGGGCCTGGCGCCGGCGCACGGAGAGGTTGCCCGCCATCACGTTGGCCACCCAGGCCGGTTCCGTGGAGTTGAACGGGAACTCCAGGAAGGCGCGCAGGCCGGACGTCCGGAATCGGCGGTGCCCCGGATCCGGCTCCTGGCCGGGCTGGAGGATCTGGCCCGACACCGCCCACGTCGAGGCCTCGGTATAGCTCTCGGCGTGCGCGGCGACCAGGCCGGGGGCGGGACGGATGTCGTCGTCCAGGAAGAGGATGAGGGGCCGGGTGGCCTGGAGGAGCGCGAGGTTCATGGCCTTCGGGATGGAGGGTTCGGACAGGCGCACCCACCGGATGTGTCCCCCGCGGTCCAGGCTCTCCAGCCGCTCCCGCGTGGCCGGCTCGTGCTCGGTGGTCTGGTCCACGACGAGGAGGTCCGGCCTCCCCTCCTGGGCGAGGAGGGCCTCGAGCGTGGCCACGAGGACTTCCTCACGCTTGTAGGTGGGGATGGCGACGGTCACGTCGTCCGGTGTCATGCCGACGGAGGCGAGACCTCCAGCGCGGGCGAGGACGAGGTCATCGTCGCGGGCTGGAGGAGCGCGTGGAGGCGCGGCGAGAACCCCTCCTGCAGGGCGTTCAGGAGATAGCCCGGCTCGAACTGGGCGGGTTCGCTGAGGGAGCGCACGAACCGCAGCGTCGCGAACACTTCCCCATGATGGGCGGCCGGGATCGTCCATATGGCGGAGGCGTCGGCGGGCGAAGAGCGCGCGGTGTCCGTCCACTCCGAGAGAAGCTCTCGGAGCGACGGATCCGGGATCGCGATCGGGCCGCCCCAGAGCTCGACGCGGTGGAATTGCAAGCGCGCGGCCACCTCGACCAGCTTCGCCCACAGAGCCGGGCGGTCGGGGGCGACCCGGAACTGGGCGGCCAGCGAAGAGAGGTACACGTGGTTGCCCACCATGCGGCGCTCGTTACCGAGTCCGTGACGGAGGGCACGCTGGATCTCTGAGAACTCGGCGTATCCGAGCTGCTGCACTCCGATCCAGGTGACGACGCTGGACGCGATCACGACCAGGCCCACGACCTGGCTGCGCGAGGTCATGGTGAGGAGGGAGAGGGCGCCGAACACGGCCGCCACCGCGTAGAGGATCACCACCACCCGCCGCGGCGTAAGTCCCATTCCGATCAGCCGGTGATGGATGTGGTCGCCGTCGGCCTTGAAGACGCCGTCGCCGCGCACCAGGCGGCGGAACACCGCGATGCTGGCGTCGAGGATGGGGACGGCCAGCGCCATCAGCGGCGCCGCCACCGCGATGACCGCCGAGCTCTTCATGGATCCGCGCACCGCGATCGCGGCCAGCGCGAAGCCCACGAACAGCGCACCCGAGTCGCCCAGGAAGACGCTGGCCGGGTTGAAGTTGTACCGGAGGAAGCCCAGGAGCGATCCTCCCAGGGCGGACGCTATGATCGCGATCTCCCATCGCTCGTTGATGAGACAGGCCATGAACAGGGTCGTGGTCGAGAAGAGGCCCAGCCCCGCGGCCAGGCCATCCAGACCGTCGACGAGGTTGAAGGCGTTGCTCATGCCCACGAACCAGACGACGGTCAGCGGCGCCGCCAGAAGGCCCAACTCGACCGACTCCCCGTTGAACGGGTTCGAGACGGCGTCGATGCGATAGCCGTTGCCGAAAAGATAGAGCGCGGCCGCCGATTGGACGAACAGCTTGGCCACCGGCCGCACGTCGTACACGTCGTCGACGATACCGACCCCGGCCACCGCCGCGCAGGCCACCAGGAGGTGAAGGTAGGCGGCAGCGGAGAGCTCGCTGGCGAAGACGCCGGCCCGCTCCAGGGCGAGGAGCAGGGCGCAGGTCAAGCCGAAGGCGGCGAAGACGGCCACTCCACCCAGGCGCGGGACGGGCGTGACATGAAGCTTGCGGCGCCCGTCGGGCCGATCGACCCACCCGCGTGCCCGCGCGAAGTCGCGGGCCAGGGGCGTGAGCATGAAGGCGGTGGCCGCGGACACGATGAGGCTGAGGATCGTTGGGAAGAGCAGCGCGCCCCTCGGCATCAGAAGTGCACCTCCCCTGTGAGTCCGTAGAGGGCGCCGTCGTAGGAATGGCCGTCGACGGGGCTCACGCGGGTCCCGGTCTGCACGATCCCGCCTACACTCACGTGGCTCCCGAACCGCCGGAGGAGCGCGCCCCCTTCGATCCAGGAGTGGTCCGTCCGCTCCTGCGCCCGGCCGTCGACGAGCACGGGCAGAAGGTAATGGGCTTCGGAGTATCCGCCGAAGATCCGCCCCTGCAGGTGCCACGGCAGCTCGAACTGCCACTCCGCCCGGTAGTTTCCGGTCGTGGCGGAATTCCGCGCGGGCGCGTCGGCGGCCACGGGGGTGACCATGTAGCTGACATCGCGAAGGGCGGAGAGGGCCAGCCGTGTGCCGATGATGAACGGCATCGAGACGTTGGCCTGCACGAAGGGTCCGGTGTACGGCGCGACGCCTTGTCCGGCCCCGAAGTGCCGGACGCCGCCGGCCACACGGCCGTCGAGGAAGGCCAGGGGCGAGAACTGGAAGGCGAGGCCGTACCGCTGCGACGTGACCGCCCCCGGCAATCCGGGCTGGGGAACGAGGAAACGGTCCTCGACGAAGTCCGCGAAGGGCAGGATCGTCGTCTTGCGGGTCAAGGGCACGTTCACGGTCGCGGTACGAGTGACTGTCTTGCGGTCCAGCGATCCCGACACGCTCTGGCCGTCGAGCGTCGCCGCCTCGTCGAAGGTCGAGGTGAGGTCGGTCTGGCCCGCGTCCACCGAGATGCGCCGCCCGAGGCGGAGGGTGGCTCCATAGTAGTGGGAGGACTCGTGGCGCAGCAGGCGTTCGTCGATCTCGAGCGAGAACCGTTGGCGGAACCGGCCGCCGCCGATGCCGCCGCGCACCGTCACGGGGCCCACCTCGACCTCCGCTCCCGCGGTGCCGAACACGTCGGTGAAGCGCTGGCTCTCTTCCTGATCGAAGTAGTGCGGGGCGACGCCACCCGAGCCGCGGAGGCGCGCATGACGGGTGACGGGCACGACGGCATCCAGGCCGGGCGTCACCGCCACTGCCCGGTCCTGGACGCCGACCGGTGTGTTGTAGACGTTGTTGTCGACGCCGGCGGTGACGGTCAGGCGCGGGGTGAGGTAGAGCGGACCCACGTGGAGCTTGCCGTACTTGTCCTTGGGTTCTTCCGCGCGCAAGGGGGCGACCACGCTCAAGCTGACGGCCGCGATCGCGGCGAGCAGGCCCGGGAGTCGGGTCGCGCGGGCGCGCATCCAATCAGACGGGTGGCGCCACCCCACGATGGCGCCGGCTAACGACCACCACGCTTGCTGGCGATGCTCGCCACCTTCCCACGTCGGGTGGCGTCGGCGGGCTGCCCGTAATGGCCATAGTAATGGCCGTAATAGTGCCCGTAGTACCGGCCGTAATAGTACCCATGCCGCTCGACGCGGGCGCGGTTGAGGACCACGCCCAGCAGCCGGGCGCCGCTCTCCGCCACGCGCTCGAGCGTGGTCTTGACCGCCTTGCGCGGCACCATCTCCGCCCCCACCACCACGATGATGCCGTCGGCGAGCGGGCCGAGGATGAGCGGCTCGGACACCGCGCCCACGGGCGGGGTGTCGATGACGATCCAGGAGTACACGCCGCGCAGGCCTTCCAGGAAGCCGCGCATGGCCTGGCCGGTGACGAGGTCGGCCGGGCTGGGCACGGTCGTCCCTGCCGGGAGCAGGCTGTGGCCGCCCGCGAAGACCTGGATGGCCTCCGAGGGCTTGGCCTTGCCCACCAGCACGTCCGAGAGGCCGGGGGTCCGCCGGCCGCGCAGGAGGGCGTGGGCCTGCGGCCGCCGCAGGTCGGCGTCGATCAGCAGCACCTTGCCTTCGGAGGAGGCGAGGGTCAGGGACAGGTTCACCGAGGTCAGGGTCTTGCCCTCGCCGGGAGCGGTCGAGGTCACCACGATGATGCGGGGGGCCGCGCTCGGCCAGGAGTAGTTCAGGGAGGTGCGGATGACGCGGTAGGCCTCGCTGAACGTGTTCTGGGCGCTGCCCCCGCGCTGGATGAGGAGCTCGGCCGGCGCCTGTCCGGTCTCCGGAACCACCCCCAGCAGCGGCGCCCCCAGGTGGTTGCGGACGTCGTCCGGCGTCTTGAGCGTGTTGTCGAGGTACTCGAGGAAGAACGCGAAACCGATGGCGAGCACGAGGCCGAGGAGGGCACCGGTCATGATGTCGCGCTGGCGGTTGGGGCGGATCGGCCCGCCCGGCATCACCGCCGGATCCACGATGCGGATGTTCGAAACCTTGAGCTCCTGGGCGACGTCGGTCTCCTTGTGCCGCTCGGTCAGGCTGTTCATGACGGAGCGGGCGGCGTCCACGTCGCGCTTGACCTGGTCGTAGTGGCCGCTGCGGGAGCTGAGCTCCTGCGTCTCCTCCTTGGTCGACTCCAGGGCCGCGGAGAGGCTGGCCTCCTGGGCCGCCGCCGCCTTGTAGTCGTTCTCCGCGGAGCGGATCACGCGCTGGGCCTCGGCCGAGATCCGCTTCCGCACCTCCTCGATCTGGCGGCGGACGCGTATCACGTCCGGATGCTGGTCGAGGTACTTCTCGAGGAGCTGTGACTGCTTCTGCTCGAGCTCGGAGCGCTCCATCCGCAGCTGCTGGACGACCGAGTCCCTCATGACCTCCGGCAGGTCCTCGGGGTTGTCGCTGGCCCGCATCTGCCGGTAGAGCGACTCCTTGGCCAGGCGGACCGTCCGCACGTCCGTCAGCGCCGTCCCGAGCTGGCTGAGCTTCTGCGTGAGCAGGGTCCGCCGCTCGTCGATGTTGACGATCCCTTCCTGCTCCTTGATCTTCTGCAGCTCCAGCGTGCCCTGCTCCACCTTCTTGCGCTGCTGGTCGACCTGGCCGCCCAGCCACACCCCGGCCTCGGACGAGGTCTGGTAGCGGAACTCGAGCGTCTGCTCGATGTAGAGCTGCGTCACCTTGTTGGCCAGGTTCATGGCGAGGTCGGGCCGGAAGGCCTCGACGCCGACGCCCACGATGCGGCTGCCCTTGGCCGCGTTGATGCGGAGGCGGCCGAGCACCCCGTCGATCGCGCCCTCCATGGTCGGCGAGTTGCCGGGCGGCGCGGCCAGGGCGGCCTGCACCTGATCGGGCGCGCGCGGCCCGCCGAACTCCGGATCCTGGAGGAGGTTCAACGTCTCCACCGCGCGGCGCGCCAGGGCGCGGCTCTGGATCAGCCGGTACTGCGTCTGGTAGTAGTCGTCCCGCGCCGCATCCACCTCGGTGACGTCCTTGAACGTGAGGACGTTCGGGGTCTCGTGCTCGATGAGGATCTGCGCCGTCGCCATGTAGACCGGCCGCGTGAGCAGCGTCCGTATGGTGGCCACGCTGGTGGCGGTCAGGAAGATGGCGATGGCGAACTTGCGGTGGCGGAGGACGACGGCGAGGTAGTCCCAGAGATGGTCTTCGGACGGAGGTTCCAAAGAACCGGACTGCGAAGGTGACGCCATCAGCGACGTTCCAAGCCGATTGAGTGTAACAGGAAACGAAAGACACGTCCGTGGGCGAACTCACGTGTGGGGGTTACAGTCGGAGACGAAAGACGAAATACGAAATACGAAAGGGATCAGAACAGCTTGGCCTTGACGATGATGGTGTCTCCGGGCTGGACCGGATCGTCCAGGCCGACCTTGACCTCTTTCGTCTTGCCCTCCACCTCGCGGACCACGCGGATCTTGCCCGTGGAGGCGTCCGCGGAGAAGCCGCCCGCCGTGTTGATGGCCTTGCGCACGGTGGCCCCGGGCCAGTAGGTGATCGCGCCCGGGTTCTTCACCTCGCCGGTGACGAAGATGCGCGCGGCCTGGGTCACGAACAGCGTGTCGTTGGGACGGACGAGCACGTTCTTGTCGAGCTGGCCCATCTGGATGTCGCGGATGTTGACGCGGATGAGGTCGGCCTGGCTGGCCACGTCGTTCGGGTCTCCAGTGGGGGCGCCGGTGAGATCCACGGGCACGAGGGGCCCCGAGACCGCGACCTTCGGCCGCACGATGACCACTTCCACCCCCGCCGACGAGGTGGGGCCCGCCTTCGAGAGCAGCTCGAGGACGGTCATGCGGCCGCTCAGCGAGTAGCTCCCCGGGCGCGACACCTCGCCCACCACGAAGACGGACTTGCTGCGGTACTCCTGGACGGAGATGCTGACCTGCGGGTTGCGCAGGTATCCCTGGCCGAGCAGCGTCGTCATCTTGCGCTCGAGCTCCTTGGGCGTGAGGTCGGCCGCCTTCAAGCGGCCGATGAGCGGGAAGATGAACGTGCCGTCGGTCTGCACCACGATCGTCTGCGTGAGGTCGTCGTGGCCGATGACGGTGACCTTGACGATGTCGTCCGGCCCGATCGCGAACTCGCCGCTGTCGTCGAAGGCGGGCGGGGGGGCCGCGGACGGGGCCGCGGTGGGCACGGGCGCGGGCACGTTCGCGGGCGGCGGAGCGGGCGCGGCGGCGGGCGGGGCGGGGGCGGGCGGGGCGGGGGCGGTCGTGGGCGCGGACTCCCCCGCGGGAGGAACGGATGCCCCTCCGGACGCCGGCGTCTCCCCGGCCGCATCGCTGGCCCGCACGACCCTTTCCACGCCCGAGAAGTCCCTCGGCTTGCTCCGGGAGGACCCCGCGGTGTAGATCCGAACGTCGCCGTCGGGGCCGGCCTCCGCGATGCGCGCTCCGCTCGGACAACCTTCGTCCGACTTGGCCACGGTGGCCGTGATCTCCGGCGTCTTGCGCACGGTGCCGTCGTTGCCCGCGATCTCGATGTAGTAGGTGACCGACTGCGCCTTGTCCCGCGGGCGCGGCAGCTTGCCCAGGAAGCGGCCCTGGGTGAGGGCCATCGGCACGTAGTGGTAGTCGTCGTCGTGCGCGGACTTGAAGAACGCGCGCACCTGGGTCACGTCCAGGGCGGGCTGGACCTCGATCTCGACCTGCGCGAAGCGATCCTTGACGAAGCAGTCCAGGGGCTGGTGGTTGATGGAGATCGACGCCGCCAGCAGGAAGGGCACCGCGGGAATCATCGCCAGGAGATGATAGCAAGCCCGCGCCGGAGTTGCGGCGGGAGGGGCGGGGGGCCAGGGGTCAGGCCGTGGACGCGGGCGGCGCGTGCGGCCGGATGGCGGCCAGGGCCACGAAGAGCGCGACGATGGCCGGGACGTGGAGCCCGAAGTCCACGAACTCGTGCATGAACACCCCGGCCGCGGCGGCCAGCAGCCAGGCGTCGCCGCGCACGGAGGACAGCACGCGGGCCGCCGCCCACAGCGCGAGCAGCAGGCCCACCGCCCCCGTCTCGGTCAGGAGCTGGACGTAGTCGTTGTGGGCCTCCCGGTACCACCAGAGTCCCGGGATCGCCTCCGGCGTGCGGAACCCCACGCGCGCCACGTTCACGATGGTGGTCTCGTACGGATCCGACCAGGGGCTGGCCCCGCCGGGCAGCGCCCAGGCCGAGGCCCGGTACATCGCGACGTCGAAGGTGTTGAAGCCCGACCCGCCCACCCAGCGGCCGCCCATGCGCTCGAGGGTGTCCTGCCAGATGACCGTCCGCCCCGGCGCGTCCTGGCTGACCTGCCGCAGGCGCGACTCGATGCGGTCGGTGCCGAACCAGGAGAAAGCCACCAGCGTGAACACCGCCGCGAAGGCCCAGACGGGCACGGCGCGCCGGCGCCACAGCGAGAGGCCGGCCAGGGCGAGCCCGCCCGCGAAGGCGATGAGGGCCCCGCGGGAGGTGGTGGCGATGAGCGAGCTCACCGCGGCCAGCGCCGGGACCACCGCGTACAGGGTCGAGAGGCCCTCCGGGCTCGAGAGCGTCACCAGCCGGCGGCGCAGGTTCGCGCGCATGCCCACGCGCGCGCGATAGCGGCGATAGGCGTAGGCAAAGAGGCCGAAGGCCACCGGCGTCACCATCAGCATGTAGAACGCGAAGTGATCGCGGTCCACGAAGGGCCCGAAGATGTGCTCGCCCTCGCCCTCCCAGGGCTTGAAGAACCAGTAGACGCGCCGCGTGCGGGTCGCCATCTGGGCCAGGCCGATCGTGGCCAGGACGAGGCCGAGCCCGGCCACGAAGCGACGGAAGCGGCGCTCGGCCTCGCGGCCGGCCAGGGCGCTGCTGGCCAGGACGTGGAGCACGAGGGCCCAGACCAGGAAGCCGAGGCCGGTGGCGGTCTGCGCGACCGAGACGGAGACCGTGCGCCATCCGCCGTCCGGCTCCGCGCCCGGCAGCGTCTCCGCGCCGGCCAGGGCCGCCGCCAGCGACGGGGGCAGGGGCACCATCTGGATCACGACCCAGGCCGCGAAGACGAGGCCGGGCAGCAGGAGCGGCACCGACGGCACCAGCGGCCGGTCGAGGTCGAAGGACCAGGTGCGGATGCCGTACGGCTCCTCGACGTCGAGCACCACCCAGCGCCCGGAGGCGTGGAAGGCGAAGCGCGAGCGCCCCAGGCGGCGGCGCAGCTCCATGACCGTGACCGCGCGGGCCAGGCTCACGAGGGCGAGCACGGCGGTGGCCTCGAAGAGCGGGAGGCGCGCCCAGGGGTGGACGGCGCCGAAGGCGAGGGCGGAGCCCGCCACGATCACGCCGAGGCCCGCGCCCAGGGTGACGGAGAGGGCGCGCAGCAGGCGCGCGAGGGACAAGACGGTGCCGTCGGAGACCGCCCCCGCGGGTCCGGCGGGTCCAGCGTGGATGGTCGCGGCCATCGAGGCGGAGGTTATCAGAACCCGTTGGCCCCGCCGAGAGCGGCCGCGTTACTATCTGCGGCGACTCGTGGCCCCTGGATCGCCTTCCCGCCGCGTCCGGATCCTCGCCGCCCTCGCCGCGGCCGCCGCCGGCTTCTCCGGCACCGCCTGCCGGGAGGCCGGCCGTGACCCCGCCCCGCAGGGCTACCTCTTCGAGAAGGGCCCCTACCAGGGCTTCTACGATCCCAGCGGCAAGCTGATGCGCCTGCTCTACGACCAGAACGGCGACAAGAAGGCGGACGTGGTGATGCTCTTCTATCCGAACGGGCGGCCGCGGCAGGTGGAGGCGGACACCGACTTCGACGGGCAGATCGACCGCTGGCAGTACTACTCGGAGCGGGGGGTGATCGAGAAGGAGGGCTATTCACGCCGCGGCGGGAAGCAGCCCGACACCTGGCAGTACTTCGACGCCAAGGGCGCGGTGGTGCGGCGCGAGATCGACGAGGACGGCGACGGGAGGGTGGACCGCACCGAGACCATCCAGGAGGGCCGGGTGGTCGCGGTGGGGATCGACGGGGACGGCGACGGAAGGATCGAGCGGTGGCAGACCTGGGTCCGCGGCCGCATGGTGAGCGAGGAGATCGACACCGACGGGGACGGCATCACCGACCGGCGCCTGCGCTACGGCCCCGACGGTCGCGTGGTCGCGGTGGAGGTGCTCACCGCCCGCGGCACGCGCGGGTCTCCGCCGGAGACCCCCGGCCACTGAGCGGGCGCAGGCGGGCGCCTACCTCCAGGTCAGCTGGTTCTTGAGGCTGTCGCCCTTGTTGGCGGTCACGAGCACCTCCGCCATCCAGGTGCTGGCCTCCGGGAACACGCCCGGCAGCTCCTCGAGCACCACGCGCTGCTGGGGTGCGACCTCCTTCACCTTGGGCGCGATGGGGTTCCCCGACTTCTGCCCGTTCACGGTGATCGTGAAGGTCATGCCCGAGATCTTGATCGGCTTCTTGCCCTCGTTGACGAGCGCGATCTGCAGCTTGTAGGCGTCGCCCGCCTTCAACGTCGACGGGTTCATCGCGAACTCCAGCCGGCCCTGGAAGTCGGGCGACTTCCTCACGCTCACGTCGGAGGAGTCGAACCCCGTCACGTCGCCCTTCGACTTCTGCTCCGTCTGGACCACGGTGCGTCCGGGCACGAAGGTCTTGCGCGCGGCGCTGGCGGCGGTGCGCGCGGACACCGCCGCGCTGCGCCCCGCGATCGCGGAGGCGTTCTGCGCGTCCAGCTTCAGCACCTCGTCGTACATCGCGATGGCGGCGTCGTAGTTGTGGGCGTCCGCCGCCGTCTTCGCCTGCCCCATGAGGCTGGCCACCGCCGCCGCCGTCTGCTGGGCGGCACTGGGAGCGGCCGTGGCGGGAGTCGCGGCCGTCGTTCCCGGCCGCCCGGCCGCCGGAGAGGGGGCGCCCGGCTTCGAGCCCGGAAGCGTGGGGGGCGGGGTGGCGGCGGCCACGCGCGGCGAAGGCACCGGCGAGCGCACGACCGTCACGGCCTCCGGGATCGCGGGCGGCGTCGTCTGGGGCGCGGCCGCGAGCGTCGTGGGCGCGGGCGCCTCCGTCGACGGAGGCGCCTGGGCCACGGGCGGTGCCGTCGCCTGCGACGGTGGCGGGGGCACCGGGCTCGCGGCGGCGACGTGAGCGACGGGCGCCGGCGCCGGCCGGAGGAGGAACCAATAGGCCGCGAAGGCCAGCACGGCCAGGACCACGCCGCCCCCCGCGATCAGCGCGCCCTTCCCCGAGCCCCCGCCGCGTTTGGGCGGCATCGCGGGAGCGGCGGCGGGAGCGGCCGGACGCTCCGCCCGCGCCCGCGGAGGCGGCGCCGCGGGCCGGGCCGGCGTGGGCGGTGTCGGCGTTCGCGGAGCCGACGGCCGGGCCCCGGTCGGGGCGGCCGGGGGCGGAGCGGCGGCGGCGCGAGGCGGAGCCGGCGGTGCGGGCGGCGCGGGACGCGACGGCGGGACGGGCGGTGGGGTGGGGGTCTCCCGCTTGTAGATCACCGTCGCGACGTCATCTTCTTTAGTGTCCGGCTTCAGCTGGGCCGCCGGCTTCGCCGGGGCGGGCGCCGCGGGGGCGGCCTCGCGCCTCACCACTGTCGGCGGAGGAACGTCGAGCACGGTCGGCTCGATATCCTCCTCGAACTCCGGCTCCGGCGACGAGG
This sequence comes from Vicinamibacteria bacterium, assembly GCA_041481445.1. Taxonomy (GTDB): domain Bacteria; phylum Acidobacteriota; class Vicinamibacteria; order Fen-336; family Fen-336; genus AA29. The sequence continues at coordinate 54,191 of JBGPBV010000030.1, forward strand.
CGGCGGGCCGTGCGGCCGACGATGCCGCGGGAGCAGGGGCGGGCGCCGGTGCCGCGGAGGCGGCCGTCGGCGCCATGGCGACCGTGGGCTCGACCTCGAAATCCGGGAACCCCGCATCCGACGACGGCGAAACGCTCATCGTCGGCTCGCCGATCACTTCGAGGCCCTCCGTGTCGTCCATGACGGGAGCGGCGGCGGGGGGCTTGTAGCTGATGGTCTGCTCATCGTCCGGCAGCGCGGCCGCGGGGCTGGAGGCAGACTCCACCAGGGACGCCTCCTCCGGCTCCCCCAGCTCGATCCCCTCGATCAGCGCGGAAGAGGACATCACGACCGTCGCGTCCTCGGGGGCCTCCTCGGCCGCTTCCACCGGCGCCACCGGGGGCGCCTCGCCCGGGACGTAGGCCGGCGTGTCGAGCCGCGTCACCCCACCCGCGTCCTCCGGAGAGGCGGCCGGCTCCGCCCTGGCCGCCGCACCCGGTCCCGGCGCGGGGAGGATGCACTGGATGAGCACCGATCCTTCCTCGCCGGGGGGGCCGAGCCACAGGATGTCCCCGTTGCGCACGGGGGCCTCCTTGTCCACGCGGTTGTCGTTGACGTAGACGCCGGAGGGGCTGTTGGTGTCGTAGACGATGGCCCCGTTGAGGTCGATCCAGAGCCGGGCGTGGATGGGGCTCACCCCCGGAGAGTCGATGACGAAGGCGCACGACGAGTCGCTGCCGATGAGGATGTTGTCGACGGCGTCCTCGATGACGAACACGCTGCCCGCGAGTGGGCCGGAGAGGACGTTGAGAGAAGGACGCTTTTCGGCCATTCGCGCCTCGCGCGCAGGGCGATTCTAGGCGCCGCCATCGGGGGAATCAACCGAGGGCGGAGGACGGGGGCTAGCGGGCGGCGGAGGCCGTGCCGCCGGTCCCGCGCGGCTCCATGGCCGCGCGGATCTCCTCCATCAGCTCGTCGCGGCTGAAGCTGGCCTTGCGGAACACCTTGCGCACGTTCCCCTGCAGCCGGACGTGATCGTCGGCGGTCATGTCCTTGGCGGTCAGGACCACCACCGGGATGGCGCGCCAGGCGTCGTTCTCGCGCAGGTGGGCGATGAACTCGAAGCCGTCCATCTCCGGCATCATGAGGTCGAGGAGGATGAGGTCGGGCACGCCCTGGCCCACCCGCTCGAGGGCCACCCGCCCGTTGGCCGCCTCCTGCACCGACCACCCGTCGCCGCTGAGCGTGCGCACGATCATCTCGCGCGTGTCGTCGTCGTCCTCCACCACCAGCACCGCCTGCCCCCCCTGGCGGTAGCGCTCGACGCTGGCGGCCAGGCGCTCGCGGTCGATGGGCTTGGTGAGGTAGTCGGAGGCCCCGAGCGCATAGCCGGTGCTGCGGTCGTCCGCCATCGTGATCATGATGACGGGGATGGCGGCCAGCTTCGGGTCGGCCTTCAGCTCCTTGAGCACGGTCCAGCCGTCCAGGTCCGGCATCAGGACGTCGAGGGTGATCACGTGGGGGCGCGCCTCGCGGGCCAGCCGGAGGCCGTCCACGCCTCCGCCCGCGGTGAGGACCCGGAAGCCCTCCTTGGCCAGCGAGCGCACCATCAGCTCGCAGGCGCTGGGGTCGTCGTCGATGACGAGCACGGTGCCCTTGGTCGGGCTGGCCGGCGCCGGCGGAGGCGCGGCCGGGGCCGCGGGCGGGCGGGCGCTCAGCCCCAGGGCCGCGGCGGAGGTCGGGATCAGCGTGGCCTCCTTCGTGCGGCGCACCACGCGCGCGGGCAGGTGCACGGTGAAGGTCGAGCCCTGCCCCTCCGTGCTCTCCACGGAGACATCCCCTCCCATCATCTGCGCGAAGCGTCGGCAGATCACGAGGCCGAGACCAGTGCCGCCGTACTTGCGGGACGTGGACGCGTCGGCCTGGGTGAAGGCCTGGAAGAGCTTGCCGAGCTGCTCCGGGGTCATGCCGATGCCGGTGTCGCTGACGCGGAAGAGCAGCCGATCCCCTTCCTCCGCCTCCTCCCGCCGGACCTCCAGGCGGACCGTCCCCCCCTCCGTGAACTTCGAGGCGTTGGAGAGCAGGTTGAACAGGATCTGCCGCACGCGGGTCACGTCGGCGTACATGGCTCCGACCTCCGGCGGGCAGTCCAGCTCCAGCACGTTCCCGTTCCGCTCGATGAGGGGATGGATGGTGGAGCGCACCTCGTCCACGAGGTCGTGGACCTCGAAGGTCTCCAGGAACAGCTCCAGCTTGCCCGCCTCGATCTTCGAGAGGTCCAGGATGTCGTTGATGAGGGCCAGGAGGTGCTTGCCCGCGCCGTGGATCTTGCGGAGGTCGGGAACGACCTCGGCGTGCCCGCTGTCCTCCGCCTCCTCCTGGAGCATCTCGCTGTAGCCGATGATGGCGTTGAGGGGCGTGCGCAGCTCGTGGCTCATGTTGGCCAGGAAGGCGCTCTTGGTCCGGTTGGCCTGCTCCGCCGCCTCCTTGGCCACCGTCAGCTCCCCGTCCCGCTCCTGGATCTGCACGAGCATGTCGTTGAAGCCGTCGATGAGGACGCCCAGCTCGTCCTCCGTCTCCTTGGTGGCGCGCAACGAGAAGTCCTTCTCCCGGCTGACCCGGCTCTCGAGCTCGGCCAGGCGGAGGATGGGGCCGGAGATCAGCTTCTGCAGGCGGGAGGAGAGCAGCAGGGCCACCAGGGAGGAGCCCAGCACCAGGTAGGCGGCCGTCCGCGTGTTGGTGGCCGTCCGCGAGCGCAACTCCTGCAGGTCCTCCCGGATGAACACGGTGCCCAGCGTCTCCCCCTGGCGGCGGATGCTCTTGAAGAGCATCAGGTGGTCGGCCTCGAACCAGGCGTCGTCGGGGCGCAGGGCGGGCGGGGGCTGGTCGGCCACTTCCGGACGGCGATAGACGACGGTGTGCCCCTTCTTGTCGAAGATGATCGCGGTCTCGATGTGCTCGTAGGCGCGCAGCGCGCCCAGGATGTCCTTGGCGGAGTCGAGGGAGTCGAACTCGAGGGCGGGGGTG
>JBGPBV010000031.1:0-56713 GCA_041481445.1 Vicinamibacteria bacterium
CCCCCTGCGCGCTTCGCGCTACCCCCCGACCGCTCGTCGCGGAGTGAATCCGCTCCTCGCTAGTCGAGTACATCAGGGGGGCATCGAGTCCGCTCGGCCGCGAGCCCCCCTGCGCGCTTCGCGCTACCCCCCGACCACTCGTCGCCGGCGACGCCTGCTCCTCGCTCCTGCTCCCTAGGTCCAGGCGGGCTGCGGAGGCCTGGTCCCGGCGAGCAGCGCGGAGATCTCCGCGCGGTGCGAGTCGTCGTGCTCGCGCATCATGCGCGGCACGTCGCGGAGCGTGACCCGCCCCACTCCCTCCTGCCGGCCGCTCCGGCCCCACGCCTCGGCGGGAACCGAGCGGAGCCGCGACAGGTTCACCGAGCGCGCGGCCACGAACGCGGCGATCCCCTCCGCCAGCGATTTCGACCGATAGTCCCTCTCCGCGGCCACGCGGGCGCCGTCGAAGTCCGGGAGGGCCGGATCCGGCTCACCGAGCAGCCGCCGGATCCGTTCGCCGTAGCCCTCGCGCTCGAGGTCGGCCAGGTGCCACGCCTGCTCGACCAGGCAGAAGCCTCCCGCGGGCGCGTCCTGCGCCCTCGCCTCGCCCATCTGCCGGGCGGCTTTCTCGAGATGCGCGGGCATCGTCTCCAGCGCGGCCAGCAGGCTCTCCAGCGTGTCGCTCATGCACGTCCCTCTCGACGGCAAGCTCCTGGCCCGAGCGGGGACGGCCCGGACGATGAAGCGCCCCTCCGCCCGCGCTCAGTGGAAGCTGAAGCGCACCTCGCCCACCACCGTCCGCGTGATGATGTCGCCGAAGATGTGCTGCTGGATCCCGCCTTGCATGTTGTCGTCGCCAAGGAGGTTCGTGCCCTTCACGGACGTGATCAAGTTCCCGCCCAGCCACTTCACTCCCGCGCTGGCGTTGACCATCGTGAAGGACCCCGTGTATCCGTGGTACGGGTCGCTCAGCACGTCGGTCCAGAACGCCTTGTCCGTGTAGTTGACGGAGAGGCTGCCGAGGAAGCGGCGCTGGTTCATGTTGACGCCGATGTTGAAGCGGTGGTGCGGGGGCATGGCCAGCTCGCTCGCGGGCGTGTTGTCGTCGCGCGGCTCGGGGTCGCCCTGCCAGGAGTAGTTCACGAACGCGTTCACCGACCGGTTGATCGTGCGCTCGATCGAGGCCTCGAACCCCTTGTTCCTCACCTTCCCGAGGTTCAGGTACGTGAACTCCGCGGGGAGGCAGATGCCGCGCTGGGCCAGGACCTCGACCACGATGGGCGGGAAGGGCCAGCCCGCGGGCGGGTTGGCCGCGGTGTAGCGCTTGCGGCAGGCGTCGGTCACGAAGTTGATGTCGTTGTCGGTGTCGTTGATGTAATAGGCGAGGCCGACGGTGGTCTTGCCCCCGAAGGTCCCGGTGTAGCCCACCTCGTAGGCGTTGAGCGACTGCTCGATGAGGTTGTGCCCGCTCGGCTCGTTCGCCTGCGGCACCTTGCTCCCCACCGAGTGCGACACGATGGGCAGGATGGCCGTGCCCAGGCGCGGATCGACCGCGCCCAGGGGGAAGGCCGCGGTGACCGTGTACACGTCCAGGTAGTTGTTGATGGCGGAGGGGGCGCGGAAGGCCCGGTTGAACGACACGCGGAAGGAGTGGGACTGGAGCGGCTTGAACATGGCGCTCACGCGCGGCGAGAACACCGCCTTGTCGAGGTTGCCGAACTTGTCCACCCGGGCGCCCACGCTGAACCGGAAGCGGCTGAAGAACAGCTCGTCCTGCACGTAGGCGCCGAACTCGTTGCGGTTCTCGGTGGCGGGGGCGATGGTGAGGTCGAAGTTGTTGCGCCGGGCGTTGCCTCCGTAGGTCAGGATGTTGTTCCCGCCGAAGACGTTCGTGTTCCCCACCTCGAGGTCGTAGGTCTGGGTCTTGAAGTCCATCTGCAGGAGCTTCCCGGTGGTGGCGTCCACGGAGAGCAGGTTGGGCGCGTTGCCGTCGAGGAAGTTCCCGAAGGCGGCCAGCTTCAGCCCCTGCTTGGTGTAGGCCACGCGCCCGTAGGAGAAGCTCGATCCGCTCTGCAGGTCGAAGGGCCCGATCCCCGTGTGCACGAGCCCCGTGGTCCCCGCGTAGCCCCCGCTGTAGGTGATGTGCCCGCCGTTGCTGAGCTCCTGGTCGAGGCGTCCCTCGAACTTGGGCTGGCTGGTGCCGCGGTTCGAGAAGGCGGGTTCGCCCGGGCGCGCGGGGTCGCGGTCCAGGGGATAGAGGCCGCAGCCGGTCAGCAGCGTGGAGTCGAAGGGATGCGGGACCCGCGTGCAGGTCTTCCCGTCGCTGCTGACGACGCCGGGCACGAACCCTATCGGCCGCGCGTAGGCGTCGGACTTGAAGTACCCGCCGGTCAACCGGTACGACCACACGTCGTTGGGCGCGCCCGCGGTCGTGACGTTGACCCCCCACTGGGCGCCGGCCCCCTCTCCCGTCAGCGAGCCCGCGTCGCGGCTGAAGCCGCCGCCGTCGAGGGTCACGGTGGTGCCCGGCGCCTCCCGCGGGGTCTTGGTGATGATGTTGATGACCCCCGTCAGCGCGTTGGCGCCCCAGACCGCGGACGCGGGCCCGCGCACCACCTCGATCTGCTTGATCTGCTCGGGATTGGTGGGGACGAAGTCCCACAGGATCATCCCGAAGAAGTCGAGGTAGATCGAGCGGCCGTCGAGCAGCGCGAGCTGCGAGTTGGACAGGGTGGAGGTCCCCTGGCGGCTCGTCATGTTGATGTCGCGGGCGGAGGTCTGGATGACGTTCAGCCCCGGGACGCCGCGCAGCAGGTCCCCGAAGTTCGAGGCGGGCGAGGTCTCGATCACGTCGGCGCCGACCACGCTCATGGTGGCGGGGGCGTTGACGAGCGAGGTCTCCGCGCGCGACGCCGTCACCACGATCTCCTCACCGCGGACCGACAGCTTCAGCGCGATGGCCGGGACCTGCACGGTCCCCGTGCCGGAGGCGGTCACGTCCTGGCTCCCCGCTCCGAACCCCGACAGGTTGGCGGTGACCTTGTACGTGCCCGCCGGCACGACCGTGAAGGTGTACTTCCCCTCTGCCCCTGTCGTCTGGAACCGGTTGACTCCGGGACCGGTGAGCTGGACGTTCGCCCCGGGCAGGATGGCTCCCGATTCGTCCGTGACGGAGCCGGTCACGGTGCCGCCCGAGCGCTGCTGGGCCTGCGCCGGCCCGGCCGCCGCCAGCAGGATTCCGAGTGCCACGACCCATCCCTTCTTCAGCCAACGGCCCATAGCCGTCCTCCTTCGAAATGAGCGTGGAAACCTGTACGGGGGTTCGGGGACGCGAACCTATACCACAGGCCGACCCGGAGGTTCCACCCCGGTCGTGGGGGCGCCGAGGGCGGCCAGGAGCTTGCCGTGGATGCCCCCGAACCCGCCGTTCGAGAGGATGACGACCCGATCGCCGTCCTGGAGCGCGCGCGCGAGGTGGGCGACGATCTCGTCGACGGTGCGGATGAACCGGGCATCCTGGCCGCGCCCGGCCATGGCGCGGACGAGGTCCGTCTCCGAGAGCCTCTGGCCCTCCGGCACCTTGCCCGGCATGTGCGCGCCCGCCACGATCACCGCGTCGGCGCCCGCGAAGGCCTCGGCGAAGGCGTCCTGGAAGACGCGGGTGCGCGACGTGTAGGACCGCGGCTCGAAGACGGCCACCAGCCGGCCGGCCCCCGAGGCGCTCGCGCGCAGCGCCTGCAGCGTCTCCCGCACCGCCGTCGGATGGTGCGCGAAGTCGTCGTAGACGCGCACGCCGCGCGCTTCGCCCTTCATCTCCAGGCGGCGCTTCACGCCCCGGAAGCGCGGCAGGATCTCGCGCGCCTTCTCCGGCGGGACCCCGGCCGCGTGGGCCAGGGCGATGGCGGCGATCGCGTTGCGGACGTTGTGCTCGCCCGGGAGCTGGACCTGGTGCTCGCCCAGGTCCTTCCCTCCGTGCCGCAATCGGAAGCGCCATCCGCCGCCGGGGGCGGGACCGGCCTCCTCCCCGCGCCAGTCCGCCTCCGCGCCCAGCCCGAACGTCTCCACCCGGCACAAGGCGCGCGGCAGGATCTCGCGGAGGGGCGCGCTCTCGATCCCGGCCAGCAGGAGCCCGCGCCGCGGAATCACCTGGATCAGGCGCACGAAGGCGGTCTGGACGGCGGCCAGGTCCGGATAGATGTCGGCGTGGTCGTACTCGAGGTTCCCGATGACGGCGGCGTCGGGCAGGTAGTGGACGAACTTGGGCCGCTTGTCGAAGAAGGCGGAGTCGTACTCGTCGCCCTCGACCACGAAGTGCCGGCCGCGGCCCAGCCGGTAGCTGCGCGCGAAGTCGATGGGCACCCCGCCGACCAGGAACGAGGGGTCCAGCCCGGCCTCCTGGAGCAGGAAGGCGAGCATGCTGGTGGTCGTGGTCTTGCCGTGGGTGCCGGCCACGACCAGGGATTCGTGCCCTCGGATGATCTCCTCGGCCAGGATCGCGGGCAGGCTCGTCATGCGCTGCTTGCGGTCGAGGACGATCTCCACCTCCGGGTTGCCGCGCGAGAGCGCGTTGCCGATCACCACGAGGTCGGCCTCGGCGGGCACGTTCGCCTCCGCGTAGGGCGACCGCACCGGGATGCCCAGCTCCTCGAGCTGCGTCGACATCGGCGGGTAGATGTCCTGGTCCGATCCCGTGATCGTGTGGCCGCGCTCGCGCAGGAGGCCGGCCAGGGAGGCCATGGCGGTGCCGGCGATGGCGGAGAGGTGGATGTGAAGGGCGCGTTCAGTCATTCATCGACCCCCCCTCCCTATCCCTCCCCCACGTAGGGGGGAGGGGAAGTCAGGGAGAGTCATCGATCCCACCGCACGACAGAATCCTCGAGCACTTCGAAGCGTGCCTCGTCGCCGTGGCAGCCAAGACGCGCCCGGACGCCGAGCGGGAGCGTCACGCCCGGGCCGTTGACGTGGCCGCTCGAGAGGCCGAGCGCGATCGGCAGGTCGAGGCCCGACAACGATTCGCGGATGACGTCCTCCAGGGTGAACTCCGACGCCGCGGGCGGGTTGCACCCCTTCATGTCCCCGAACACGACGGCGCGCACGCCCGCAAGCGCGCCCGACCGGCGGAGCTGAAGCAACATCCGGTCCACCCGGTGGGGCTTCTCGTCCACGTCCTCGATGAACAGGACGGTGCCCTCGGGATCCGGGGCCAGGGCCCACGGGGTTCCCGCGGCTGCGGCCAGGATCGAGAGGCAACCCCCGAGCAGGCGGCCCTCCCCCTCGCCCTCGGAAAGGACGACGAGGTCGCCCGGCTCGCTCGCATAGGGGACCGCGCCCCCCTGCACGGCCGCCGCCCAGCTCCGCTCGTCGAGCGCGCCCCTGGCCAGCTCCCCGGCCACCATCGGTCCGTGGAAGCTGACCGTCTGGAGCCGGTTGAGAACGAGGTGGAGGAACGTGACGTCGCTGTAGCCGACGAACACCTTGGGGTGGTCGCGGAGGACGTTCACGTCCAGGCGCGGCAGGAGCCACCCCGCGCCCGCCCCGCCTCGGGCGCAGACGATGCCGGCGACGTCCGGGTCCGCGAACATCGCGTGCAGGTCCGCCAGCCGCTCGTCGACCGTACCGGCCGTGAAGAGGTGCCGGCCGCCCACGCTGCGGCCGAGGCGGACGCGGAAGCCCATCGTCTCGAGACGCGCCACGCCGCCCTGGAGCGCTTCCCCGTCGACCGCGCCCGCCGGCGCGCACACGCCCAGGAGGTCTCCCGGCCGCAGCGCGCGCGGGCGCGTCCAGCTCACCCGCGCCCCTGGTCGGGCCGCTCTCTCAGGCCGATGTCCACGGGAAGCGGAGCGGCTCTTCGCCGCGCTCCGCGATCTCCTGGGCGAGGGCGGCGAAGGCCGGGGATCCCGCGCCCCGGCGCGCCCGGCGCGGATCGGGATCGCGGTAGGGCAGGACGTACCGCTCCTTCAGGCGCCGGATGCGCCCGAGCGAGTGATCCATCGCCTTGTAGGGGACCTCGTCCGCCTCCACCGCCCGCACCGCCCCCTCGATCGCCGTGACCTGCGCGTCGTGGGTCTGGCAGACGGGCACGATGTCGCAATCCGCGCGCATGGCCAGGACGGCCGAGCGGTCCGGCGCCCATTGGTTCGCGACCGCCTTCATCTCGAGGTCGTCCGTCACCACCACGCCGTCGTACTTCAGCTCGCCTCTCAGGAGGCCCGCCACGACCGGCGTCGAGAGCGACGCCGGCAGCTCCGGGTCCAGCTCCGGATAGAGCACGTGCGCCATCATGATCGTGGCCACCTGGGCCGAGATCGCGCGCCGGAAGGGCCGGAGCTCGACGTCGTCCAGCCGCCCGCGTCCGTGCTCGACCACCGGCAGGTCGAGGTGCGAGTCGAGCTCGGTGTCGCCGTGTCCGGGGAAGTGCTTCGCGCAGGCCACCACCCGGCCGCCCTGCAGCCCTTCGATCATGGCTGCGCCAAGGCGTCCCACGAGGTCGGGATCGTCCCCGAACGAGCGGTTGCCGATGATCGGGTTCGCGGGGTTGGTGTCGACGTCCATGATGGGGGCGAAGTCGCAGGTGATCCCGGCGGCCAGGCACTCGGCGGCCAGGGCCGCCCCCATCTGGCGCGCCAGGTCCTCGGAGCCGATGCGGCCCAGGGCGCGCAGCGGCGGCCACACCGTCCAGGGTGGGCCCATGCGCGCGACGCGCCCGCCCTCCTGGTCCACCGCGATCATCAACGGGAGGTCGTGGCCGGCGTCGCGGGCGGTCTCCTGGAGCTCACGGTTGAGCTCGGCGACCTGCTCCGGGCCGTCGACGTTCCGCGCGAAGAGGATGACGTGTCCGACCCCGAACTCGCGGATGAGGGCCTTGACGTCGGCGGAGGCCTCCCGCCCCTGGAAGCCGATCATGAAGCGCTGCCCGACCCGCCGGACGCTCTCGCGCATCGGGGCGGCTAGGCGCCCAGGCGGCGCCGGACGGCGTCGTTCACCTTCTTGCCGTCCACCGGCTTCCCGCTCGCCTGCAGGGCGGCCAGGGCCGCCTTCATGGCCTTGCCGATGTCCTTGGCGGAGGAGGCGCCCGTCTCCGCGACCGCCTTCTCGACCGCCCTCTCGATCTCCGACTCGGAGGCCTCTTCGGGGAGGTAGGCCTTGAGCACGTCGAGCTCGGCCTGCTCCTTCTGGACGAGCTCGGGCCGGTTGGCCCGGCCGAACTGGACGATCGAGTCCTCGCGCTGCTTGACCAGCCCCTGCAGCACCCGCGTCGCTTCGGCGTCGTCGAGGGCCGACTTCTTGTCGATCTCCCGGTTCTTGAGCGCGGCCTTGGCCATGCGCAGCGCGCTCGTGCGCGGGGCGTCCTGGCTCTTCATGGCCGCGGTGAGGTCCTGGGTGATGCGCTCGACGAGGGTCATGCCGGAGAGCATACACCGCGGCGAGTATTGCTATCCTTGGCCGTGCGCGCGCTGGCGGCGATGCTCCTCGTGGCCGCGGCCGGCGCGCCCGCGGCCACGCTCGCGCGGCTGGCGGACACCGCGGCCGCCGAGATCCTCCGCGCCGCCGACGGCCGCCCCGTCGACCTCGCTCCCTTCGAGGACCGCACCGGCGCGGGCACCGTGGCCGCCGACCTGCAATCCCTGGTCGCGGCGCGCCTGGAGGGACACCTGGCCGCCGCCGGTCCCGGGCCGCACGTGACGGTGTCTTCGAGCGTGGCCCAGGCGGGCGCGCGGCTGGTCTGGTCGGCGCGCGTGGTGGACGAGTCGGGGGCCCTGGTCGACCTCGTCTCGGCATCGACGGCCTGGGACCCGGGCCTGCTGCCCCTGGTCCCGGGCCCGGGAGGCGCGGGCGCGGAGGCCGTCGACGTGCTCGAGCGCGCCACCACGCCGCCGATCGAGGGACGCATCGTCGCGCTCGCCTTCGCGGGTGACGAGCGGCTGCTCGTCCTCTTCGACGACGCCCTGGCGCTGTATCGCCGCGACGGGCTGGCCCTCCGGCTGGAGTCTCGCCGCGAGCTGCCGGGGCCGCTCGTGCCCGTGCGGTTCCCGGGCGGCCTGCTCGTGGCGACGGAGCGCGAGTCCGCCTGCTGGGCGCTCACCAGCCGCTCGCCGCGCGCGGTCCTGTTCTCGATGGAGGGATCGCGGCTCGTCCCGACCCACCAGGCGGACGCGCTCCCCTGGCCGCGCGCGCCCGCGGGCGTGCGCTTCCGCCCCGGCACGAACCTGCTCGACGTCGCGCTGGCCGGCGTCGAGGCGCCCCTGCTCGCCCTGGAGCCCGACGAGGGGTGGGTGGTGGGGCCGGAGGGGACGATCGCGCGCGTGGCCGCTCCGCCGGGACCGGGGCCCTCCGCGACGCCGCGACGCGCCGGCCCCGCCATAGCCCTTCTCTGGCCGGGAATGCTCGCGGCGGCGGGGCCGGAGGCCCCCGGCGAGCACGACCGCATCCTCCTGCTGCCGGACGGCGAGAACGGGACGGCCGGGTCCCTCCCCGTCGACGGCTCCGTGCGCGCCCTGGCCGCGCGCCGCCACGGACGCGGGGCCCTGCTGGCGGCGGCGATCGAGGACGCCCGGGGCGGGTTCCGGGTCGGGCTGTTCTCGCTGGCGGAGCGCCGGTGAGGCACGAGGGGCGCGTCCTCGCCGTCCTCGGCGTGGTCCTCTGCGCCGCGTCCGCCGCCCGGCCCGCGCTGGGTCCGCGCTACGGCGGCGAGCTGCGGATCGCCGTGGCCGAGATGCCGGCCACCCTCGATCCGGCGGCGCCTCGGGGCACCGCGGAGCGACTGCTCGCCTTTCTCGTGCACGAGCCCGTCCTCGGCGTCGACGACGACGGGCGGCCGCGTCCGGGGCTGGCGCAGTCCTGGTCGAGCGCGGCCGACGGGCGCGAGTGGACGCTGCGGCTCGGCCCGGCCACGTTCCACGACGGCTCGCCGCTCGACAGCGCCGACGCCGCGCGGTCGCTGCGCCGGTTCCTGAGGACCGGGTCCACGGCGGCGGCCCACCTCGCGCGCACGCTCGAGGGTGGAGACGAGTTCCGGGGCGGCGGCACCGGCGCCCTGCCCGGCCTGGCCACTCCCGACGAGACGCGGATCGTGCTGCGCTTCCGCGCGCCGATGGCCCTTCCCCTCGCCGCGCTGGCCTCGCCGGCGGCGGCCGTGGTGAGCAGCCGCGGGGCCGGGGCGGGGCCGTTCGCGCCGACCACCCCGGTTTCCGCGCGCGGCCTGAGCGCGGTCGCCTTCGGCCGGCACGTGCGCGGCCGGCCCTTCGTGGACGTCGTTCGCCTCGTCGCCCCCGGCCCGGACCGCGGACCCGGAGACCCCGGCGGCGCGGACGTGAGCGCCTCCTCGCCGCCGCTTCCTCCGGCCGCCGGGACCCTGATGCTCGTCCTCGATCCCGGTGTGCCTGCGTTCGCCGACGGACGCACGCGCGCGCTGGTCGCGGCCTCCGTCGACCGCGCCCAGCTCGTCCGCCGCTTCCTTCCCGGCGGGGAGCCGGCCGACGTGCTCGTGTCGAGCCTGCTCCTGCCCCCCTGGCCGGCCGCCGCCAGCCCCGCGCCCGCGGGCCCCGCCTCCCTCTCCGGCCGCATCACCCTGCGCGTAGGGTCCGACGTGCCCGCCTCCGCCAGCCAGCGCGTGGTCGCGCACCTCGCCGCGCTGGGGGCGGAGGTCCAGGCCACGGCGGTGCCGGCGGCGGTGGCCGCGACGGAGAGCGGGCAGGCGCGCCTCGTGCTCTGGTACCCCGAGGTGCCCGAGCCCGGACTCGCCCTCGAGGAGCTGGCGGCAATTGCGGACTCGCGCGAGGCGCGCGAGGCGCTCGCGGCCGCGGACCTCGAGCGCAACGCGGACCGCCGGCGCGCGGGGCTGCTGCGGGCGGAAGAGGCGCTGCGCGCGAGCGACATCCTGGTCCCGCTGGCGCGTCTCCCGCTCCGGCTCGGCCCGCGGCCGGGGGTGCACGGGCTCCGGGCGACGGCGGCGGGTATCCTCGTCGTGGAGGACGCGTGGATCGAGCCGTGAGCGCGGGCGACGAGAGCGGCCGGCGCGGACACGGCCTCCGCGCGCGCCTGCTGGTCGCCTTCGTCCTGGTGGCGGTTCCGCCGCTCCTGCTCTTCGCCGCCTTCGTGGTGGCCCTCGTCTCCGAGCGCCTGGAGAGGAGCGCGCGCCAACGCCTCGGCCAGGGTCTCGAGGCCGTGCGCACGCGGGTGGGCGCGCTGCGCCGCCAGGCGGACGCCGCCGTGACCGCCATCGCGGCCGGCGAGCTCCCCGCTCACGCCCCGTCCGAGGAGGAGGCGTCGCGCGCGGCCACCGTCCTGGGCGATCGGCACGGCCTGCCCCTGCTCGAGATCGTGGACGCCTCCGGCCGGGTCCTCTCCTCCCGGCAATGGCGGGCGGGGACGGGCCTGCCCGAGCGCGACCGCCAGGTGCCGGGCAGCCCCGAGCTGCGCTGGGAGACGGTCGAGGAGGGCTATGGGGCGACGGAGCGCCTGGCCGTGGTCGCGGTGAGGCCGGGGATGTGGGCGGGCGCGCCCGTCCTGGTGCGGGGCGGGTTCCCGATCGACGCCGCCCTCGTCACGGAGCTGTCCGACCTGATGGGGGCGGAGGTCGCGCTGCGCGACACGGCCCGGCGGCGCTGGGTCGCGCGGCCGGGCTCGCCGCTGGCCGGAAGCACCGAGCCGCCCCTGGACCCCGGCCGGGGCGAGGGAACCGTGGACCTCGCGGGCACCGAGTACCGCTGGGCGGCGGCCGCGCTCGGCCCCGCGGTCTGGGAGGTGGTGGCGGTGCCGCACACGCTGATGGCCGAGGTCACCGGCGGCCTGCGCCGCCTCACCCTCGCCGTCGCGCTGGCCGCGCTGCTGGCGGCGCTGGTCACCGCCCTCGTCCTGTCCGGCCGCATTGCCGGACCGGTGCGCGCGCTGGCCGCCCAGGCCCGTGGGGTGGCGGCGGGAGACCTCGATCACGGCCGCGCCCTGGACGCCCCCGACGAGATCGGCGACCTCGCGCGGGCGTTCGCCTCGATGACCACCGAGCTCCGGACCTCGCGCGAGCGCCTCGTCCAGGCCGAGCGGGTGGCCGCCTGGCGCGAGATGGCCCGGCGCCTGGCCCACGAGCTGAAGAACCCGATCTTCCCCATCCAGCTCTCCATCGAGACGCTGCGGCGCGCCCTCGACCAGGAGGGCGCCCAGGACGCCGCGCGGTTCCAGGCCCTGTTCCGCGAGTCGAGCGACACCATCCTCGACGAGCTGCGCTCGCTGCGGGCGATCGTCGAGGAGTTCAGCCAGTTCGCGCGCATGCCCCCGCCCCGGCTGGCCGCGGTGGACCTGGGCGAGGTCGTGGAGCGCGTCCTCGCCCTCTATCGCGCCCGCGCGGGGGCGGTCCGCATCGAGGCGTCGCTGGCCCCGGACCTGCCCCCCGTCTCCGCCGACCGGGACCTCATCGGCCGGGCCCTCGGCAACCTCGTCGCCAACGCGCTGGAGGCGATGCCGGACGGGGGCACGCTGTCCGTGCGGACGCGGCGGGCCGACGACGGCGTGGCCATCGAGGTCGCGGACAGCGGGCCCGGCCTCACCGAGGAGCAGCGGACGAGGCTGTTCACGCCGTACTACACGACCAAGAAGGGGGGGACGGGGCTCGGCCTGGCCATCGTGCAGGGCATCGTCTCCGACCACGGGGGCCGGATCCAGGTCGAGAGCGCCCCCGGCCAGGGCACCAAGTTCGTCCTGGTGTTGCCCAGGACGGAGACGGCGATAATGGCGGGCGAGCCATGACGCGAAATCCAGTGAGCTCGGCGCCACGCAGTGGCGGCGAGCGACGGGGGGTTTCAGGGGGGGAGCCGGAGCCCATCCGTACGTGGCGCAGCGTTCCCCCCCTGAGATAAAGCCATCAAACCCCGCATCCTGATCGTGGACGACGACGCGGGCACGCTCGCCTCCCTCTCGCGCGCGTTCGCGCTGGAGGGCTACACCACCGTCACCGCCGGCTCCGCCGCGCGCGGCCTCGAGCGGCTGCAGGAGGAGCCGGTGGACGCCGTCCTCTCCGACGTCGTCATGCCGGAGATGGACGGCCTCGAGTTCCTGGCCCGCGTGAAGGAGCGCTCCCCCGACGTGCCCGTGATCCTCATGAGCGGCCAGGCCACCCTCGACACCGCGGTCAAGGCCACCCGCCTGGGCGCGCTCGACTTCGTGGAGAAGCCGATCGGCCTGGAGCGCCTGCTCCTGACCCTGCGCAACGCGCTGCGCCTGGACCGCCTCCAGCGCGAGAACCGCGAGCTGCAGACGTACTGGCGCGACGAGCTGGCCCTCATCGGCGAGAGCCGGCAGATGGCGGCCCTGCGCGCGCTGGTGGAGCGGGCCGCCCCCGCCGACGTTCCCATCCTGATCCTGGGCGAGAACGGCACCGGCAAGGAGCTGGTGGCCCGGGCCGTCCACGACCTCTCCCGCCGCCGCGAGCAGCCCTTCGTGAAGATGAACTGCGCGGCGGTGCCCGCGGACCTGGTGGAGAGCGAGCTCTTCGGCCACGAGAAGGGGGCGTTCTCGGGGGCGGTGGCCCAGCGGCGGGGCCGGTTCGAGCAGGCGGACGGGGGGACGCTGTTCCTGGACGAGATCGGGGACATGGCCCCGCCCATGCAGGCCAAGCTCCTCCGCGTCCTGCAGGACGGCGAGATCACCCGCGTGGGAGGTACGGGAGAGACGCGGGTGGACGTCCGGGTCATCTCCGCGACCAACCGCGACCTGGACACGCTGGTGGCGGAGGGCCGGTTCCGGGAAGACCTCTCCTACCGCCTCAACACCCTGAGCCTGCGCACGCCGGCGCTGCGCGAGCATCCGCAGGACGTCCCCGCCCTGGCCGCCCACTTCGCCTCCGCCGCCGCCCGCCGTCATCACTGGAAGCCGCGGCGGCTCTCCGCCGAGGCCCTGGCCCTCCTCCAGGAGCAGCCGTGGAAGGGCAACGTGCGCGAGCTGCGCAACGTGGTGGAGCGCGTCCTGATCCTCTCCGACGCCGATCCGATCGGGCCGGCGGACGTGCGGGCCGCCCTCCCGGCCGCGGGTCCGGCCGGCGCTCCCGTCGCGCGCCCGGCCGGGATGCCCGCCGAGGGCCCCTTGCGCGAGATCCTCGACGCCTACGAGCGCGACGTGATCCGCGAACGGCTGCGCGCCCACGGCGGCCACGTCACCAACGCCGCCCGCAGCCTCGGCCTCGAGCGCAGCCACCTGTACAAGAAGTGCCGGCAGCTCGGCATCGACATACGCGACGAGTCGTAGGCTCAGGGAGCGCGGCGCCGCGCAGCGGCGGCGCAGCGGTGGGGGGTTTCAGGGGGGGCCGCGAAGCCCCGACCCCGAAAGTGGGCGAGTGCCCCCCCTGAGATGAGTCAGAACAGCTTGGCCAGCTCCGGCCGCTTGAGGACCACCGAGCGCACGATCTCGAGCCAGCGGTCGCGCTCCTGCGGCGGCAGCGGCTCCGCCGGGATCCTCATCTCGGCGAGCAGCGTGTCCACGAGCTGGTCGATGGATCGCATGAAGAACTCGTCCGTGTCCCGGACGCCGTCCGCGGCCGGCGTGCCCGAGATCGGCACCTTGAAGAGCAGGTCGTAGGTCTTCATCCAGTGCGCGACGAAGCGCTCGTACGGCTTCTGGCGGCCGCAGGCCAGGGCCATGTAGGCGTAGTTGTCGAGCGCGCTGCGGTCGCAGACCACGACCTCGTGATAGGCGGCGGACCGGATCTCCTCCGCGACCTGGGTCATCAGGATCCAGGTCTGGGCCTCGAGCGAGGTCTTGCGGTTGATGGGCAGCGGGCTCAGCCGCGCCACCTCCTTGACCATGTCCACGTGCACGCCCTCGCGCTTGAGGACGGCGGCGAGGTCGTAGCACAGCGTGGTCTTGCCCACCCCGTGCGACCCGATGAAGGCGACCTTCATTGCGTAGGGAGGGGTGCTCCGTCGCACCCCTCCCTCAGGACCCACCCCCGCCGCTCCGGCGAAGTGAATTCGCCTGCGCGGCGGTCCTCCGTCCTCGTCATGAGTGGGAGCCGAGCTGGTCGGGGGCGGAGCGGGCCGCGCGGTAGAGCAGCCAGCAGAGGAACACGAACGTGATCAGCCCCAGGATGGATCCCTCCGCCCAGCCGGCGGGCAGGACCTTCGGCCCGAGGGCCAGCCACTCGCGCAAGGCCTTGAACTTGTCGGGGGCGAGGCCCGCGTAGGCCAGACCCAGGATCGAGCCCCCCGCGATCAGTCCCGAGCCGTAGAGGACGCCGGGCCCGGCATCGGACTCCGCGGCCGAGCCGCGCTCGCGGTCGATGAGCGCCCTGACCAGGCCGCCGGCGAAGACGGGGGTGGTGCTCTCGAGGGGCAGGTAGACCCCGACCGCGAAAGCCAGCGCGGGCACGCCGACCACCTCCAGGAGGGCGGAGATGAACACGCCGATGAGCACGAGCCCCCACGGCAACTGGCGCGTGAGGATGCCCTCGATGACGAGGCTCATCAGGCGGGCCTGGGGGGCGGCGATCTTGTCGGAGCCGATGCCCTCCTGGACCTGATGGTGGACGTGGCCGCCGTCATCGACCAGATAGGTGCCGTTGGGCACGACGGGGTCGCCGTGGACGCGCCGGACGTGGTAGCTCACGCCGTCGGGGGCCGACATCGTCTGGCCGCTGCCGTCGTCCGGGAGCGTGGCCGCGATGGCGACCGGCTTGACCGTCGTGAAGCTCCGGTTCAGGAAGATGACGGTCCAGCCCACCACGAAGACCGTGGTCAGCACGCCGATGATCATGGCGACCTGCTGCTTCCACGGCGTGGCCCCGACCAGGTACCCGGTCTTGAGGTCCTGGCTGGTGGTCCCGGCGTTGCTGGCCGCGATGCACACGACCGCCCCCACCGAGAGCGCCATCGCCGTGTACCCATGGCCCGTCCAACCCAGCACCAGGAACAGGCCGCAGGTCCCCATGAGGGTGGCGATGGCCATGCCGCTGATGGGACACGAGGAGGAGCCCAGCTCGCCGGTGATCCGAGAGGCGACCACCGCGAAGAAGAACCCGAACAGGATGATCAGAACCGCGGTCAGCAGGTTGACCTGGAGCTGGGGCACCAGGGTCATGGCCAGGGCCAGCACTCCCGAGCCCCCGAGCACCACCGTGATCGGGATGTCCCGTTCCGTGCGGTGCCCTCCCTCCGCGGCGTCCCCGCGCATGGCCTTGAGGTCACGGAAGGAGGCGCGGAAGGAATCGATGATGGTCGGCATGGCCCGCGTGAGGTTGATGATCCCCCCCGCGGCCACCGCGCCCGCCCCGATGTAGCGGATGTAGTTCGACCAGATGTCATCGATCTCCATGCTGCCGATCAGCCCGGTGGCGGGATACAGAGCGGTGGGCCGGCCCTCTCCGAACAGGCCGATGGCGGGGATCAGGACCAGCGACGAGAGCAAGCCTCCTCCGACCATCAGGGCGGATGAGCGGTACCCGATGATGTAGCCGACGCCGAGGAGCGCGGGGTCGGTGTCGAGCCGGACGCGCGCCGTGCGGTGATAGAACCCCAGCACGCGCTCCGGAAACTCGTTCCAGAACCCCAGGATCAGGTTGAAGAGCTTGTAGAGGGCGCCCGCGAAGAGGCCGCTGAAGATGATCCCGGCCTGGGTGCCCCCCTTCTCTCCCGCGATCAGCACCTCCGCGCAGGCCGTTCCCTCGGGGTAGGTCAGGACCCCGTGCTCCTTCACGATGAGGTACCGGCGCAGCGGGATCATCAGCAGGACGCCGAGGATTCCGCCCATCAGGGCCAGGACCATCGTGCGCGTCCAGTCAAGGTCGAAGCCCAGGAAGATCAGGGCGGGGATGGTGAAGATCACGCCTCCGGCGATGGACTCCCCGGCCGAGCCCGCGGTCTGGACGATGTTGTTCTCGAGGATGGAGGCCTGGGAGCCGAGGATGCGGGACAGGTGCCGGAACACGGTGATGGAGACGACGGCGATCGGGATCGAGGCGGAGACGGTGAGGCCGACGCGCAGGCCGAGGTAGACGGAGGAGGCCCCGAAGACGAGTCCGAGGAGCGAGCCCAGGACGAGGGCGCGGAAGGTGAGCTCGGCCAGGCTCTCCTGGTCCGCGACGTAGGGTCGGAACTCGGGGGTGACGGCAGGCTCGGCAGCCACTGTCCCCGGATTCTATAATCCCAGCGAGCCCGTGTCCGACATCTACGAGCCGTACGAGAAGCTGATCACGATCGAGGTCCTGGGCCGGAGGTTCGAGGTCCCGGAGAACAACCTCCTCCTGCGCCAGATGGCCTACGTGGCCGCCGACATCGCCTGGGGCCGCTACTGCTGGAACGGGGAGTGCCGCTACTGCGAGATCCACTACCGCCGCGACGAGGGACCCGAGCTGTCCGCCCTGGCCTGCCGCATCAAGGGCGTCGAGGGCATGCGCATCACCAAGCTGGCTCCGGAAGTCCGCTACAACCTCGCGGACGCCTTGACCCCGCGGGGCTGACCGGCCTTCACCCCTTGAGCCGGCTCCTGACCTGCCGCGCCGTCGTCATGAGGCTGTTCCGCGTCATTTCCAGGCGGCGGGTGGCGAACCCCGAGGCGTCGCGCTCCGCCAGCGACTCCTGCGCGCGCGTGATGAGCTTGCGGCAGGTCTGGAGCAGGATGTCGTCCGCCTTGCCCGCCGCCTTGAGGCTCTGCAGGTCGTCCTCGATCTCGCGGATCGTCTTCTCGATCTGCACGACCGATTCCGCCAGCTCGGCGTCCTCGTCGACCTCGGTCACCACGGCGTCCACCGGCCCCGGAGCGGGGGCGGCCGCCGGCGCCGGGACCGCGGTGGCGCGCTCCATCTTGAGCTCGGTCCAGGCCCGCGAGAACAGGAACGGGAAGACGATGTTGGCCTCCTCGAACTCCTTCTTCACCACCTCGCTCTTGGTGATGTAGTACTCGCGGATCAGGCACTTGATCCGCATGACCTCGCGCTGCTCGGTCTCCTCGATGACGCGGCGCGCCTCCGCGGCCAGGTCCGCGATCCTCGACTTGATGAACGCGTTGTGCGCGTGGGTGCGGATGTCCGGGTAATCGTGGTCGCGGCCGTGGACGATCCGCGCGTTCGCCTCGCCGTAGTTCGCGTACACGATCACGTTCACCCGCCGCACCTCGCTCTCCGAGGCCCGATCGACCACGGGGCCGCGGTCTTCGATCTGGATGTGGTAGAGCGTCCCGGCGGCGGACGTGTAGTTCTGATTGGCGCCGCCAACCTGGCAGAGCTTGCGGTCCAGGAGCCCGCTCGAGCCCTCCCGCGGCGGACCCGACGGGCTGCCGGGAGGGTCAGGCGCCGTATTCAGACACTCCTCCGTGGCGGTGATTGTAGCAGAACGACCCACCCGATGGACAAGCCATTCAGGCGATGAGGTTTACTCGCCTGATCGATCCCTAATATCAGTTGAGTGTATTGGACTAAGATTTAATGCTTGACAAACGCTAATGGGACGCGTATATTTCGGGCTGGACAACCGGTCCAAGGGGAGGCGTAAGCATGAGCAAGGTGGTCGGAATCGATCTGGGGACGACCAACTCGGTGGTGGCCGTCCTGGAGGGCGATTCGCCTACCGTGATCCCGAACTCGGAGGGCGGGCGGATCACCCCCTCCGTCGTGGCGTTCACGAAGGAGGGCGAGCGCCTCGTCGGCCAGGTCGCCAAGCGCCAGGCCGTGACGAACCCCGAGAACACGATCTACTCGATCAAGCGCTTCATGGGCCGCAAGTTCTCGGAGGTCTCCGAGGAGACGAAGATGGTGCCGTACAAGGTGGCCTCGGGGCCCAACGCGGACGTGCGGATCGAGGTCCGGGGCAAGCTCTATTCCCCGCCTGAGATCTCGGCCATGATCCTGCAGAAGCTGAAGCAGGCGGCGGAGGACTACCTCGGTGAGAAGGTCACCAAGGCGGTCATCACCGTTCCCGCCTACTTCAACGACTCGCAGCGGCAGGCGACCAAGGACGCGGGCCAGATCGCGGGGTTGGAGGTGGTGCGCATCGTCAACGAGCCCACCGCGGCCGCGCTGGCCTACGGCCTGGACAAGAAGAAGGACGAGACGATCGCCGTCTACGACTTCGGCGGCGGGACCTTCGACATCTCCATCCTGGAGGTCGGAGAGGGCGTGGTCGAGGTCAAGGCCACCAACGGCGACACGCACCTGGGCGGGGACAACCTCGACCAGCGCGTGATCGACTGGATCGTCACCGAGTTCAAGAAGGACCAGGGCATCGACCTCAGCAAGGACAAGATGGCCATCCAGCGCCTGCGGGAGGCGGCGGAGAAGGCCAAGATCGAGCTCTCGACCACGGTCGAGACCGAGATCAACCTGCCCTTCGTGACCGCGGACGCCTCCGGCCCCAAGCACCTGAGCCTGAAGCTGACGCGCGCCAAGCTCGAGCAGCTCGTGGAGGACCTCGTCCAGCGCTCGATGGGTCCCGTGCGGCAGTGCCTGAAGGACGCCGGCGTCGACCCCAGGCAGATCGACGAGGTCGTGCTGGTGGGCGGGCAGACGCGCATGCCGAAGATCCAGCAGCTCGTGAAGGACTTCTTCGGCAAGGAGCCCCACAAGGGCGTCAACCCCGACGAGGTCGTCGCGGTGGGCGCGGCCATCCAGGCCGGGATCCTCTCCGGCGACGTGAAGGACGTGCTGCTCCTCGACGTGACTCCGCTGAGCCTCGGCGTCGAGACCCTGGGCGGCGTCATGACCAGGCTCATCGAGCGCAACACCACGATCCCCACCAAGAAGCAGGAGGTCTTCTCGACGGCGGCGGACAGCCAGCCCTCGGTCGAGATCCACGTCCTCCAGGGCGAGCGCGAGATGGCGCACGACAACCGGACGCTGGGCAAGTTCCATCTCGTCGGCATCCCGCCCGCGCCGCGCGGCGTGCCCCAGATCGAGGTCACGTTCGACATCGACGCCAACGGGATCCTCAACGTCTCGGCCAAGGACCGCGCCACGGGCAAGACCCAGAACATCACCATCACCTCCTCTTCCGGCCTGGGCAAGGACGAGGTCGAGAAGATGGTCAGGGAGGCGCAGTCGCATTCCGAGGAGGACCACAAGCGGCGCGAGCTGGTGGACGTCAGGAACCAGGCCGACTCGCTCGCCTACAACCTGGAGAAGCTGCTGGCGGACAACCGCGAGAAGATCGACGCCACCCAGGCCAGGGAGATCGAGGAGGCGGTGGCGGAGGCGCGCAAGACGGCGGAGGCCGAGGACGCCGACGCCCTCAAGCTTTCGGTGGAGCGCCTGACCAAGCTGAGCCATCGTGTGGCCGAGAACCTGTACAAGGCCTCCGGCGCGGCGGGCGGCGGCGCCGGGCCCTCGGGTCCGGACGCGGGGCCCAGCGCCGGCGCGCCGGGCGGCAGCAAGCCGTCCGACGACGTGGTGGACGCCGAGTACACGGTGAAGGAGTAACGCGAGAAACGCGCGTCGAGGACAGACGCGGTGGAACGAGCGGCTCTCTTTGACTTCCCCTCCCCCCGACGTGGGGGAGGGATAGGGAGGGGGGGTCGATGATCGAACCAAACCAAACACAGGAGAACAGGAGGCAATCATGGCCGTTGTACGTTGGGAGCCATTCCGTGACCTGCTGACGCTGCAGGATCGGATGAACCGGATGTTCCACGAGTCGTACCAGGGACGCGGCGCGTCCGAGGACGACTGGGCACTGGGCGGGTCGTGGGCGCCCGCCGTTGACATCTACGAGCACGAGGGCGACATCGTGCTGACGGCGGAGCTGCCCGGGGTCGACCCCAAGGACGTCGACATCCTCGTCGAGAACAACGTCCTCACCCTGCGCGGCGAGCGGAAGTGGAGCGACGAGGTCAAGCGCGAGAGCTACCGCCGCGTGGAGCGCTCGTACGGCAGCTTCACCCGCTCGTTCACGCTGCCGGGGGTCGTCGACACCGAGAAGATCAAGGCCGACTTCCACGACGGGATGCTGAAGCTGGTGCTCCCGACGAAGGCAGAGGCCAAGCCCCGGCAGATCTCCATCAACGTGGCCCGGTGAAGGGCGCGAAGAAGCCGGGCAAGGCACCGGCGGGCGGCGCGAAGGGCGCCGCCCGCATCGCGCCCTCCCGCTCGAAGTCTCCCGATCTCCGGGGGGCCGCCCGCGGGACGGCACGACCCTCCGCGGCACCCGCGCCCAAGCCGGGGCGCGCCGCCGCCACATCGTCCGGCGCTGGAACGAGGCAAGGCATGGCGAAGGTGAGGCCCCTGCGCGACCGCGTGCTCGTGAAGCGGGTCGAGGAAGCCGAGCAGAAGATCGGCGGGATCATCGTGCCCGACACGGCCAAGGAGAAGCCGCAGCAGGCCGAGGTCGTGGCCGTCGGCTCCGGGCGCATCCTGGAGAACGGGCAGCGCGAGCCGCTGGCCGTGAAGGCGGGCGACAAGGTCCTGGTCGGCAAGTGGACAGGGACCGACGTCACCATCGACGGCACCGAGTACCTGATCGTCAAGGAAGACGAGATTCTCGGGATCCTTAACTAAGGCCGGGCGGCGCTCCGCGAGCAGCCGCCCTGGAATCACACGAGGGAAAGCAGGCATGGCCAAAGACATCGTCTATCGTGAGGACGCGCGGGGCGCGATCCTGCGCGGCGTGAACGCCCTGGCCGACGCGGTCAAGGTCACGCTCGGGCCCAAGGGCCGGAACGTCGTCCTCGACAAGAAGTTCGGCTCCCCTACCATCACCAAGGACGGGGTGACGGTGGCGAAGGAGATCGACCTCAAGGACCCGATGGAGAACCTCGGGGCCCGCATGGTCCGCGAGGTCGCGAGCAAGACCTCGGACGTGGCCGGCGACGGGACCACCACCGCGACCGTGCTCGCCCAGGCCATCTACCGCGAGGGCATCAAGAGCGTGACCGCGGGCGCGAACCCCATGGAGCTCAAGAAGGGCATCGACCTGGCGGTGGGCGCGGTGGTGGACGAGCTCAAGAAGCTCAGCAAGCCCGTCAAGGGCAAGATGATCGCGCAGGTGGGCACCATCTCCGCCAACAACGACGAGGAGATCGGCAAGATCATCGCGGAGGCGATGGAGAAGGTCGGCAAGGACGGGGTCATCACCGTCGAGGAGTCCCGCACCATCGACACCGTGCTCGACGTGGTGGAGGGGATGCGCTTCGACCGCGGCTACTCCTCGCCCTACTTCGTGACCGATCCCGAGCGGATGGAGGTGGTGCTCGAGGAGCCGCAGATCCTCATCCACGAGAAGAAGATCTCGAGCATGAAGGACCTCCTTCCCATCCTGGAGAAGATCGCCCAGCAGGGGCGGCCGCTGCTCATCGTGGCGGAGGAGGTCGAGGGGGAGGCCCTGGCCACCCTGGTCGTCAACAAGCTTCGCGGGACCCTGAAGGTGGCGGCGGTCAAGGCCCCCGGGTACGGGGATCGCCGCAAGGCCATGCTCGAGGACATCGCGATCCTGACCGGGGGCAAGGCCATCACCGAGGACCTCGGCATCAAGCTCGAGAACGTGCGCATCGAGGACCTGGGCCGGGCCAAGAAGGTCGTCATCGACAAGGACAACACCACGATCATCGAGGGGTCGGGCCAGTCGAAGAGCATCGAGGCCCGGGTCAAGCAGATCCGGACCCAGATCGACGAGACGACCTCCGACTACGACCGCGAGAAGCTCCAGGAGCGGCTGGCCAAGCTCGTGGGCGGAGTCGCGGTGATCAAGGTGGGCGCCCACACCGAGACCGAGATGAAGGAGAAGAAGGCGCGGGTCGAGGACGCGATGCACGCGACCAAGGCCGCGGTCGAGGAGGGCATCGTGCCCGGAGGCGGCGTGGCCCTGCTGCGGACGGTCCCGGCCCTCGACCGGATCCTCCAGGGCAAGGACATCAGCGCAGACGCCCGCCACGGCATCCAGATCATCAAGCGGGCGGCCGAGGAGCCCATGCGCTGGATCGCCACCAACGCCGGGCTCGAAGGCAACATGGTCGTGGCCAAGGTGAAGGAGATGGAGTCCGACGTGGGCTTCAACGCCGCGACCGAGACCTACGAGAACCTCACCGACGCGGGCGTCATCGACCCCACCAAGGTCGTGCGGTTCGCGATCCAGAACGCCTCGTCCATCGCCGGCCTCCTCCTGACGACGGAGGCGGTGGTGGCGGAGATCCCCGAGAAGAAGGCCGCCCCGCCCATGCCGCCGGGCGGCGGGATGGACGATTACTGATCCAAAGACCGTCTCCCCGGGGGGGCCGCCGGGCCGCCCCTCCGGGGGGTCGGCACTTCGCCAAATGTCCCCAGTGTGGAACGCTGGCGACGCCCTTCTGCAACACCGATTTGGAGTCTGTCCAACATTTTGGATGTTGGGACAACTTTTGACGTGGCCTCTGCGTAACTCTCAGTGCACAATGCCCTTCCCCGCCGCCCGGGGAACCGGCCGGCACCGTTCGCGCCTGTGCCGCGGTACGGTCCTTGCAATCCGCGAGAGCGTCCCTGGCCGACAACGGTCCCCCAGAGGGGACTCGGAGGTTCGAGGTCGATGAACACGCGTAGCCGCACGATCGCATCCTTCTTCTCGGTAGCGATGGCCGCCATGCTCTTCGGCGCGGTGGTGACGAACCAGATCCAGCGCCCGACGGCGGCCCAGGCTCGCAGCCTCGACCCTTCCGCCTCGCCCGCACCGGTGGGCCCGGGGGGCTCCATCACCCTCGACACCTTCAAGGAGATCTCGCGGCGGCAGACCGCGGGCGTGGTGAACATCGGGACCAAGAAGGTGGTGCGGCGCTCCCACGGGGGCGAGCAGCTCCAGGACCTCTTCGGGGACGACTTCATGGACCGCTTCTTCGGCCCGCAGGGCGACCGGGGCGGCTCCGCGGACGCCCAGACCCAGCGCAGCCTGGGCTCGGGCATCGTCATCGACAAGGACGGGACGATCCTCACCAACCGCCACGTGATCGACGGCGCGGACGAGATCACGGTGACGGTGGGCCGGCACGACTACACGGCCAAGCTGGTCGGCAAGGACGCGCGTACGGACGTGGCCATCCTCAAGATCGAGCCCAAGGAGCCCCTGACCGTCCTCAGCCTGGGTGACTCCGACCAGACCGAGGTCGGCGAATGGGTCATGGCCGTCGGCAACCCGTTCGGCCTCGGCGGGAATAGCGTGACCGTCGGCGTCGTCTCCTACAAGGGGAGGGCGCTGACCCTGGGAACCCAGGGGACCTCCGTGGAAATGATCCAGACCGACGCCGCCATCAACCCGGGCAACTCCGGAGGGCCCCTCCTGAACACGCGGGGGGAGGTCATCGGGATCAACACCCTGATCATCACGCGCGGGGTGCCCCAGTCCGCGGGCGTGGGCTTCGCCGTCCCCATCAACGTGGCCAAGGAGATCCTCCCCCAGCTCCGCTCGCGCGGGAAGGTCGTGCGCGGCTGGCTGGGCGTGCAGATCCAGCCCCTCAGCGAGGACATGGCGCGGACCTACAAGATGAAGGACACCAAGGGAGCGCTGGTCAGCGACGTCACCTCCGACAGCCCGGCCGAGAAGGCAGGGGTGAAGTCGGACGACGTGGTGGTGGGCGTGGACGGGCGCGCCATCGAGGACAACGGAGACCTCTCGCGATACATCGCATCGAAGCCGCCGGGGACGACGGTCCAGCTCCGCGTGCTCCGCGCGGGCGCCGAGCAGACGATCGCGGTGACGCTCGGCACCTTCCCCGAGGAGACGTCGGGCGAGGACAACGACTCCTCGAAGCACGGGGCGCTGGGCATGACCCTGCGCAACCTGACCCCCAGCCTGTCCGAGCAGCTCGAGCTGCCGCGCAGCGTCAAGGGCGTGGTGGTCACGGCGGTGGAGGCGGGAGAGGCGGCGGAGGAGGCGGGCCTGGCGCGCGGCGACGTCATCGTCAGCGTCAACGGCGCTCCCGTGGCCAGCGTCTCCGACTTCGAGCAGGAGATCGACCGGGCGCGGCCGGACGGAGTGGCGCGCGTCCGCGTCCGCCGCGGCAGCTCTTATTCAATCCTGGCCCTGAAGCTCAAGTGAGGGGCCAGCTTCCATACGAGGAGGGGGACTCATGCCTTTGACCACCGACGCCGCCCACCGGGAGAGACACGCGACGCTCCGGGCCATGCTCGAGGAGCGCCGCCGCGAGATCGTGGACAAGCTGCGCGGGATCCGGGAGAGCACCCCCGACCAGCGGCTGGACGTGCAGGACGCCGAGGAGCAGGCCGTCACCGACTTCGCCAAGGACATGGAGTTCGCCCTCGTGCAGATGAAGGCGGATACGCTGGCCCGCATCGACGAGGCCCTGCACCGCGTCGAGGACGGCAGCTACGGGGAGTGCGCGGAGTGCGGGAAGGAGATCGTGGCCGCCCGTCTCAAGGCCCTCCCCTTCGCGGTCCTGTGCCGTGATTGCCAGGAGCGCGAGGAGAGCCGCACGGCCGAAGAGAAGCAGCCCGAGATGCGCGCGATACCGGCCTTGGAAGGGTAACCGCGAAAGATCAAGCGGCACCGACGTCAACGTCCGGAGCCGCACCGACGGCCAAGACGACGGTGCGGCTCCGACTTGGAAAGACAATGAGCGACAAGGACGACCGGACCCCAGACTTCGAGTCGAGCGGCGGTGAGATCAACCTCGCGGAGGTGCCGACCGACCTCGCCATCCTGCCCCTGCGGGACACCATCCTGTTCCCGCACGCCATCCTGCCCCTGGCGGTGGCGCGCGAGAGCTCGGTGGCCCTCGTCCACGACGCCGTCCGCGACCGCAAGGTGATCGGAGTGGTCACCCAGCGCGACCCCGCCATCGACGATCCCGTGGAGAGCGACCTCTATCGGGTGGGGACGCTGACGCACATCCACAAGATGTTCAAGTTCCCGGACGGCTCCCTCCGCCTGGTCGTCCAGGGCGTGCAGCGGTTCCGCCTCCACCAGGTTCATCAGTACCGGCCGTTCCTGAAGGCGTCGATCGAGCTCTTGTCCGAGGTGATCCCGCCCGAGCAGGAGATCGAGGTCAAGGCCCTGGCCCAGAGCGCGCAGGGACTCTTCCAGCGCGTGGTCGAGCTCTCCCCCACCCTCTCCGACGAGCTGCAGACCCTGGCCGCCAACATCCAGGACCCGAGCCGCCTGGCCGACTTCGTGGCCGCCAGCCTGCCCAGCCTCACCACGCCCCAGAAGCAGGAGATGCTGGAGACCCTCGACGTGCGCGCGCGCCTGGAGCGGCTCAACAAGGTGCTGGTCAAGGACCTCGAAGTGCTGGAAGTCGGCAACAAGATCCAGAGCCAGGTCAAGACCGAGCTGCAGAAGAACCAGCGCGAGTACTACCTGCGCGAGCAGATGAAGGCCATCCAGAAGGAGCTGGGCGAGGGCGACGACCAGCAGCGCGAGTTCAGCGAGCTGCGCGAGAAGGTCGAGGCCGCGGGCATGCCGGACGACATCAAGAAGGAGGCCCTGCGCGAGCTGGACCGCCTTTCCAAGATGTCGCCCGCCGCCGCCGAGTACACGGTGGCCCGCACCTACCTCGACTGGCTGGTGGCCCTGCCCTGGAACAAGCGCACGGAGTCCGAGATCGACATCAGGAAGGCCAAGGAAGTCCTCGACAACGACCACTACGACCTCGAGAAGATCAAGGAGCGCATCCTCGAGTACCTGGCCGTGCGGAAGATGAAGCCGGACATCAAGGGTCCCATCCTGTGCTTCGTGGGACCCCCGGGCGTCGGCAAGACCTCGCTCGGCCGCTCGATCGCCTCCGCGATGGGGCGCAAGTTCCACCGCATCTCGCTCGGCGGCATGCGGGACGAAGCGGAGATCCGCGGGCATCGCCGGACCTACATCGGCGCCCTGCCCGGGCAGATCATCCAGGGCCTGCGCCGCGCGGAGAGCCGCAACCCCGTGTTCATGCTCGACGAGGTGGACAAGCTGGGGGCGGACTTCCGGGGCGACCCCTCCTCCGCCCTCCTGGAGGTGCTCGACCCCGAGCAGAACAACACCTTCAAGGACCACTACATCGACCAGCCCTTCGACCTGAGCGAGGTCCTGTTCATCTGCACCGCCAACATCCTGGACACCGTCCCGCCCGCCCTGCGCGACCGCATGGAGACGATCCGGCTGGCCGGCTACATCGAGGAGGAGAAGCTCCACATCGCCCGCCGGCACCTGATCCCGCGCCAGCTCGAGAACCACGGCATGACCGCGGAGCACGTGGTCTTCGAGGACGACGCGCTGAAGAAGCTCATCCGCGAGTACACGCGGGAGGCGGGCCTGCGCAACCTGGAGCGCGAGATCGCCTCCATCATCCGCAAGGTGGCGCGGCGGCGGGCGGAGGGCGAGCTGGAGACGGTGGTGGTGAGCGCCCTGAAGGTCGAGGACTTCCTCGGCGCCCCCACCTTCATGCGCGAGGAGATGGACGAGCGCACCCTCATCCCCGGGGTGGCGGTGGGGCTCTCCTGGACGGCGGCCGGGGGCGAGGTCCTCTACATCGAGGCCACGCAGATGTGGGGCCAGAAGGGGCTCACGATCACCGGCCAGCTCGGAGACGTCATGAAGGAGTCCGCCCAGGCCGCCCTCTCCTGGGTCCGCGCCCACGCGCGCGCGCTCGGCATCGAGGACTCGTTCTTCGAGCGCGTGGACCTGCACCTGCACGTGCCGGAGGGAGCGATCCCGAAGGACGGGCCCTCGGCGGGGGTAACCCTGGCCACCGCCCTCGTCTCCCAGCTCACCGGACGGCCGGTGCGGCCGCGGGTGGCCATGACCGGCGAGATCACGCTCTCCGGCCGCGTGCTCCCGGTGGGCGGCGTCAAGGAGAAGGTGCTGGCCGCGCACCGCATGGGGATCAAGGAAGTCATCCTCCCCAAGCGCAACGAGAAGGCGGTCAAGGAGGACATCCCCGACAACGTGCGCGAGGAGCTGAAGCTGCACCTCGTATCGTCGATCGAGGAGGTCCTCGAGCTGGCCCTGACCCCCGGCGACCCCTACGAGATGGGGGCCGACCAGAAGCGCTGGCAGCTGCGCCTGAGCAACTAGGCTCTCCGCCCGCGGTCACTCCGGGTCGGACTCCTGGGTGACCGCAGGCGCCGCCGGGGGCGGACCTCGGCGCGCCCAGCCGTCCACGGCGACACCGACGGACAAGAGCAGGACCACGGGCAGGCCGAGCCCGCCGAACAGGCGGTCGATCCGATCACGGCGGCGCGCGAGGACGTCGAGCGCCCACAGGATCGCCAGCGCCACCATCCACACCACGGCGACGCGGACCTCGTCCGGGGACGCGGAGACGAGCGAGGGGACGTAGCGCCCGATCGGCGGTTCCCCGGAGAGCGCCTCCCACAGCCGCGTCGGACGGTCCCCGCGGTTGAGGAGCAGGAGCGCTCCCGGCCTCACCGTCATCGCGATCGTCGTCACCACCCCGATCGCGGCCAGGGGCCAGCGCCAGCGCGCCAGCCCGGCGCGTGAGGCGGCCACGCGGACGGCCAGGGCCAGGCCGAGCACGGGCAGGGCGGGCACGAGGAACCGCGCCGGCGGGCACTGTCCCCCCCACCACATCCGCCAGGGCAGCGCGGGGACGATCACGGCGGCGCCGACGAGCAGCGGCTCCCAGGCGCGCGCACCCACGAGCAGCCCCAGTCCGGCCAGCGCGACCAGGAATACGGGCGCCACCGGGAGCAGCCCGAACGAGCGGTCGAGGACGAGGCCGACCAGGGCGCGGACCGGGGAGCCGTCCGCGTCCCTCGGCACCCCGCCGTAGATCGCGAGCGGCGAGGCGACCCCGAAGATCGCGCGGTAGTAGGCCAGGAACGCCGCCGCCATCAGGACCGCGGTGGCCAGGAAGGCCAGGCGCGCGCGGCCGCGCAGACGGACCAGGGCGATGATGCCGAGCGCGGCCGCCGCCGCCGCCATCTTGAGGTGCAGCCACGGGAGGGCGGAGGCCAGGAGAGCGGCGACCACGGCGCGGACGACGGCCCGCGCCTCCCGGGGCTGACCCCGGCCGTCCTCCATCACCATCCGAAGCGCCACCGCCAGCGCCAGCGCCGACGGGACCTCCGTGTAGAGGTGGAACGAGTAGAACGCCACCGGTGGAACCAGGACGAGGGCCCAGGCGAGCAGCGCGGCCTCCTCGTCGCTCGTGTGCCGGCGCGACGCCCTCCACGTCTCGAGCCCGAGGAGCGCGGCGGCCAGGGTCAGCCCCAGCACGCACAGGGGCCGGCCACCGAGCGCGTAGAGGGGAGCCAGGACCACCGGCAAGCCGGGGCTGTGGGCGGGGAACGGGCGGCCGTCCGCGCGCGGAAAGCCGTAGTGCGGCGTGACGGGGCCGGGAGTGTATTCTCGCCAGTCCTCGCGCTCGAGGTTGTCGCGCAGGTCGAGGTCGTGCTCCCGCCAGAGGCTCTGGGCCATCAGGAGGTAGTGCGGCTCGTCGCCGGTGACACGCAGCCGCGACGTGTAGGCGAGTCCCACGACGAGGAGGAAGACCCAGCCGAGGACGAGGAGCACGGAGGCGCGGACGGCGGGCAGGCGCGGCCGCGGCTGCAGGGCGGCCAGGGCCAGGGCGAGGGCCAGCGCGGCCAGGGCAAGGCCGAGCGGCCCACGGACCGCACCCAGGGCGGGCACCCATCGGACCAGGGCGGGAAGCCGCGCCGCCGCCAGCAGCCCGCCGGCCCAGGCCACGGGCGCGAGCGCACGCGGCCAGGACGCCTCAGGATTGACGGACGGGAGCGCCATCGGTCATCATCTTTCGTCCATGCAGTGCCCGAAGTGCGCAGGGGAGAATCCCCCCGACGCCCACCGCTGCGGGCACTGCGAAGGGAGCCTCTCCCTCGCCGTGCTCGAGGTCGTGCGCGGCAACGTCCCGGAAAAGATCCATTTCCTGAAACCCCGCACGTATACGATGGGCCGCGCGCGCTTCAACGACATCAGCCTCAGCGAGCCCTCGATCTCGAAGAGCCACGCCCGCATCCTGCACGAGGGCGGCCGCTTCGTGATCGAGGACCAGGGCAGCCTCCACGGCGTCTACGTCAACGCCTCCAGGGTGCAGCGGAGCGAGCTGCCCCCGGACGCCCAGATCCAGCTCGGCAACGTCACCCTCAAGTTCTCGTCCCTCTCCGGCGAGGGCTCCACCGGCGCCATCACCGGCCTCCCCTGGATCGAGCAGCAGCAGCTCCTCCTCTCCCTGGTGCAGGCCCTCAACTCCACGCTCGTGCTGAGCCAGGTCCTGGAGCAGGTCCTCGACGCCGTCATGCGGATCACGCGCGCGGAGCGTGGCTTCCTCCTCCTGGCCGAGGGCAGCGCCGACCCGCGCTATCCGGTCCTGTCCGGGCTGCGCGTCCGCGTGGGGCGGCGACGGGGGGCCAGCCTCGACCCCGAGCACATGACGGGCCTGTCCACGTCGGTCGTGCGCCGGGCGGTGGAGACGGGGGAGACGGTGGCCACCGGCAACGCCGTGGCCGACCCCGCCCTCGGCCGGGCCCAGAGCGTCATCCTCATGGACCTGCGCACGATCGTCTGCATTCCCCTGCGCTCGCCGCGCATGGACGACACCGAGAGCGCCGGCCCCCGCGTCCTGGGCGCGATCTACGTCGACAACCAGGAGACCTCGGCCCCCTTCAGCGCCGACAGCCTCAAGACGGTGGAGGCGCTGGCCCGTCACGCCGCCCTGGCCATCGAGAACGCGCTGCTGTTCGAGCGCGAGCAGAAGACGATCGAGGAGCTGCGGCAGGCCCACAAGCAGCTCCTCCAATCGGAGAAGCTGGCCACCATCGGGCAGATGGCGGCCGGCATCGCCCACGAGCTCAACACGCCCCTGACCTACATCATGGGCAACCTGGAGCTGCTGGAGGCCCAGCCACAGAGCCCGGCCCACAAGGAGATGCTCATCTCGATCGCGCGCGGGGCGGAGCGGATCACCAGCCTGGCCCAGAGCCTCCTCGCCTTCAGCCGCCCGGCCCAGGAGGAGCCCGTCCTCCTCCGCGCCAACGAGGTGGTCGAGCGGGCCCTGGAGCTCTGTCACTACCAGATCCTCAAGGGCGGGGTGCATCTCCGGAAGGACCTGGCGGCCACGCTCCCGCGCATCCGGGGCGTGCCCAACCAGCTCGAGACCGCGCTCATCAACCTCGTCGTCAACGCCATCCATGCGATGGAGGGCCAGGGCGGCGGGGCCCTCCACGTCACGACCGCCACCCAGGAGGGCCAGGTGGAGATCACGGTGGCCGATACCGGCAAGGGGATCCCGCCCGAGATCCAGGCCACCATCTTCGAGCCGTTCTTCACGACCAAGCCGGAAGGAAGGGGCACCGGCCTCGGCCTCTCGACCGTCCTCATGATCGTCGAGCGCCACAAGGGCCGGATCGACTTCGCGAGCGCGCCCGGCCAGGGTACGACGTTCCGGATCCTGATTCCCGGAGCCTAGGCCCTCGGGGGCGCGCCTCCCCTGGCTCCTCACGCCCCTCACCTGACTCCTCGCTGGCTGTGGCCCGGCCGCGCGCGCAGCGTGGGCGCGAGGCCACAGGCGCGAGCGGGCACACGCGTGGATCCGCGAAACCATGCGAGTCGCGCGCTGGCATGACGCGTGCTTATGCCTGGCGCGAGGAAGCGCGTGCTCACCTCCAAGGGACTGCTGCTCGCCGGCGGATGGCTGGCGGTGGTGTTCGCGCTCGTGGCCGCTTCCGGCCTCACGAGCGTGGCCGCCTCCCAGATCCTGCTCGCCTCCGGCGCCGTCATCGCGCTGACCTTGACCCGGGGAAGCCGCCGAGACTGAGGGGCATGAACCGCCTGAAGATCGCCGCCGTCGTCTATCTCGTGAAGGCCGTGCTCGTGGGGATCGCCTGGCTCGTCGTCCCCGACCTTCCCGAGCGCGCGATGGCCAAGGCGCGCGAGACCTGGACCGCGGTCTCCGGAGGGCGCTGAGCCGAAGCGCCTCCACCCCGCGGCCGCTCCCCCGCCGCGCCGGGGTCCTCAGCCCGCCAACCCGTCGATGCGGCCGGTGGCGATCGCGCGCGCGGCCGTGGTGGCGCAGGCGGCCACCGCGGTGTCGAGCCGGGCGAACCGCGGGTCGCGGGTGTGGCCCTGCCGGAAGCGGGCGTAGATCTGCTGCGCGATCACCGCGACCTTGAACAGTCCGAACGCGTAGTAGAACGGCAACTGGGACAGGTCGCGGCCGGTGGCCCGGGCATAACGCTCGGCGACCTCGCGCCGGCGCAGGCTGCCCGGCTGCGCGGTGATCTCGACGAACCCGGCGGCGCGCCACTCCGGAGGATCGTCCGGATCCAGCCAGTAGGCGAGCGTGGTCCCCAGGTCCATGAGCGGGTGGCCCAGCGTCGCCATCTCCCAGTCGAGCACGGCCAGGATGCGGCCCAGGCGCCGCGGATCCAGGACCACGTTGTCGTGCTTGAAGTCGTTGTGGATGACGGCCACCGCCGACGACGCCGGCCGGTGGGCGTCCAGCCAGCCCGCGACCTCCTCCATCGCCGGCAGGTCGCTCGTACGGGCGGCCTGCCAGCGCGCGGTCCAGCCCTTCACCTGCCGCTCGACGTATCCCTCGCCGTGCCCGAGAGCGGCCAGCCCGCCCGCCTGCGCGTCCAGCGCGTGCAGCTCGACGAGGGCGTCGACCAGGGACTGGGAGACCGCCCGGCGCTCGTCCGCGTCCAGGGCCGCCGCCGCCGGGCCGCGCGGGACGACGCCCCGGACCCGCTCCATCAGGAAGAAGGGCGCGCCCAGCACCGAGGGGTCGCCGCAGAACGCGATCGGACGAGGAGCCCGCGCGTAGAGGGGCGCGAGGGCGGTGAGGATCCGGTGCTCGCGGCCCATGTCGTGCGCGGTCTTGATGGCCGCGCCCGGCGGCGGCCGGCGCAGGACCATCGCGCGGCCGCCCTTGCTTACCAGGTAGGTGAGGTTCGAGAAACCACGCGGGAACTGCTCGACCGTGACCGCCCCCGAGAGGTCCGGCTGCGTGCGGGCGAGGTAGGCGTCGAGGGCGGCGGCGTCGATCTCCTCCCCCGGCCGGACCGCGCGCGGGAGGTCGACGAGCGCCTCCGGATCCGCGGCCACCTTTCAGATCTCCACCTTCACGCCGTAGGCCTTGAGGATGTGCCGGGCCAGCGCGGACTTGTGGACCTCGTCGGGCCCGTCGTAGATCCGGGCCGCGCGCTCGTGGCGATACCAGAAGGACAGGATGGTGTCGTCGGTGAGGCCGAGGCCGCCGTGGACCTGGACCGCGCGGTCGAGAACGCGATCGAGCACCCCCGCCACGTAGAACTTGATGAGGGACACCTCCGCGCGCGCCGCCTTTGCCCCCTCCGCGTCGATCCTCTCCGCCGTCCGGAGGACGAGCAGGCGGGCGGCGTCGATCTCCGCCCGGCTCTCCGCGATCGCGTGCTGCACGACCTGCTTGCTGGCCAGGGGCACGCCGGGGGCGAGCTCGCGGCGCGCGGCGCGCTCGCAGGTCATGTGCAGGGCCCGCTCGCACACCCCGATCCAGCGCAGGCAGTGGTGGATCCGTCCGGGCCCCAGCCGCTCCTGGGCCAGCGCGAAGCCCTGCCCTTCCGCCCCGACGCGGGCGGTGGCGGGCACGCGGCAGCCCTCCAGCGCGACCTCGCCGTGGCTGAAGTAGCCGGAGCCGGCGTCACCCATGACGGGGATGTTGCGCACGAGGCGGAAGCCGGGGGTGTCGGTGGGCACGAGGAACATCGACGCGCGCGCGTGGGCGGCGGCACTGGGCGCCGTCACCGCCATCACGATCGCGAAGGCGGCCCCGTCCGCGCCGGAGGCGAACCACTTGCGCCCCTCCAGCACGTAGTCGCCGCCCTCCGCGGTGGCGGTGGTGCCGAGCCACACCGGGTTCGAGCCCGCGCGGTCCGGCTCGGTCATGGCGAAGCAGCTCCGGACCTGTCCCGCGGCCAGCGGGCGGAGGAACCGCTCCTTCTGCTCGGCGCTCCCGTGATGCAGCAGCAGCTCCATGTTGCCCACGTCCGGGGCCTGGCAGTTGAAGACGTAGTGTCCGAGGGGGGACCAGCCCAGCTCCTCGCTCAAGCGTCCGAACACGGCCAGGGGCAGGCCGGTCCCGCCCCAGGCGGGAGGCAGGTGCGGAGCCAGCAGCCCCTCCTCCCGCACCCTCTCGCGCAGGGCGTAGAGACCGGGCAGCACGGCCTCGGTGCCGCCGGAGAGGAAGGCGGGCTCGAGTCGCACCACGCTCTCGCGCACGATCGCGCGCACGCGATGGAGGAGGTCGTCGCGGTCGGAGGCGCTCATCGGGCGGAAGCAGTCATGGGGCGGAGGGCGCGCGGAAGGCGGCATCCACCGGCCGCAGCGGCCGGTCCAGCCACAACGGCCGGCGCAGGCCCCCGGGTCCGGGGCCGGGACGGGTGAGGGCGAGCCATTCTCGATACACCTCCATCGATCGCCGGGTGTCCACGAAGACGTCGCCGTAGCGGTCGCCCTTGTGCGCGGGCGCGACCACGACCTTCTGGTGCCAGCAGTGCATGCCGGAGACGGGGTCGGGGTGGACGGGGAAGGCCAGGTTCTGGTGCACGCCGCCGTCGCTCCAGAAGATCCGGCTCGAATCGGGGTCGTCGCTCTTGAACGGGCCGATGCCCTGCACCTGCCGGAGGAGCCAGCCGCCCTCGTGAGGGACGAGCCGGACGGCCACGGTGGCCCAGCGGCTGCCCTGGCCTTCGTGCAGCCGCCAGCGGCCGAGGTGATGCGAGCAGGCCACCACGCCGGGCGCGATCGACTCCGTGACCCAGGCGCGGTTGACGAAGTGGCCGATCTCCGTCGTCACCCGGACGAGGTCGCCGGTGGCGAGGCGGAGCCGCCGCGCGTCGGACGTGTGCACCCAGAGCGGGTTGCGATGCGAGATCTCGGCGAGGTACTTGGCGTTCCCGCTGCGGGTGTGGATCAGGGTCGGCAGCCGGAAGGTCGGCAGGAGGAGCATCTCGCCCCTGGCGGCATCGAGGCGGTCGCGATGGACGTGGGAGCGGGTGTAGCCCGGGAGCGCCTCCTCCGGCCAGCCCCACTCCTCGAGAGTGCGGGAGTAGACCTCCAGCCGGCCCGACGGCGTCGGGAACCCGGCCACGACCTCCCCCTCCGCGACCTCGACCCCCACCGCCTTCCCGTCCACCTCCACCCGTCCCGTCTCCGCGTCGCGGCGCGCCCCCGCCGGCACCGCCACCGGCCGCGACTGCAGGTCGTGCACGCCCGTCTCGATGAGGAACGCGCCGTAGCGACGCATGTAGTCGAGGGGCGCGAGGCCCTCCCGCGCCGCCGCCTCCGGCAGCCCGGGCACCGCGTTCTCGAAGATCCAGCGATAGTACTCGTGGACGCCCAGCTTCTCCCCCGGCCGATACGGCGACTCGAACCAGCGCCGGATGCCGAGGCTCCCGTCCGGATCGACGCGCCAGCTCAGCTCGATCCAGAACTCGTCCTCCTCCCAGACCTCGCCCGGGTTGGCCTCGTAGGTGAAGCGGAAGGACTCCCCCATCCGCTCCCGCGCCGCCCGCACCACCGGCTGGCGGAAGCTCACCCACTTCCCCGACTGCGTCTCCTGGCTCTGGATGTCGTGGCGCTCGCCGGCGTGGCCCATGGGCAGGACGTAGTCGGCGAAGATCGCGGTCTCGCTCCAGGTCGGGGTCAGGGCGGCATGCAGGCCGACCAGCGACTCGTCGCGGAGGACGTCGACCCACATCATCCCGTCCGGGTTGGTCCAGACCGGGTTGTACACGCGCGTGAAGTACACGTCGAGCTTCCCCCGCCCTTCCTTGAGGAAGTGCGGGAGCAGGAAGCTCATCTCGTAGTGGCTCAGCGGCCACTCCCTCGGGAAGAGGAGCTCGTTCCACTCGGAGTGCGCGGGCGGCTCCTCCCAGAAGAAGGGCTTGTACTTGTTCCAGGCCATGGGCGACGTCCCGCCGCGCGTTCCCACGCTGGCCGTGAGCACGGTGAGGAGCTGGAGGGCGCGCGACACCTGCCAGCCACCGAGGTTGCCGCTGGCGCTCCCCCGCCACACGTGGGAGGCGAAGGCGCCGCGGGCCTCGCCGATGAGCCGGGCCACCCGCACGATCTGGTGCCGGTCCACGCCGCTCTCCGCCTCCGCCCGCTCCGGCGTGAACTCGCGGTACTGCTCCTGGAGGGCGGCCAGGAAGCCCGCGAAGGTCGGCGCCTCCTCCGGCCGCCGATGGACCATGAACTGCCGCCAGTTCGTCCAGCGCTCCACGTAGTCGAGGTCGGCCCGCCCTTCGTCCAGGATCACCTTGGCCATGGCGAGCAGGACCGCGGCCTCGCTCCCCGGGTAGGTAGGCAGCCAGAAGTCCGCCATCGAGGCCGTGTTCGACAGGCGCGGGTCCATCACCGCCAGCTTCGCGCCCGCGAGCTTGCCCTCGAGGATCCGCTGCGCGTGGGGGTTGAAGTAGTGCCCCGCCTCCAGGTGCGCGGAGAGCAGGAGGATGAAGCGGGCGTGCGCGTGGTCGGGGCTGGGCCGGTCGTAGCCGGACCAGAGCGCGTAGCCGAGGCGGGCGGAGGCCGAGCAGACGTTGGTGTGCGAGTTGTGGCCGTCGATGCCCCAGGCCTTGAGGACACGGTCCATGGCCCGCTCGTGCCCGGGGCGGCCCACGTGGTACATGATCTCGTGGCCACGCCCCTCGGCCAGGGCGCGCCGGACCCGCGCCGCGATCTCGTCCAGCACCTGGTCCCAGCTCACGCGCTGCCAGCGTCCGGCCCCGCGCGCCCCCGCCCGCTTGAGCGGGAACAGGATCCGCTCGGGATCGTGGATCTGGTTGATGGTGGCCGGCCCCTTCGCGCAGTTGCGGCCGCGGGAGGCGGGATGCAGCGGGTTGCCCTCGAACTTCCGGACCCGCTTGGTGTCGCGGTCCACGTAGGCGAGCAGCCCGCAGGCGGCCTCGCAGTTGAAGCAGACGGTGGGGACGAGCATGTACCGGCGCTCGACCCGGCGCGGCCAGGCCTTGACGTCGTACTCGGGCCAGTCGTCCCAGCGCTCGGCGGGCGGATAGGCCTGGAGCGACGAGCCGGGGATGAGGCGGTCGATGGTCATGCCAGGGGGACCCTCTGCGGCGCCTGCACGTAGAGGTGCTCCCAGATGAAGAGGCCGAAGAGGGCCAGCGCGCCCGCCATCGGCCGCAGCCCGGACGGCCCCCAGAGGATCGAGAGGGGCAGCAGGTGTCCCAGCACGAGCACGCCCGTCGTGAACCGGAAGTCGTCCTGGATGAGGCGGGCGGCCAGCCGGGCGTCCTCGGTGGCGTGGCCGCCCCAGACCTCGCTGGCCACGATGAGGCCGTTGAGGGGGAGCAGGAAGAGCAGCCACGACGGCGCGAACAGCGCCGCCCCCGCGGTGAGGGCCTGCACGAGCAGGTGGGGACCGAGCAGGGGCGACTGCCAGAGGTCGCGGCCCTTGGCCTGTCCGAACAGCATCGCGGTGTAGGTGGCGGTGCCCGCGGCCAGGAGCGCGGTCAGGCCGCCGAGGATCGGGGGCGCGGTCCGGCGCGTGAGCCCGAGCAGGACGAGGACCCCGAGCGCGATCCCGTAGGCGGCGATGACATAGGAGCCGCGCGTGAGCCACGAGCGCCACTGCGGGCGGGTGAGGGTCCAGAGGAAGCGCGCGGGCTGGCGCAGGTCGGCGACGAGGAGCGCGCCCGTGGTGGCCAGGGCCACGAGGGCGATCAGGAGCGGGCCCAGCGGGACGGGCTCGTGCCAGGGAGCGTCCGCGGCCAGGACCGCCGGCACCAGGAACGCGCCCGCGGCCAGGGATTTCGTCCAGAGGTACGCCGAGACCTTCCAGCCCCACGAGTTGCGGTGCTGCTCCCCGACCGCGTACGTGCGGCGCGGCGCGCCCGCGGCGTCCGGTGGGGGCATTCCGGCCAGGCCCATGGCCTGCGGGGCCTGGGACCACATGTACTCGGCGGCGGGCGGGGCGGCCGCCGGCACCAGGGCGGCCGCGTCGGCCTCGACGTAGAAGACCTTGGGGCGAGTCCCCTTCTCCGGCTTGCGCACCTGCA
Organism: Vicinamibacteria bacterium; assembly: GCA_041481445.1. Classification (GTDB taxonomy): domain Bacteria; phylum Acidobacteriota; class Vicinamibacteria; order Fen-336; family Fen-336; genus AA29. The sequence continues at coordinate 36,881 of JBGPBV010000031.1, forward strand.
GCGGCACGCGGCTGGTCAGGTGGACGAGGCGGCTCGAAGGGTCGTCGAGGTCGCCGGCCACGATCGCCTGCGTCGGGCAGACCGTGACGCACGGCGGCTCCAACCCCACCTCGACCTTGTGCGCGCAGAAGTTGCACTTGGCGGCGGTGTCGGTGGCGGGGTCGATGTAGAGCGCGTCGTAGGGGCAGCCCTGCATACAAGCCTTGCACCCGATGCAACGCCGGCCGTCGAAGTCGACGATGCCGTCGCGGCGGCGGAAGAGCGCGGTCGTGGGACAGATCTCCACGCAGGGCGCGTCCTCGCAGTGGTTGCAACGCGTGACCTGGAAGGTGCGCCGGGTCTCCGGGAAGACACCCTTCTCGACGTACTTGACCCAGGTGCGGGCCACGCCCAGCGGCACTTCGTGCTCGGCCTTGCAGGCCACCGAGCAGGCGTGGCAGCCGATGCAGCGCCGGTTGTCGATCAGGAACGCGTAGTTCACCCGGCCGATTCTAACCGGGAGGAGCCCGCCTATTCCGAGACGACCATCCGGCCGCGCTCGGTGTCCGCGGCCGCCCCCGACTCCAGGCAGCAGTAGAACGGGAAGGTCCCGGCCCGGTCCGGCGTGATGTCCACGGCGGTGGTCCGCCCGGGAACCACGCGCTTCTCGATCCGGAAGGCCTCGATCGCGAAGCAGTGCTCCTGGTCGCGGCTGGTCAGGCGCAGGTGGACGGCCTCACCCTTGCGCCCGTTGATCAGGCTCGGCGTGAACCCCGAACGCGAGGCCGAGACCTCGATCGTCTTCTCGGGAGGAGGGGCGAGGCCGTCGGCGCCGGGCGACGACCGGACCCCGGCGACGGACAGGCACGCCAGGCCGAGCAGGAGCCATCGCCCGCGCGGAGGACGTGGGGCCGCCGTCGCCATCGGGGTCCCTATCGACGATCGCCGCGTCCGCGTGGGCCGCGATCGCCACCGCGCCCGCGGTCGGGCCCGTGCCCGCGATCGCCGTGCGAGCGATGTTGATCGTGGGAGCGACGGTCCGAGTACGCGCCCGCGGGCTGGGGCTCGCCGCCGCCCTGTCCCTGGGCCCCGGAGCCGCCCTCCCCCGACCCTGCCCCCTCTCCGCCTTCGAGCAGGGCCTTGCGCGAGAGCCGGATCTTCCCGGAGGGATCGATGTTGACGACCTTGACCAGGATCTGGTCGCCTTCCTTGACCTCGCTGCGCACGTCCTGGACGCGATGGTGGGCCATCTCGCTCACGTGCAGGAGGCCGTCGGTGCCGGGCAGGATCTCGACGAAGGCGCCGAAGTCGACCACGCGGACGACCTTGCCCAGGTAGGTCTTGTTGAGCTCGGCGGTGGCGGTCAGCTCCTCGATGATGGCCACCGCCTTGCGCGCGGCCGACTCGTCCACGGAGGCGATGGACACGCGCCCGTCGTCCTCCACGTCGATCTTGCAGCCGGTGCGCTCGACGATGGACCGGATCATCTTGCCGCCCGGCCCGATGACGTCGCGGATCTTGTCCACCGGGATCTTGATGGTGATGATGCGCGGGGCGTAGGTGGAGATGGTGGGCCGCGCCTCCGGCAGCGCCTCCAGCATGCGGTCGAGGATGAAGAGGCGTCCGACTCGCGCCTGCTCCAGCGCCTGGGCCAGGATCCCGTGGGTGATGCCCCCGATCTTGATGTCCATCTGCAGGGCGGTGATGCCGGCGCGGGTGCCCGCGACCTTGAAGTCCATGTCGCCGTAGTGGTCCTCCACGCCGGCGATGTCGGTCAGGACCGCGTACTTGTCGCCTTCCTTCACGAGGCCCATCGCCACGCCCGCCACCGGAGCCTTGAGGGGCACCCCGGCGTCGAGGAGGGCGAGGGTGCCGCCGCAGATCGAGGCCATGGACGAGGAGCCGTTGCTCTCCAGGATGTCGGACACGATGCGCACGGTGTAGGGGAACGTGTCCTCGTCGGGCAGCATCTCGCGCAGCGAGCGCTCGGCCAGCGCGCCGTGCCCGATCTCCCGGCGTCCGGGCCCGCGCAGGAACTTCACCTCTCCCACCGAGAAGGGCGGGAAGTTGTAGTGCAGCATGAAGCGCTTCTTGTGGTCGGGCTCCTGCACGGTGTCGATGATCTGCATGTCCTCGGAGGTGCCGAGGGTCACCGTGACCAGGGCCTGCGTCTCCCCGCGGGTGAACAGGGCGGAGCCGTGCGTGCGGGGCAGGACGCCCACCTCGGAGCTGATGGCCCGGATCTCGTCGAACCTCCGGCCGTCGTGGCGCCGGTTGTTGTCCAGGATCTCGCGCCGCGCGATCTTCTCGCGGAGCCCTTCGTAGACGGGGCCCACCAGGGCCCGCTTGTCCGTCTCCGTCTCCGGGATCCGGGCCAGGAACTCTGTCTTGACGTTCTTCATCCGGGCATAGGACTCGATCTTGCCCGGGTGCTGCATGGCCGCGAGCAGCGGAGCCGACATCTCCTGCTCGGCCCAGGCCACGAAGCCGGAGTCCATGGGCTTGGGCGCGACCGTCCACTTGGGCTTGCCCGCCTTCTGCTGGAGCTCACGCTGCATGGCGACGATCTTCTTGATCGCCTCGTGGCCGGTGGCGAGGGCCTGGAGCATCACCTCCTCGGTGATCTCGTGGGCGCCCGCCTCCACCATCACGATGGCTTCGTCCGTGCCCGCGATCATGAGGTTGAGCTTGCTCTTGGTGCGCAGCTCGGTCGAGGTCGGGTTGACCACCGCCTGGCCGTCCCAGTAGCCCACGCGCACGGCGGCGACGGGCGTGTTGAACGGGATCTCGGAGAGGAGCAGGGCGGTGCTGGCCCCGGTGATGGCGAGGGTGTCGGAGTCGTTCTCGAGGTCGGCCGAGAGCAGCAGTCCGATGACCTGGGTCTCGTGGTTGTAGCCCTCGGGGAAGAGCGGCCGCAGCGGGCGGTCGATCATCCGCGAGGTCAGGACTTCCTTCTCGTTCGGCCGGCCCTCTCGCTTGAAGAACCCGCCCGGGATCTTCCCCGCGGCGTAGGTGTTCTCGCGATAGTCGACGGTGAGGGGAAGGAAATCGACTCCCGCCTTCGCGTCACGCTGCGCGTTGGCGGTGGCGAGCACGACGGTGTCGCCCAGCCGCACGACCACCGCGCCGTCCGACTGCTTCGCCATCCGCCCCGTCTCGAACGAGAGGGTGTATCGGCCCAACGGCATCTCGAGACGCTGCATCGTCATCTCTTCCTTTCTCCGCACCGCCCGGGTCCTCCCCTATGGAGGCCCCGTCCGATCGTTGGCAAGCGATTGCTGGATGAGCGAGCAGGCAGGGACCACCGGTGGTCCGGGCCCTCCTGCCACGCGGCCTGGTTTGCGTTGTGTGTCTCTGGGGCGGGGTCCGAGTCCGACGGGTCGCGACCGCTCTTACTTCCGGAGGCCAAGCTTCTCGACGATTCCGCGGTACCGCTTCACGTCCTTCGTCTTGAGGTAGTCGAGCAGCCGGCGGCGCTGTCCGACCAGCATCATGAGCCCGCGCCGGGAATGATGGTCCTTGGCGTGGGCCTTGAAGTGCTCCGTCAGATAGTTGATCCGTTCGCTGAGGATCGCGATCTGCACCTCGGGGGACCCCGTGTCCGAGCCGTGGGTCTGATTCCCCTGGATGATCGTCGTCTTCTGAGCCTTGCTGAGCGTCACCCGACTTACCTCCCCTATCTCCGCTTTCTGTCGCTTTTCAACAAGCCCCCATCCTAACACACCGCTCTTTTCCGTGTAAACCCAATACTCGTGCCCCTTTGACGGGTGGCGCGCGCGCTTGACAAGCCGGGCCCGCGTCGCTCATCATCGCGCGGCGCTCGCCGCATAATCGTTCCGCCTTCAGCATGTTAGCAGCCATAGCGCGCTATGCGGCGTTCCTGCTGATCGCGCTCGCCCTTCCCGGCGTGGGCCTCCAGAGGCTGGTCGGAGTGCCCGTCGACCCGGCGCTCGTGCTGCCGCTGGGTTTCGCCTTCGCCGCGGCCGGCTACTGGCTGTCGCTGGTCACCGGGCTGCCCTGGCTCTTCCCGGCGCTGGTGATGGCGGCCGACTGCCTCCTCCTGTGGCGGCGGGCCGCTGGCCGAGCGGCCGGACCCTCCCTCCGCGGCGCAGTCGGTCCCGCGATGGCCCTGATCGGCCTCCTCGCGCTCACGCAATACCCGTGGAATCGGCTGTCGTCATCGGGCGCGTTCCTGCTCGACCCGCTCGTACCCTACGACACGGCGTTCCACGTCGGCCTCGTCCGGGAGCTGACGCTGGGCTATCCGCCGCAGGTGCCGGGCGTGGCCGGATTCCCGCTCGGCTACCACCTCGGGACGGACCTCGTGCGCGCGGCCGCGCTCCGCTGGGCGGCGATCGATCCCTACGATTCCGTCTCCCGCTTCGACGTCACCGTCTTCGCGCTCGCCCTCCTGCTCGCGTTGCGGGCGGCGGCGGGGCGGCTCGGCCTTCCTCCCCTCGCCGTGGCGCTGGCCGGCTGGACCCTTGTCGCGACCGACTTCTCGTTCGCGTTCGCCCTCAATCCCCAGGCGCATTGGTGGGCCGACCTGCTGCGGGGCAACCTGCTCGTCTCGCTGGCCCTGGCCAACCCCGTCGTCCCCGCGCTCGCGCTCGCGCTCGGGTCGCTGGTCGCACTGTCCCGCGCCCTGGACGGTGAGGGGAACCGATGGTGGGCGATCGCGGCGGGCCTCGCCACCGCCGTGCCCTTCTTCAAGGTCTTCCTGGGTGCCCACCTCGCGCTCGGCCTCTTCGTGGCCCTGATCCGGATGGCACCGTCGTCACGCCGTAGAGTGGCTCTGGCGGCGGGCCTGGCCGGTGCGGCGACCCTGGCGCTGGCGACCGGCCAGGGCGGACAGACGGTAGCGGTCGCGCTCGCTCCGTTCGACCTCGTCCGCACCACGCGCGAGAGCCTCGGCCTCGTCCCCCTCGAAGGCCCGCGGCTCGCCGTGTGGGCCATCCTCTGGGTCGCGGCCTCGCTGGGCCTGCGCCTGGCCGGCCTCCCCGACGCCCTGCGCGCGCTCGGTTCACGCACGGCCATCGGGCCGGCACTGGCCGCGATGGCGCTTTCGGCCTGGCCCGTCGGCCTGCTCTTCCGCGTCTCCGCCCCCGAGATGCTGGAGGGGCAGAAGGCCGTCAACGACGCGGCCTACCTCGTCGAGCAGGGCGGGCCACTGCTGTGGCTGTTCACGGCGGGCGCGCTCGCACGGTGGACGGAGGGACGAACGGCGCGCCGGGTCGCGGTCCTGGCCGCGGCCGCCCTCCTCGCCCTGCCCTCGACCGTGCAGTTCGTCGCGAAGAAGGCCATGGAGCCGCCGGACCCGCTTCCCCCGGCGATGGTCCGCGCGATGCGCGCGCTGGAGGCGGCGAGTCGTCCGGGCGAGGTCGTGCTGCAGCGGCCGGGCGCCCGCTATCCTCCTGCTCCCGTGATCCTGATCGGCCGTCGCGTGCCGTACGAGCGCTTCACGCCCTGGCTGACGCAGTTCGCCCCTGCCGCCGCGCTGGAGGCACGGCACGAGGAGGTCTTCCGGTTCTTCCGCACGACCGACGCGGGCGAGGCCATGGGAATCGCCCACGGCCTGGGCGCGCGCTACCTGGCCTTGTACGGCAGCGACCGCGTCCGCTTCGACACCACCGGGCTCCTCGTCCCCATCCACGAGGAGGAGGGTGCGCGGGTCTACCGGCTGGCTCCCTGAACGGCCTCCACTTCACGTGGGTCGCCGGTACTTCGCCATGAGATCCCGGCCGTACTCCTTCTCGGCCAGGTGGACGTTGTGCGCCCGGCACATCAGGCGCATGTTCTCCGGAGAGCGGTCGCCCCCGCGGGCATGGCCCTCCAAGTGATGGAATTCCAGCCGCTCGCGAGCGCGACAGCGTCTCCCGTCGTCGTCCACGTAGCGACACCGGCCGCCGTCACGAGCGTGGACGATCCGCCGCACCGCCGCCGGAATGTAGCGTGACGATGACGCCATTGTGTTCGCCTTGGCGAGCGTCTTCCGCGGCGCACTCGTCCGCGCGAACCGGCGGGCTTCGAGGCGCTGGAGCTTCTCCGTTACCGCCGCCTCGATGATGCTGGCCAGATCACCGTCACGGACCGAATGCCGCATCAGCGCCTGCAACCGCTGGAGCTTGGCCCGAAACGCCGCGCTGGCCGTGAACTGAACCATGTAGCGTGCCGGCGCGAGAGGTTGCACGACGGCCGCTCGCACTGATGGGGGCACGGCGGAGGTGGGAACTCGGTCCGGACCGAGTTCGAGCGTGGCGCTGGCAGGGGCGGCGGCCGGCGAGACCAGGCTCGAGGCCGCTCGAGGTTCGGGCTGTTTCCGAATGAGCGCCGGCACATCCGCGCGCGGTGCCAGCTCGGCCACCAGCTCGCAGATCTCGCGCTTCGATTTGTGGACGGCCCGCGCGAGCAGATCCTCTCGATTCGCATCGGTCAGATGCGGTACGAGCTTGGCGACACCGCTGAGGTGATGCCGGCCATCGGCCAGCATCGCGAGGAGCAGGGGGCAGGTCCGCGCGGCGCGCGCCACCGTGATGCGCAGGTACGCCTCGTGTTCGGAGAGGTGCAGGATGTCCGTGCAATACTCGAACATCGACGGGACGGCCTCGCGCGCGTACAGGCGGCGCTGGTCGACTTCGCCGATGTGGGCGATCAGCTCCGATTCGCTGCGCCGCGATCGACGGAGCAGTTCCGCCAGCCGACGGAGAAGGTCGTCGTCGGACAGCGATCGAAGATCGACGACAAGATCGTCGCTCGGGAACGAGGCGAGACGCATGACTCCCTCCAAGAGCGCCGCACGGGGAGAGCGTGCCCGCCATGTGCACGGTGCCACCGATGTCGGTCGGGGCAGGTCCGGTGTTCGGTCTCAATCGAGCGGCCCCCTCAACTCGGTCCGGACCGAGTTCGCGCGTGCCCGCTGACCCTCGACTAGCCCGCTGGATCGAGCAGCACGATCTCCGGATGCAGGACGGGATCGATCGGGAGCTCGCGCGAGACGCCGAGCGCGCGCGGAACCGCCACGGCCACGAGCGCCCCCGAATCGTCGAGGACGCGCAGGCGGGGACCGGGGGCGGTGGGATAGCCGCCCACCAGCGCGGGAGCGGCGAGGTCCCGGCCGTGGCGCAACGCGGCCCGGCCTTCGGGCGTGACCGTGACCGCGGGCAGCTCTGGGAGAAGAGCCCGCATCGGGACCAGGGAGTCGCGGCCGCGGCGCGGCACGTCTTCCCAGCTCACGGCCTCCTCTTCCCCGAACGCGCCGCTCCGCGATCGGCGGAGGGCGACGAGGTGCGCGCCGGTGCCCAGCAACTGGCCGAGATCGCGGGCCACGGCCCGTACGTAGGTGCCGGCCCCGCACCGTACCCGCACGTCCACACGGTCGCCGCTCAAGGCCAGGACATCGATCGCATGGATCACCACCGGAACCGCCGCGCGGTCCACTTCGACTCCGCGCCGGGCGAGGTCGTAGAGGCGCTCGCCGCCGGATCGCTTGGCGGAATATGCGGGCGGGACCTGCATCGTCTCCCCCACCAGCGTGCGGCAGGCGCCCTCCACCTGCTCCAGGGCCACCGTGACCGCCCGCGGCGCGAAGAGGGGCTGGCCGGTGACGTCGTCGGTGGTGGTCGCGAACCCCAGGCGGACGGTCGCGAGGTATGTCTTCTCGCCCGCGGACAGGAACCGGGCCAGCCGCGTGGCCTTCCCCACGCACACCGGGAGCACGCCCGTGGCGAAGGGATCGAGCGTCCCGGTGTGGCCGACCCGGCGGAGGCCGAGGCTCCGGCGCACATGGTCCACCACGTCGTGCGAGGTAGGGCCGGCGGGCTTGTCCACCACCAGCACGCCGTCCACGGCGCTACTCGTCGTCGTCTTCGGGCTCGCCGGACGCGGGCGCGGCGCGGCCAATCTCGGCCAGCAGCTCCGCCACGCGGTTGCTGGCCTCGAGGCCCGCGTCGTAGTGGAAGACGAGCTCGGGAGTGTGGCGCAGGCGCAGGCTCTGGCCCAGGGAGCGCCGCAGGAACCCCGCGGCCTGCTTGAGCCCGGTCAGGGTCGCCTGGCGCTGTTTCTCGGTACCGAGAACTCCCACGTACACGCGGGCGGTGCGGAGGTCGGGAGTCACGTCGACACGGGTGACGGTGACGAACCCGATGCGCGGGTCCTTCAGCTCGCCCGCGATGAGCTGGGCGACCTCCTCGCGGAGCTCCTCGCCCAGCCGCTCCGTACGGCGGGTCACAGGATCTCCGTGCTCGCGTCCAGGACCTGGATGTCGCGGGCGCGCTCGGCCTCTCCAGCCACGCTCTGCAGCGTGGACTCGAGGTGGCCGTGGTCGGTGTTCACGGACACCACGGCCAGGCGGGCGCGCTGCCAGAGGTCCTGGTGCTCGACCTCGGCGATGGAGACGTTGAAGCGGTTGCGGATCCGGGTCTCGAGGCTGCGCAGGGCCTGCCGCTTGTCCTTGAGGGAGCGCGCGCCCGGGAAGTGCAGATCGAGGGTCAGGAGCCCGATGACCATGGACCCATTCTAGGCCACCGGGCGGCGAGGCCGGCCGCCGGCCTTCCCCGCCACTTCGGCCGTCTCGGCGATGGCAACGGCACGTCGCCCTTCCGGCAACGACCGCCGGTCTGGCGACGGCGACGACGAGCGCGGGGACGAAGACCGGTGAGAGAGGCTCAGACGACGAAGACGCCGAAGGCCCAGCAGAGGAGGGCGTTCGCCGTCGCCATCGTGAAGTCGTCGGTGCCCCGCGGCGAGAGCAGCTCGAGGAAGGTGTTGGACACCGACAGCACCACGGCCAGGCCCACCCAGGACAGGGGGAGATGGTTCGCGCTCACCGCCCACAGGCAGAGGACCAGGGAGGCGACGAACGCGGCCCAGGTCCCCGCGACCGACTTGCGGTTGACGTCTCCGAGGCCCCAGACCCGGAGCTTCTGCTTGCCGAAGAGGGAGCCCACGATCTCGGAGGAGGCGTCCGCCGCGGTGTACGAGCCCCAGATGAGGATGAACAGCGTGGCGAAGGTCCGCGGCGGAAAGTGCGCGGTGAGCCCGATCCCGATGGGGACCATCACGAACTTGAAGACGCTCCACAGGGTCGTGATGAGGAGGCAGTTGGCTCGGGCCAGACCGCCGTCCATCACGCGCGACTGGGCGCCCCAGAACATCCGGGCCAGGAACCCGCTCGAGTAGTAGAGGGCCAGGGCGACCCAGCTGAAGATGACGGCGTCCACCAGGCTGTCCTGCAGGAAGGCGGTGAGGAACCCGGGGCCGGGATCGGCGGCGATGCGCGAATAGAGGTAGTAGAAGCCGGCCATCTGGAGGACGATGAAGCGCCCGCGGCGCCCGATCATGTCCGTGATGCGGATGCGCCGTTCGGAGTACCGCGCCAGGAGCGCGGCCACGTCGTAGGGGGCGTCCATCCGGGAGGAGAAGGCCTGGCGCCGCTCCTCCTTGGAGAACCCGACCCACCAGCGCAGGAGCGCCGTCTTCACGCCCCACCAGATCACTCCCCACAGGATCGAGAAGAACAGGAACCCGAAGACGAGCCGCCCCACGGCGCGCCCGTCCAGCCGGTAATCGCGGAAGAGGAAGCCGTCGCTGGGCCGTGTGACCAGCAACGTCGCCCACAGGATCGTGAGCGCCATCGTGTACACGAGGGAGCCGAGGAACACGCGGTCGGCGGTCCCGCGGCGCGCCGAGGGCACGGCGACGGGCACGGGGTCGCGGGCGGACGCGGTCAATGTGTCAGCCATGTGGCGGCGAGATGATAGACGAATGACATCCCGCCAACGTTCCGCCTGAAAGCGTTGTCAGACGTGCGGGAGACCGGCCGGCGTTCTCCGCCGAAGGCCCGGTCCGGCGCCGGAGACGCTACTCCAGCGTCTCCTTCACCTTCTCCGTCGTGAAGAACTCGATCACGTCGCCGGGCTTGACGTCGTTGTAGCCGGCGATCCCGATGCCGCACTCCACGCCAGCCTTGACCTCGCTGGCGTCGTCCTTGAACCGCTTGAGGGACGACACGCGGCCGGTGTGGATCACGACGTTGTCGCGCAGCAGGCGGACCTGGGCCTGGCGGTTCACCTTGCCGTCGGTGACGTAGGAGCCGGCGATGGTGCCGACCTTGGAGATCTTGAAGGTGTCGCGCACCTCGGCCGCGCCCAGCCGCACCTCGCGGATGGTCGGCTCGAGCAGGCCCTCCATGGCCTTCTTGATGTCCTCGACCGCGTCGTAGATGACGGTGTAGAGCCGGATCTCCACCTTGTCACGCTCGGCGGCGTCCGCCGCCTTGCGCTCCGGCCGCACGTTGAAGCCGATGACGACGGCGTTGGAGGCGGCGGCCAGGAGCACGTCGCCCTCGCTGATCGCGCCCGCGCCGGAGCGGATCACGCGCAGCTTGATCTTGTCCTGGGGCAGCTTCAGGAGCTGGTCGCTCACCGCCTCGACCGAGCCCTGGACGTCGGCCTTCACCACCAGGGGCAGCTCCTGGAGCTGGCCCTCCGCGATGGCGCGGCCGAGGTCCTCGAGGCGGATCTTGGACGAGGCCGCCATCGCCTTCTCGCGCAGCTTGAGCTGGCGGAACTGCACGATCGACTGCGCCTTGAGCTGGTCGGTGACCACCATGAACTGGTCACCCGGCTCCGGCAGCGTCTGCAGGCCGAGGATCTCGACCGGCGTGGCCGGACCGGCGTCCTTGAGCCGCGCGCCGTGGTCGTCGTTGAGCGCGCGCACCTTCCCCGCCACCGCCCCCGCCACCACGGTGTCCCCCACCTTCAGGGTGCCGTCCTGGACGAGGATCGTGGCCACCGGGCCGCGGCCCTTGTCCAGGCGCGCCTCCAGGACGGTGCCGATCGCCGGCTTCTTGGGGTTGGCCTTGAGCTCCTGGAGGTCGGCCACGAGGAGCAGCATCTCCAGGAGCTGGTCCAGGTTCTGCTTCTTCTTGGCGGACACGTTCACGAACACGGTGGTGCCGCCCCACTCCTCGGGCATGAGCCCGCGGTCGGAGAGCTGCTGCTTGACGCGGTCCGGCTGCGCGTCCGCCTTGTCGATCTTGTTCACCGCGACCACGATGGGCACCCCCGCCGCCTTGGCGTGGTCCATGGCCTCCACTGTCTGCGGCATCACGCCGTCGTCGGCCGCCACCACGAGGACGACCACGTCCGTGACCTTGGCCCCGCGGGCCCGCATCAACGTGAAGGCCTCGTGGCCGGGGGTGTCGAGGAAGACGACCTTTCGGTTGCCCACGTCGACGTGGTAGGCGCCGATGTGCTGGGTGATCCCGCCCGCCTCGCCCGCCGCCACCGACGTCTCGCGGATGGCGTCGAGCAGCGACGTCTTGCCGTGGTCGACGTGGCCCATGACCGTGACCACGGGCGCGCGCGGGAGGAGGTCCTCCGGCTTGCTGTCGTGCGTCTGGACCTCGACCACCTCCTCCTCGAACGACTGGATGGAGGCCTCGTAGCCGAACTCGCGTGAGATCTCGATGGCGAGCTGGGGATCTAGGGTCTGGTTGACGGTGGCCATGATCCCGCGCTGGATGAGGGCCTTGATGATGTCGCGGCCCTTGACGTCCTCCATCTTCTCGCCCAGCTCCTTGACCGTCACGCCTTCCGTCAGCGTGATCTTGCGGGGCGGGCCGGTGTAGACCGGCCGCTCGTCCTTCACCGGCGGAGGCAGGATCTGCCGGCGGTCCTGCTTGCGCGGGGCGGGACGGCCGGACGGACGAATGGACGGCGGCGGCGCGGGGCGTCCGGGGATCGGCGAGACCGGGCGCATGCCCGAGGGCGAGGCCGGACGGGCCCCCATCCCCCCGCCCACGGCGTGGGGCGAGCGCGGCAGCGTTCCCGGGGTCACCGGATGCGGCGTGGCCGCCGTCGGGTGCGGACCGATCGGCCGCGGCGGCGGGATCGGGCGGGGCGGCGCGATCGGACGCACCGGACGCGGGATCATGCCCGAAGCGGCCGGAGTCGGACGCGCGGCGATGGTGGCCCCCGCGGGCGGAGCGGGAGCGGGAGCGGTCGCCGGGGGGGCGGCCGCCGGAGCCGCGGCCGGAGCGGCGGCCGCGACCGGGGCGGGCGCGGGCGGCGCGGGCGGCGCCGGCGGCGTGGGCGGTGCGATCGGGCGCACCGGCCCGGTCACGCGCGGAGGCGCGGCGGGCGGGCGGAGGATCGGGGCCGGCGTCGCCACCGCGAACGCGGCGGCGGCGGGCGACACCGCGGGAGGAACCGCGTGGGCGGCGTGGGCGGCGGGCGCGGGGGCGCTGGCGGGCGCGGCGGCCGGCGCCTCCTCCACCTCCGTCGCCTCCTCCCCTTCCTCCCCTTCCTCCCCTTCCTCCTCTTCCTCCTCGAACTCGTCGAGCGGCGGCGGCGGCGGGGTGGCCACCTTGGGGGCGAGGCGCGGCGCGCCCGGCGCGTGCAGGAGCGCCGGCGGCGGCTCGTCGACCGCGACCGCGGTCTTGGCCTTGCGCTCCGCCTCCAGCTCCTTCTCGGTCTTCTTGCCCTTGCCCGCCTTCCGGGCGGCGGCGGCCTCGGCGGCGGCGGCGGCGGCCCGCTCACGCTCCTCGCGCTCGGCGGCGATCTTCGCCGCCTGGGCCTGCTCCTGCAGCTCGCGCTCCGCCTCGTCCTCTTCGCTGCCGTAGATGCGGCGCTTGCGCGCGGTCAGCGCGTCGATCTTGAGCGCGCGCTTGAGCTTGTCCGCGGTGTCCTCGTCCACGGAGCTCGACGCCGTCTTGACGTCGACGCCCAGCTTCTTGAGACGATCGATGACTTCCTGACTCGGGAGACCCAGGTCTCTCGCGAGCTGGAAGACCCTAACGTTCCCCATCCGCCTTACCCCCCTGCCCCGACCCTTCCGCCATGGCCTGTCCGGCCGGCTCCGCCGTCTCTTCCAGACCAGGGTCCGGCGCGGCCACCGGCGCCGTCTCCGCGCTCTCTTCGCCGTCGCCGGCGCCTTCGGCCGCTTGATCCGCCGCCGCCTGGTCCGCCGCCGCCTGCTCTTCGGCCAGGCGGCGCTCCTCCTCCGCCTGCTCGGCGGCCACGCGCTCGGCTTCCACGCGCTCGGCCTCGACCCGGGCCGCCTCCTCGGCGTCCTTCTTGTCCCACTCCGCCTTGGCCACGGTGGCGGCCTCGCGGATCTTCTCCGCCGTCTTGGGCCCCACGCCCTCGACCTGCTGGAGGTCCTCGTCGCTCATCTCCAGGATGTGGCCGAGCCCGGCCACCCCGGCGTCGATGAGGCTCTGCGCGACCTTGTCCGAGATGCCGTGCCCCTCCAGCGACCGCAGCTCGGCGACGATGCGCTCCATGCGCGCCATCTCCGCCTCGACTTCCTGGCGCTTCTCCTCCTCGCTCTTGATGTCGATGCGCCAGCCCACGAGCTTGGCGGCCAGGCGGACGTTCTGCCCCTTCTTGCCGATGGCCAGGCTGAGCTGCTTGTCCTCGACCACCACCTCCATGATCCGCTGCTCCTCGTCGAGGATGCTCACGCGGCTCACCTTGGCCGGGGAGAGGGCGTTGATCACGAAGCTGGTGGCGTCGTCGTTCCACTCCACGATGTCGATCTTCTCGCCGCGCAGCTCGCGGATGATGGACTGCACGCGCGTGCCCTTCATGCCCACGCAGGCCCCCACCGGGTCCACGTCCTTCTCGCGGGAGACGACGGCCACCTTGGCCCGCTCCCCCGCCTCCCGCACGCAGCCGCGGATCTGGACGGTGCCGTCGTAGATCTCGGGCACCTCCATCTCGAAGAGCTTGATGAGCAGGGCGGGATCGGTCCGGCTCACGACCACCTGCGGGCCCTTGGCCGACTTCAGGACCTTCACGATGGCCACGCGCACGCGGTCGCCCGTCTGGTAGGTCTCGGCCCGGCTCTGCTCCTTGCGGGGGAGCAGGGCCTCCGCCCGGCCGAGGTCGACCACGAAGTCGCCCATCTCCTGGCGCTTGATGATGCCGTTGATGACCTCGCCCACGCGGCCGGAGTACTCGGAGAAGACGTTGTCGCGCTCCGCCTCCCGGACCTTCTGGAAGATGACCTGCTTGGCGGTCTGGGCGGCGATGCGGCCGAGGATGTCCGTCGGCTTCGGGAACTCGATCTCCTGCCCGACTTCCGCCTCCGGGATGAGCTTCTGGGCCTCTTCCAGGCTGATCTGCGTCTCCGCGATCTCCACCGTTTCCACGATCTGCTTGACCGCGAACACCTCGATCTGGCCCGTCTCGTTGTTGAAGCGGCTGCGGAGGTCCTCGTTGTTCTTGTAGTACTTCTTCGACGCGGTGAGGATCGCGTCCTCGATGGCGGCGATGATGACGTCCGGGTTGATGTTCTTCTCCCGGCTGATCTGCTCGATCTGCTGCCTCAATTGGTTCGCCATATAAGGCCTACTTGAACTCCACTTCGAGGCGGCCGTGCGCGATCTTCCCGAGGGGAATCCGCGCCACGGCCCCTTTCTCCTTCTCCAGGGTCAACGTCACCGACCCGCCCTCGACGGACTGGAGACGGCCCGTCCAGTGGCGGCGGCCCTCCCAGGGCTCGTAGCTGGAAACCTTGACCACCCGGCCGACGAAGCGGCGATAGTCCGCCTCCGTCTTCAGCGGGCGGTCCAGGCCCGGGGACGAGACCTCGAGGGTGTAGGTGCTTTCGATGGGGTCCTCGGCATCGAGGATGGCCGAGACCTCTTCCGAGACCGACTGGAGCTCGTCGAGGCCGATCCCGCCCTGCTTGTCGACGTACAGCCGCACGAAATGGCCGCCCCGCTCGCGCTTGACCTCCACGTCGACCAGCTCGTACCCGCGGCTGGATGTCACGCGGTCCGCGACGCTCCGGACGATCTCCTTTGGTCCTTGCTCCCTCAGGCCTTCTTACTCCCAAAAAAAAGAGTGGGGCGAGCCCACTCTGGTGCAACACCCCGAGTTGGAACACCAAGGGTACCAGGGATTTGCTGCGGAGGCAAGGATTTCTCGTGGGGGGGGGCTTCTCGGGGCGAAGAGGCCTTAAGAGCGGTCGCGCGGGCGGGACCGGAGCGATCCCCCGCCTCCACCCGGGTCCGGCGGCTCCGTCCCCAGCGCGGCCAGCGCCCGCCGCGCCTCCGGGTGGCGGGGATCGACCTCGAGCGCCCTCTCGTACAGGCCCTGGGCCCGCCTCACCATCCCCTGATCGCGGTAGATCCGGGCGAGGGAGAGGCACGCGGGCAGGAACCGGGGATCGGCCTGGAGGACGTCGAGCAGGATCTTCTCCGCCTCCCGCGGCCGTTCGCGGTCGGCGTACCCGGCCGCCAGCAGCACCTGGGCCCGCAGCTTCGAGGCACCGGTCGCGGCCGGGATCGTCTCCTGCATCAGGGCGATCGTCTCCCACGGCTGGCCGGCCGACAGCGCCTCCTCCGCGCGCAGGATGCGCGCCTCCACCGGCTCGTCGGCGGGGTTGCCCGCCCACCTCGTCGCCGCCCGGTGCGCCCCCGCCGCGGATTGCGCGGCCACCCGGGCCGCCAGCCCGCTCTCGTAGCGCGCGCGGGCGACCGGGTCCTTCAGCACGCCGTACGCGCCGTTCACGGCCACGAACAGGTCGGTCAGCTTCTGATGGAGGTCGGCCAGCGCGGGGTCGCGCTCGGCGTCGGGATGGAAGCGGCGGGCCATCCGGGCGAAGGCCTGGCGGATTTCGTCCAGGGAGGCCGCGGGGCCGAGGCCGAGCACGGCGAAATGCGTCGCCCCGCGCAGCGCCGCGTGCGCCTCCTCGATCTCGCGGCGGCGCGCGGCCCGATCGAATACGCGGGGCGCGCTGGCGGGGGCCGCCGCGGGCGGCATCGGCGCCGGGCTCGGCGGGCCGGGTCGCCGGTCGAGATCGCGATAGGCCTGGCTGGCCCCGGTCCGGGGCCGGGGCGGCTCCGGCGCCGTCTCCTTCGGGGACGGGGCGGCGGGCTCGTCGGCGGCCGTCGGCGGCCTCACCCACTCCACCGCGCCCGCGCACAACAGCGCGAGGAGATCGCGCGCGGTAGCGTCCCCGTCGCCCGACTCGATCAGGGCGGCGGCGGTGACGTCCGCGCGCACCCGCGTCATCAGGATGCGCTGGGTGGAGGTCAGGGCGGCCAGCGCGGCCTGGGCGGGCGAACAGGGAGAGAGCGCGCGGTCGGCGGGGCCGAGCGCCGTCTGCACCGCGGCCGCGTCCGGGAGGCGCTCCATCGCCCGCAGCGTCACCGCCGCCAGCAGCGGAGCGGCGGGATCGCTCGGACCCTCATCCGGGAAAGGCTCCCAGCTCTGCACGGCGTCGCGGCAGGCCAGCACCCGCCCGATCGCGGCCGTGGCGCGCTCGGCCACGTCCGTGCCCGGCGGGAGCGGCCGCAGCGGGTCGTCCGTGGCCTCCACGGCCACGACGCGCGCGTCCTGCAGCCTCAGGGCGATGCGGATCACGGACGGGATGCCGCCGCGCACCTCCATGCCAGTGAGCCGCAGCCAGCCGTGGGCGCGTCCCCGCTGGAGCACGCCCAGCAGCGGGGCCAGGGCTCCGTCGGGGAGCGTCGCGCGCACGACCTCGTCGTCGGGCAGGTTCGTCCTCGGGGGCATCGTAGAGCGGTCACGCCCGCTGGAGAGCGGGCCCGCGCATCAGGATCGGACGCGAGTGACGCCGCTCACCCGAGAGCGACGCCCTCCGGGCTGCCTTCTCGGCCGACCACGGACGGTGCGTCGTCCGCGTCGATGATGCGCGCCACCAGGTCGTACGGGTGCGCTTCGGTGATCTCGCAGGTCACGAAGGATCCGGGGGCGGCCAGCCCCTCGGAGAGGATGACCATGCCGTCGATGTCGGGAGCCTGGCCCGACGTGCGGCCGCGCAGCAGGAGGTCGCTCTCGGGGTGGACACCTTCCACCAGCACCTCGACGCGCTCCCCGACCCGGCGGCGGTTGCGGCGAAGGGCGATTCGCTTCTGGGCCGCCATCAGCCGGCGGCGCCGCCTCTCCTTCACGCGCGGGGCCACCCGGTCCACGAGGTCGAACGAGGCCGTACCCTCCTCGTCCGAGTAGGTGAACACCCCCACGTTGTCGAACTGCGCGGCCTCCACGAAGCCGAGCAGCTCCTGGAAGTCGCCCTCCGTCTCTCCGGGGAAGCCCACGATGAAGGAGGTGCGGACGGCCACCCCGGGCACGCGCGCGCGGATGCGCTCGATCATCCCGAGCAGGTTCCCGCGGCCGGTCGGCCGCTTCATCCGGCGGAGGACGGAGTCGCTGGCGTGCTGCAGCGGGATGTCCACGTACTTGACCACCTTCTCCTCGGAGGCCATCGCGTCCAGGACGGCGTCGCTCAGGGTGGCCGGGTAGGCGTACATCACGCGGATCCAGCGCAGCGAGTCGATGCGCCCGAGCCGGCGCAGCAGGTAGGCCAGGCCGTCGCGCAGGCCGTGGTCCAGCCCGTAGCGCGTGGAGTCCTGCGCCACCAGCACGATCTCCTTGACCCCCTGCGCGGCCAGGCCCCGCGCCTCCGCCACCACGTCCTCCAGGTTGCGGCTGCGGTGCCGGCCGCGCAGGGTGGGGATGATGCAGAAGCTGCAGGTGTAGTCGCAGCCCTCGCTGATCTTCACGTAGGCCAGCCAGGACGGCGTGGAGAGGACCCGCGGAGAGGCGTGGTCGTAGACCCAGGTGGGGAGGGCGGCGGCCTCCACCGCCGCCTCGCCCTCCACCGCCTTCACGATGTCGTCGACCTGGCCGGTGCCGAGGGTGGCGTCGATCTCGGGGATCTCGCGGCGCAGCTCGCCGTCGTAGCGCTGGGTGAGGCAGCCGGTCACGACCAGGCGGCGGGCGCGCCCCTTCTCCTTCTCCCGCGCCATCTCGAGGATGGTGTCCACGGACTCCTGCTTGGCCCGGTCGATGAACGCGCAGGTGTTGACCACGATGACGTCCGCCTCGCGCGCGTCCGCCACCAGGCCGTACCCGCGCTCCCGCAGCCGGCCCAGCATCACCTCGCTGTCCACGAGGTTCTTCGGGCAGCCCAGGGACACGAGGCCCACCGTCGATCGAGCAGGGGGGCGCTCGGCCGCGCCCCCCTTAACCCCCGCGCGCGCGTCGGGAGTGAATCCCGCCTCGCGCGCTCCGTTCTGGGGCTCCTGGCTCAGTGCGCCTTCTCCGGAGTGTCGATCTCGTTGCCCCACTCGCGCAGCTTCTCGCGGTCGCTGGCCGCGTAGAGCTCGTCGCCGATGTCGGCGATCTGGTCGCCGATCCCGCCCAGCACCTCCAGCTCCTCCCCCTGCTGGGTCATGAGCGAGAGGTGGTGCGAGATGGCGTCGAGACGCGGAACCGCCTTGTCCATCGACAGCAGGAGCGCTTCGACCAGCTCCACCAGCGCCTTGCGGCTCAGCCCGTCATGCCAGGTCGGTTCCAAGGGGGCCTCCTTCGACAAACGCCGATCGGCCATCATATCGCGTCCGCCGCGCCGGCGCGATCGGGAGGCACGGCCCTTGACCGGCGGCGGGGGCGTCCATACTATCGGCCGCTCGCATCTCTCTCCAGGCGGAGGATTCATGAGCATGAGCACGGGAACCAAGGTCCTGATCGGCTGCGGCATCGCCTTCGTCGTCGGGGGCCTGGCCGTGGCCGCCGCCGTCTTCGGCGGCCTCTTCTGGATCAAGGGCAAGGCCGACCAGTTCACCGGCAACGAGAAGCGCATCGAGGAGCTGAAGAGGAAGGCGAATGCCGTCCCCTTCACGCCCCCCGCCGACCGCGTCATCCAGGAGGACCGCCTGGTGAAGTTCCTGGGGGTCCGCAAGCGCATGTTCACGGTCTACGAGAAGCACAAGGACGAGCTGGACGCGATGAGCAAGAAGAAGCAGGCCGACTTCAGCGACCTGACCACCGGCGTCGGCGTCTTCAACGAGCTCCGCTCCACCCAGGCCGAGGCCCTGGCCGACGCGGGGATGAGCGAGGCGGAGTACGCCTTCCTCGTCCAGGAGATCTACAAGTCGATGATGGGCTCGGCGGTGGCCCAGGAGTCGGGCGGCAAGAGCGTCTCCCAGGTCGCGGGCGAGACCTACGAAACCGCCGCGGAGAGCGCGGCCAAGGCGCGCCAGGCCGCGGAGCAGGCCGACGCCCAGGCCCAGAAGGGGGAGGGCAACCTGACCCCCGAGCAGCGCAAGATGCTCGCGGACAGCCGGGACGCCAGCAAGAAGATGATGGAGGAGCTGCAGAAGAACACGGGCGACCTCCAGAAGCAGGCGGCCGCGATGCGCGAGAACGCCAAGGCGCTGGACGCGCCGCCGCAGAACATCGCGCTCTTCCGGAAGTACGAGACGGAGATCAGGAAGTACGCGATGGGCGGGCTGGAGTGGATGGGCCTGTAGGCGACGCCGCCGCCGTCGGCGCCGCCATCCTCTCGGAGGCGCGCCGCCGCCTGGTCAAGGGCTTTCCGGACCAGGTCCGCGACTGCCTGGAACGGCTCGACGAGGCCCAGGTGTGGTGGCGGCCGCACGGCGAGAGCAACGCGGTGGGCAACCTGGTGCTCCACGTCTGCGGCTCCAGCCGGCACTTCCTCGGCCACATCGTGGGCGGCCACGGATACACGCGCGACCGCAAGGCGGAGTTCGCGGAGCGGGGGCCGATCCCCCGCCCCGACCTGTTCCGCCTCGTCGAGGACACCGTGGAGGAGACGGCGGCGGTGCTGGACGCGCTCGATCCCGCCCGCCTGCTCGAGACGCGGGAGGTGCCGCGCGAGCCCGCCCACACCGTGCTCGCCCTCGTCCTGCGCACGTCGCACCATTGGGCCGTGCACACCGGCCAGATCGTCTATGCGACCAAGCTCCTCACCCAGGGCGGCGTGGGCGAGCTCTGGATGAAGACGATGATCTAGGCCGGGTCCAGCGACCTCAAGTACTACTTGAACCGACTCGGTCCGGACCGAGTCGCG